>NZ_JBIUXY010000005.1:0-22029 GCF_044744225.1 Glutamicibacter sp. NPDC087344 | reverse complement strand
TTCAGTTAAGAAGTATTCAGAACTTATGTTTCGAGCCCGGGGCAGTAGGAAGTATTCAGTTAAGAAGTATTCAGAACTTATGTTCCGAGCCCGGGGCAGTAAGAAGTATTCTGCAGTTACGTTCGTCCCGGCCTGCTGGAGTCCACACAACCAGTGGCACCATAAGGTTTCTTCCTCCATGTGTCAGCGTGCTTCCGGTTCCATTTCTGTCCCGAGATCATGGAGATTTTCACGTATTCTCTGTTGCTATTTTGGCAATTGAAAGACGGCTGGATCCCCGAAGCCGTGCATCTGGCAACGTGCAATCTTTTGGATGTTTATACAGGGGTGGGATGGTGTCTGTGCCACTAGGCGGTGGGTAGAGACTGGGCTGCAGTCGGGGTATGGATGGTGCTGCGCGCAGCTTTAGGGGGCTTCGCCCCAGCCTGCAAATCTTGCGCTGGATTGATCCGCTGGTTCGACGCTGGTGGTGTTGCTCCGGTTTTCTGATTACGGTGATCGCCTCTTCTGGGTGCTGGTCGAACGGGATCGGTTCGTGTTTCCCAGTGAGGATCCGAGATGTGTTGTGCGTCTGATACCCCGACCGGTGGATCACCTCGGCGTGAGGAGGATGGCTGACTGCAGGTCTTCCCCGTTGTATTCGTGGTTCTTGATTTCGTCCACGGTGTTTGTGTTGGAGAGCTGCTGATGTTCAGCATTTTGGTAGGGATGGCAACTTTGTGGCCGGCGTGAACTTGCTCGGTGCAATCTGCTGGGCATGAACCTTGAAGCGATGTAAGACTCGTCAGTGGGAGCGGCTGTCGTTCACAAGCTGTTCTTTTCAGCCCGGTGACCTTCTTAGCATCCGCGTGTTGGTCACACGCTGTGACTCTTCACCGGTGCGCTCCCTGTTGTTCTTGGGTAGCTGAACCTGGTTGTCTGTTGAGGATTTCATCTGGATTGCGTTGCGTAGGAGGTGTTGTTGTCCGACTCCCGGGACGAGATGAGCCCCTCCGTTGGCTAGGGGCTCATCTCTTTGGGCTGGTTCTTAATATGTTGGTCTTCCTTTTCTTCCCCGAAGTTCAGGCGCCTACCGTCGGACCGGTCTGGACACCTGTCAGTGGATGGTCCGCCTAGGCATGGGCCGGGCTTACTCCAGGATGCCTGATCGCCAGAGGGTCGGAGCACTGTGCCTGCCGTTGAACTGGGAACGGATTCTGCAACGGCATCATGAAACTCTGGAAGCGTAGCCTCTTCGGTGAGCTGAGCGCCAGTAGTGCTGCTGTCCTGGCCTGGGGCTAGAAGATCCTCATTCAATGCGAGCGGGTCTTTGCTCACATCGTGAGGGTGGATGAGCCTTGCGCTAGTGCTGGTGAAGGCGCCTGCCGTTGAACCGGGGCACGGATAGCGGGTTCGTTGACGCATGGAGATTACCGGGGGTTGCCCGGGGCGAACGTTCTATGTGAGCGGATAACCCTGCTGGAGATTTGCTGTGGTCGCAGTGGAACCGGGAGCGGCAAACTCTTCCTATTTATCGGCCGTTCATAGAGGAGATTTCATGCTGACATCGTTCGCACCAGTTGGTCTGGCGTTGCCGCAGCGACCAGATCTCTACCACTTGGCGCAGTTCGGGCGGGGCGGACGGGTGGCCTGGCAGCCTCCGTCGGAGATCATTTTGAGCACGGCTCAAGCCCGCCGGGAACTGCGTGCTCTTTTGGACTGTCCACGAACACGCAGCAATACCCTGGCGGCGTTGAGCGCCATGGACGGATGGGGCATTTTCTCCAACCACCATTTGGCTCTGATGACCGGAAATACTGCGAATCTGAGGGAAGCGTCCAAAGCCTTGAGCACTTTGCTGCGGTTGGGCATCCTGGATCTGGGAGCACCTCACCTGTTGAATCCTCGGCAGTCTCCGGTGCGGTTCTTCCGCCGTCGCATGGGCGGGCCGCTGGGCCGCCTGGCCAGCGTCATGACTGAGGCAGAAGACAAGGTTGTTCGCGGTGCGGCTGCATCGTGGAATGCGCCTAGCGGGCATGACCGGCATGATCTTCTCGCTGTGGAATTCGTCTTGCGCGCGGCTGAGTACCACCGGGACATTATGCACGTGGCAGGGGAGCGGCACACCAAAGCGCGGTTGTTGCAGTCACCCCCATCAACTGGCAGCTCGAAGTGGAATCACCGGGGAGACGGTATTCTCACCCGGGATGATGGTGTTCGTTTTGTTGTCGAGCTGACGGCTTCGCGCACGGAGAAGCTGCAGCAGAAAATCGAACGCTGGTGCCGGTGGCTCGAGGCCAACCCCGTACAACACACCGGGGTCGTGGTCCTGTGGGTCTGCGCTCCGGATCCGGTGCGAGGGGCCGGGATGAGCGCTGCGGCGATGCGCACCATGCTGACCAACGCGTTTCGTTCACACCCCTCCCGATCCAAGGGCAAGCCGATAGGACGGATGGCTGTTGTCCAGTGGAATGACTGGTTCCCAGCAGCACGGGAGACGAGCGATGATTTTGAGGACATGACGGTGTGGATGATGGGGGCCATGCGGCAATGGCACCAGGTTTCCCTGGCGAAGATGTCCTGGCCGACGGATCCCATCGAATCCAGTCTTCTGCCAGTGATGGGGCATGGCCCGTGTTGGCTGTCTGCTTCGCTGGGCTGAGGAGCGTTTCTTGAGGTCTTTCGTCAGCGGTTGAGAATCTTCTGGGACTGGCATCATGGCAGCCAGGTATCTGGTCGGCACCCGCGCACCGGTTTCAGGGGGAGGAGAAGGGCGATGGCTCGACGGGGGCTTGTCCAAGGTCAAGGCAAGCATAAACACCTTGGCCTTAGATAAGTGCCGCCATGCCTCTGCGACGTTCTAGCGGGGATCTACCGCCAGCTCCCACAGCTCATCAATCAAACGTTTGAGTGCTTTTACCCAGTTCGCGGCCAGATATTCAGGTGTTCGCAGTGTGTAGCTGCACTGCCCGTAACCTTCCGAGGCTTCCATGGTTTCGCCGAAGAAATCGTTGGTCTCTTTCCCCTCATCGTCGAACAAGCCGAAGGCTTCGAAGAGGTGATCGCCATCGGGACTGTAGACCCATCGGCATCCAATTTTTTCCAGTTCTTGGACGACTGTCCACGCGGCAGCTGCCGGGTAGGTGCTGATGTAATCGTAGAGCGTCGAATAATGCTCTTCGTCCATGAGGCTTTGGCTCAGCACCTCGTTCGCTTGATGGAAGTCTTTCTCCCATTGTCCATCCTGGTAGATGGCCTTGAGGGAGCTGTCGATGATCGTTGCGATGTTCTCTTTCAGATCTTTCTGGGTCAGGAATTCGAAGATGGCATAGTCGCAGTACGGGTAGGCGGCGATATGAGCGCGAAGTTGAGCGGGGGTCATAGGTCTCCTGAGAGGTGATGGCTAATAGAACTAACGCACTTTCAAACCTCGCCTTGGGACGTGGTGTTCTGGTGCCTTATTTCAATTTTCCGGCGCATTATCTAAAAGCGGTAATCAGAGGGTGCGGTTCACGCATGTCAACCTAGTTAAGGATGGCTAATTGCTGGGACATGACGAAGGGAACAGCAGGTTTGGCAACGGGTGCTCTCAAAGCCAAGGTGGTGTGTTCCGTCAACAGGCTTCGGATGCTGCGGCAAATCAGCACCCCAAAACGCGCCGAAAAGTGAGCCGCATCACATTCCGTGCAGTTTTGTCCGGAAAATTTGTCCGAGTTGTCCGGAAAATTTTGGACCTGGACAACGTTTTGGACAAGTGCTGGGAGGGGTGGAGGAAAGGTATGGGCCCCTATATATACCTTTATTTAAAAGGATTTTAAGTTAAAACTTAACTTAAGGGGCTCCCTATGTGCCTCCATTTGTCCAGCTTGTCCAGCTTTTAACGACCCTATATAGAAGCGAACGAAACGAAACACTTTTCTACTTCAAAGCTCCTATAAGCACGTTGTTTTCCCCGGACAACCCGGACATCCGGACAAATCAGTTCAAAAACCCCGGAATTACAGGCCTAAAACGACGTTGAGATTTGTCCAGCGCTCATTTGGGCCTTGGGTAACTGGACAAGATCGACCGGCGGGGAGCTTTGAGGTGCGCGCGGCGGACGTGGCTAACCTTTGCGTTGGCAACTGCAGCGGGTCTGCGAAGGCCCATCTCGTCCAAGTGCACGCGGGTGGTGAGAGGTTCTGGTTGCGTAGTGCAGAGGTGCTCGCCCAGAGTTCTGCCACTCAGCGGAGAAGCCAACCTACGCAAGGATGGAAGATTATTCGGCACCTTTGAAAGGTTTACTTTGAGAGTGAACCTGCGTATCGGGCCCATGGGAAGCGCCTCGCCATGAGACTGGACTGCGAGTTGACTAACCCACTGAAACCCGGGCCGCAGGGTCGAAGCGTTGCTGAGGCCGGTGTTCAGTACCCTCGACCCTCTCTAGGGCTACACAATGCGTTCTGCGGGCACGGTAACCAAAAACCTAGTTACCCTACCATGTTCGACCCCGCGCGCCTCCGATACCATCTCAGTGACTTCTGAGGGGCGGGTGGGGGCCCGTGGTGTGCTACGGGTTGTGTGAAACGTAGATAGTTTCCACGCTGCGCCGGACTCTACAGGGGAATTCCACGACAGTTTCACCGAGCAATGATTCGGATCCCGCCCACGGGCCCACCGTGAGGCGATTATCCAAAGACCACCGGGTGCCCTTAAGGGGCTGGTGCTCATCAGCCGCAACGCCATCTCTTGATGTATGCAAGCGGGCTAGAACCTGTCGTCTTCCGAAAGTTTTGAATTCCGCCAGTTCTGCGAAGACGGGCCTATAGGCACGTATAGGGCAACTCGTTTGCACATGCCGTTGTGAAAGAAAAGACCGCCTCTCAAAGAGCGGCGGTCGCCCCCGCTGAAGCGGGGAAAGTCAGCGTTCTGTGAAGAATGCTTGTTTGAACCAAATACATTGGAACCACCCCCACTGGAGTGGGGAAAATGTAACCTTCGATCCGGTAACGAACCTCAGGTGACGATGATTTGGAACCACCCCCGCTGAAGCGAGGAAAGTCAGCGTTCTGTGAAGAATGCTTGTTTGAACCAAATACATTGGAACCACCCCCACGGGAGTGGGGAACATGTAATAAGATCATGTCACTATTCGAGATAAGTCGTCCACCCGTTTCGCCAGGGGAGTAAAAGGCGGTGGCCAGCTATATCAGCAATAGGATTCTAGCGTCTTTTTCTCTTGGGAACTTTCCGCATACTCGCCCATGCGGCACAGCAGTTTCGCGATTATCATCGTCGCTCCTGGCTGTGGAGGTCAGGCGCTCGGGTTCCGGTAGGGGGGCACTGTCTCGGGCGTGCGCATCGGTGCATTCCGCCAGCAGTGGGGTCGTATCTTGGAGGGGGCATGCAACCTCGGCGTGCTGTGTACAGTCAAGCGCCGAGCAAAAGTCCGCAGGAGCTTTATTTGCGATCCCTTCCGATCAACGACCCTGCGACGAGCGTCCAAGGGTGCCTTCGTTGCCGGTGAGCCCCAGGGGCGTCCTCGGGTTGTATTTCGTGTTGGGGCTATGACGCAGTCCTCGGGATTCGATGATGTTGCGTCCAATGGGTTCACAGCACCAGCCCTCGAGATGAGACCAAAGATTGGAATCGGCCTACGCACCCCTGGCCGCTGCGCTGCATCAGTAGAAGTGGCAAGCCTTCTATAAGGCACTATCGGCCAGGACCGGCCCCCGAAGGAGGGCTGGAAGACACTCCTCAGGCTCTGAGGGCCGAAAACTGGACAAATCTGGACACCTTGTCCAGAAGCAGTGCTGAGCTGGACAAGTCCCAAGGCCGATTTAGCCCCGGAATTCCGCGGCTTTTGAGCCATCTTGTCCAGATGTCCGGGTTGTCCGGGGAAAAGCACGTCTATATAGGAAGTAGAAAACGAAATATGTTTCGTTTCTACATCCCTATGGAGGCGTATATATATCCTGGACAACTGGGCAAGTACGACCCCCTTAAGTTAAGTTTTAACTTAAAATCCTTTTAAATAAAGGTATATATAGGGGCCCATACCTCCCCAGCTCTTGTCCAGGATCTTGCGCGGCCCTGGACAAGTCGGACAAATTTCCGGTCAAAAAGGTGGTTTTCGACCCTGGGCCCACTTTTTCGACCCTAGGAGCAACCATGAGACCTCAACCACGGCATCGGTGCGGGAGTCACTGCTCCCAAATCCATGAAGTCCTTATGATCAAGGATATTCACGTTTCCAGCCTTTAATAGTTACTGCGGTTGCTCAGGCCGCGGTCATTCCCACTGTTCCACTGCAAGCCAGCGTGGACACAGCAATCGCCGTGGCACCTTCGAGACCTGCAGTCGCCAACGCAGCCCGTACCCTAGCTAAGAACTCCCATCTGCGCCTATCCTCCAATGTTGTAAATCCTCGGACCTCGAGGCACAGGGCTGGAAGCCGCCCGGTGATAGGCGAGTCCTCAAACCCTAAATTGTTCATCAGCCATCTGGTGGCCATCCAAATTCAATTTTAAAAAATTCTTGGTGGCCGTGCTTGATCCGCCCCACTCCAAAGAGCGCCTTGACGTGCCGAAGTTGAATGCCCGGCTCCGTGCACCCGGAACTAGCAATCCTTCCAATGTGGCGTATGAGTGTAGCGCGGTGTGCTTTTAGGTCGGCGGGGCAGCTGCATGAATCCAACTTCGCGGGCTGCCTCCTGCAGGGGGAGCCGTAGATGCCGTCCGTGCAACCGGTCGCACGAGTGGCTTCTAGGAATGAGTGAAACCGAGTGAAAACTCAATTATGCGAGTTTCGAGCGACCTAATCTTCGAATCGGACGTAGAGTCCAGTGCATAGGTTTTATTTCAACCAGATCGCGGGCGTGAAAAACCCCGGAATCACGGGTTACTCGCGATTCCGGGGTTTTTTTCACAACGAGCCCCCTGCCGGATTTGAACCGGCGACCTGCTCTTTACGAGGGAGCTGCTCTACCCCTGAGCTAAGGAGGCCTGCACCTGAAAACAGGCACTGTGTAACTTTATCTAAGTCGAACTCACAACGTCAAAACGACAGGCGTATTCGCACAAAGATTTAGCAAACGGTGTCTGTCTGGGGGACCTCACCATCAATCAGGTATCCATCCACCGCATCGGTAATGCACTGATTCGAGCGGCCGTAAGCGGTGTGGCCGTGGCCCTCATAAGTCAGCAAGGTGGCTGATTCGAGCTGCTCGGCCAGCGACTGGGACCATGCGTACGGGGTGGCCGGGTCACCGGTCGTGCCAACCACCAGGATGTCGTTTGATCCCGCGGCATCTAGTGTCTCGGGTTGACCTGTCGCGTCGTAACTCCACTTGTCACAAGTGATGTCTCCGTAGGCAAGATACTTTCCAATGGTGGGCGAAGCGGCTAGAAGCTCCTGGGCATCAGCTTCCATCGACGCTTCGCTGGCGTCCATCGGACGGTCCAAGCAATTGATGGCGGTGAAAGCCGCGGTCGAATTGGAAGCGTAGCTTCCGTCGTCTTGGCGGTCAGCGGCAAGATCGGAGAAATACAGGATCTGATCAACATCGCCCTGCATGGCCGAGGCCATGGCATCGGTCAGGTAGGGCCAATTCACATCGTCGTAGAGCGGAAGGATGAACCCGTTGATGAAATCAATGATGGGTACCGTGCGCCCGTCTGAAGACGTCAGCGGCTGCTCTTCAATTTCTGCAAAAAAGTCCTGCAACTGGGTTTTAGCTTCATCCAGGGTCCCGGCGAAGGGGCAGTTCACCGATTCCAAACAACTTTGCAACCAGGCATCGATTTCGCCTTCGAAACCCTCAGCCTGGGCCAGGGTCAGCTGCTGCGCGGTGGCCGTGGGATCCATGGCGCCGTCCAGCACAAAACGACCGACCTTGCTCGGGAAAAGGTCGGCATAGGTGGCTCCGAGGAAGGTTCCGTAGGAGTATCCCAGATAGTCCAGCTGGGTGTCGCCGAGAACCGCACGGATGATGTCCATGTCCTTGGCGGCGGAAACGGTGTCCACATGCCCTAGGAGGTCACCGGTGTTCTGTGCGCAGTCTTGGGCATAGTCCTCAACGCCGGCCTCAAGCTCGTCCCGGTCAGCTGGCTCCCACGCCTTGAGGTTTTCCTGGCGGCCTTCATCGGTTTCCTCATCTGTCTGGCAGGTTACCGGGGTGCTCTGCCCCACACCGCGAGGATCAAAACCAATGATGTTGTAGGCACGTTGCAGGTCGTTGCTGAGCATCGTCTGGACCGATCCGGTGACCATATCCAGGCCTGAACCACCGGGTCCTCCGGGGTTGATCAACAAGTTTCCCTGTGCGCCCTCAACCGAGCGTCGGTTCAGCGACAGCGTGATGCTTTGGTCTTGTGGCGCGTCGTAGCTTAGCGGCACCTCAATCTCGGCGCACTCGATGATGCTTGCGCACTTTGTCCATTCGACTTGCTGGGAGTAGTACTCCTGCAACTCAGGATCATCGGTCTGGGTCGCTTCAGCGGCGTTGGACGGGTCCGGAGATGCATCGTGTTCTGAAGAACTCGGGACACAACCGGTCAAAACAAAAGCCAACGCAGTACTCAGCGCGGTCAGGCGGAACGTGATGCTTCGTGCAGACACGATGGTGATCTCCTTGGGAGTTGAAGCGCGGTCCAGGCAAAAAGTGGCTAACGTCGACCGGGGTTTTGCAGCAACCGGGTCATGAGGGCTTCCAAAGCCATCAGCTGGTTCACGTTGGCTGCGATTCTCCGGCGGGTTTCATCGATTGCATCGATCTGCGAGAGGGTTTTCTCTTGCGATTGATTCGCGGCGAAGACCTCCAGCTTTTCACGCAGGTGCTCATTGACCAGTTCAACCTGGGTTGCTAGCTGCAGGCTGAGCACATCTCGGAAGAATGTGGTCAAATCCGTCAATGTGCGGTCGATGGCGTCAAAACTTGCACGGCGTGCGAATCGTTTGGCGTTCTCTTCCAGTTCGCGGAACTGTCCGCGCAAACCTGCCGGGATGTTTTCCTCTTCGCCCAGGCCGTTGGCCTTGCGCAGCTGGGCGATCTTGAGCTGCAAATCAGCTCCGGTGATGTGCTCGGCGCGTTCGGCCGAGAGTTTGGAAATCTCCGCGGCGGCTTCCATGGCCTGTGGCAAGGTGGTGACACGCAGTGGCAGGGTAACAACCTTTTCACGTTGAATACGTGCCTGCTCGTCACGGGCCAGCAGCCGGGCCACCCCAATGTGCGACTGCGCGGCACGCGCCGCGAAACGTGCCAGCTCAAGGTCCATGCCATCGCGGCTGACCAAAAGCTGGGCGACCTCGTCGCTGGAGGGAATGGAGAGGTTGACCGCGCGGCAGCGCGAGCGGATGGTCACCAGCACGTCCGCCGGGGACGGCGCGCACAGGATCCAGATCATGTTGGCCGGTGGTTCCTCGATGGCCTTGAGCATCACATTGCCGCTGCGCTCTGACATGCGGTCGGCATCTTCAATGATGATGATGCGCCAGCGGGCCTGGGAAGCCTTGTCCTGTGCCTGGGTGATGATTTCACGGACGTCTTTGACCTGGTACTCGAACTTTTCGGTTGAGATGAAGGTGACATCGGGGTGTTTGCCGGACACGACATTCACGCAGGTGGCGCACTGGCCGCAGCCCGCCGGTGATTGGGTGCATTGCAACGCCGCGGCGAATGCGCGCGCCGCGGTGGTGCGACCGGAGCCCGGGGGACCGGTGAACAACCAAGCGTGGGTGGGATTGCCCTGGTCTATCTGCTCGGTCAACGTGGTGATGACACGTTGCTGGCCGGCCAGCTCGGCAAAAATCGGGCGGATCACAGCAGGCCCGTCAGGTGGGTGACGATCTGGGACTGCAGCTGTTCAATATCTTCGGTGGCGTCCAGCACCAGGTAACGTTGCGGGTTTTCGGCCGCCAGTTCCTTGAAAGCCATGCGGATTCGTTCGTGGAAGTCATCCGGCTCAGATTCCAACCGGTCCGATTCCTCGATGCCACCGGTGTTGGCGATACGCCGTGAGCGGCCGTCCTGGGCTGAGATGTCCAGCAGGATGGTGGCATCGGGATGCAAACCACCGGTGGCGAAGGAATTGATGGCGGCCACCGCATCAACCCCGAGCCCACGGCCGACACCCTGGTAGGCCAAGGAAGAGTCGACAAATCGGTCGCAGATCACGTGGGTTCCGGCGTCCAGCGCAGGAATGATGACCTGCTGGACGTGGGCCGCGCGGGCGGCGGCATACATGAGCGCCTCGGTACGGGCATCAATTTCACCGTGCCCGTGATCCAGGACCAGGGAGCGCAGCTCCTCGCTGATCTGGGTGCCGCCGGGCTCGCGGGTTGTCAGCACGGTGGCCCCGGCTGATTGCAGCCACTGGCTGGTGCGCTGAACCTGGGTGGACTTGCCAGCGCCGTCGCCACCTTCAAAAACAATAAACAGGCCGCGGGCGGGGGCAGAGGAATTGATACTCACCCCACTAGCCTAACGAACCCAGACTGGCCTCACGAACCCATGAGTGAGATTCTACGGCCGGCGGAAACCTGGTGCCGCGAAATGAAGTGAAACGGTTCAGGTCCACGGGAAACAGCAGGCGTAATCTGGTGAACATGAGCAACCCCGCAGAATCCAGCACCACCGAATCCTCTTGGGATCCTAAAACTTTGATCGTTGCCGGAGGCCGCCCGGCCCACGGGCTCGACGCACCGGTTAATTACCCGGTGAACTTTACCTCTACCTATCATTCGCAGGGGATCGCCGCTGCGGGGGAGAAAGTCTACGCACGTTTCTCCAATCCCACGTGGGATCCTTTTGAAGAGGTGCTGGGCACGCTGGAACGCTCGGAGCTGCCGGCACTGGTCTTTTCTTCCGGGATGGCCGCGATCGCCGCGGCCCTGAGCCTGGTTCCGGCCGGCGGGGTGATGGTGCTCCCGGCGCACTCCTACAATGGCACGCTGGGGCTGGCCCAGGAACTTGAAACCGCCGGGCGTTTCACCCTGCGTCCGGTGGACATCGCGAACACCGCTCAGGTGCTTGACGCGCTGGACGGGGCAGACGTGTTGTGGCTGGAATCTCCAACCAATCCAATGCTTGAAGTTGCAGATCTTCCGGTGCTGTTGAGCGCAGCGGGGGAGAAGGACGTCTTGCGGGTGGTGGATAACACCTTCGCCACACCCCTGTTGCAGCGTCCGCTGGAGCTGGGTGCGGACCTGGTGGTGCATTCGGTGACGAAGTACCTTTCGGGGCATTCGGACATCATCATGGGCGCCCTGGTCACCCGGGACGAGGCACTGCGCGCCCGGCTGCACGGCTACCGGACGTTGCACGGGGCGATCAGCTCGCCGATGGACGTGTTCCTCGCGCTGCGTGGGGTGCGGACCCTGTCGGTGCGTTTGGAACGGTCGCAAAATAACAGCCAGGTCCTTGCCGAGCGGCTGGCGCAGCATCCAAAAATCAACGTGGTGCGTTACCCGGGTCTGCCCCAGGACCCGGGTCATGCCCGGGCCACCGAGCTCATGGACGGTTACGGGTCGGTGATCGCCTTTGAGGTCGGTGACAGCGCTGCCCACGCGGATGCGGTCCTGGCTGCTTTCACCCTGATCACCGGCGCCACCTCCTTGGGCGGGGTGGAAACCCTGGCCGAGCGCCGCGCCCGCCATGCCTCGGAGCCGGCAACGGTTCCGGAGAACCTGATCCGGCTTTCGGTGGGAATCGAAGACGTCGAGGACCTATGGGCCGACCTGTCCCGGGCGCTGGAGCAGATCTGAGAGAACCACGAGTTTCGGCCGCGTGGCCTGCCGAGCGTGTTGCGCCGGTCGCGGGTAAGGTGACAGTATGCCATTCATGAATTATGCGGTCCTGATCGAGGCCTACATGTTGCGCGCCCTGGGGATCGTCATCCTCGTCCTTGCCGTGTGGGCCCTGGTTGATTGTTTGCGCCACCCGGCGGATCGGTTTGCCCAGGAGGGTAAACGCACCAAGGGTTTCTGGACTGCCTTGACCGTCGGCAGCACGGCAGTTGCCGCGCTGTCGGTTCTCAGCAGCGGAAGCGGCGGATTCCTCCAGCTGATCGGCGCCTGCGTGGCCTGCGTCTACCTTGCCGACGTCAAGCCAGCGGTCAGCGGCAAAGGCGGTGGCTGGTACAACTACTAGCCGAAACCGCACCCTGCATACATTTCATCCGGGCCGCAACACCTCAGAAGGTGTTGCGGCCCGGATGCGTGTTTGGCGGTAACGTTCGGGCTCAGTTGCCCGCTAGTGGCTAAGATGGAGATCATGAGTCACACTTTGATTTTGCTTCGCCATGGACAGAGCGAATGGAACGAAAAAAACCTCTTCACCGGTTGGTACGACGTCTCGCTGACCGAAAAGGGACGCGCGGAGGCCGCCCGCGGCGGCCAGCTGCTCAGCGAAGCAGGCTACAAGCCTGAGGTGCTGCACACCTCGCTGCTGACCCGTGCCATTGTCACCGCCAACCTGGCCTTGGAAGCCGCCGGCCGTGCGTGGATCCCGGTCAACCGCGACTGGCGCCTGAACGAGCGCCACTACGGTGCGCTGCAGGGCAAGGACAAGGCTCAGACCCTGGCCGAATTCGGCGAGGACCAGTTTATGCAGTGGCGTCGCAGCTACGACACCCCTCCGCCGGCGTTGGCCGACGACTCGGAGTTCAGCCAGATCGGCGACGAGCGCTACGCCGCCCTGGGCGATGAAGCACCACGCACCGAATGCCTCAAGGATGTCCTTGACCGCCTGCTGCCTTACTGGGAGAACAACATCAAGGCGGATCTGTCCGCAGGCAAAACCGTCCTGGTGACCGCCCACGGCAACTCGCTGCGCGCGCTGGTGAAGCACCTGGACGGAATCAGCGATGAAGCCATCGCCAACTTGAACATCCCTACGGGCATCCCGCTGGTGTATGAGTTGGACGACAATTTCCAGCCGATCACCGCCGGCGGAACCTACCTGGATCCGGATGCCGCGGCCGACGCCATCAAGGCAGTCGCAAACCAGGGGCGCTAGCCAGGCCGGCTTTTCGGCGGTCCCGTTGCTGCCTTCTTCACGGAGAAAGCGGTGCGGGGCCGCCGTCGCTGTTTAACGTGAGGTAACCATAAAGTCTCCGGCTGTGAGCGAAACCATGGCCTACGATTGTCTTTTTAGCATTAGTATGCTGTAATCTCCTATTTCGAATAGGCTCAATGGCTCACGTTAGGAATGCAATTCGTGGCAACTGATTACGACGAAGTCCGCCCGGACGTTGCCGAGGCGCGCAAGGCTTCTTTGGATGCGGTTAAGTCCGCTAACGCACCAGACGCCAAGTCCGTGGTGCGCGAGCTCGACGAAACCGATCACACCGACGGTATGGACCTGCCAGGTGCAGACCTGTCCAACGAGGAATTGACCGTCACGGTCATTCCGCAGAAGGATGACGAATTCATTTGTGGTTCGTGCTTCCTGATCCGCCACCGTTCACAGCTGGTTCGTGAAGAGGGCAATGTAGGATTCTGCGTCGAGTGCGAAGGCTAGACCTTCCCTAGATGCGGTGCCCTGCCCTAGCGCAGGGTGCAACGAGAGTAGAGGCCGCCTGTTGGCGGCCTCTACTCTCGTTTAAGCGGCATTGTTGCCCTTCGGCCCGGATGCTGCGCCCCTTGGGGCGAGGAACCGGGTTAAACCAGAACGCCGCGGGCACCGGAAAACTTTCCGGCGCCCGCGGCGTTCTGGCGGGTTAGCTCAGCCCTAGAGCTCTGAGGGATCCCATTCGCCGGTCACCAGGTAGGTGACCTTGCGGGCCACGGAGACCCCGTGATCGCCGAAGCGTTCCAGGTAGCGGCTGGTGAGAGACACATCGACGGTGGTTGGCGCATTAGCGGTCCACGCTTCGTCGGCAATCTGGGTGAAAACATTTGAATGCAGGCGATCCAGCCGGTGGTTCAGCTCGATGATGTCTCGGGCGATCTTCAAATCCCGGGTGTCCAGGAGTTTGGCGACTGCCTGGGCAATCTGGATGTCGAGCTGCGCCATCTCGGAGAAGGTTCCGCTGATTTCGGAGGGCAGCGCCCGGCTGGGGAAACGCAGGCGGGTCAACTGAGCCAGGTGGCGGGCCAGATCCCCCATGCGCTCCAATGACGCGCTCATCCGCAGCGAACCGACAATCATTCGCAGGTCCGAGGCAACCGGCCCCTGCAGGGCCAGGGTGTCGATGGCCCGTTCATCCAATTGGTTCTGCAGGAAGTCGATCTTCGCGTCGGCGGCGATGACTTCCTGCGCCAACTCCACATCGGCGTTGGCTAGCGAGTCCCACGCCCTGTCCATGGCGATAGCGACCTGGTTGGCCATTTCGATCAGTTCTTCACCGATCTGCTGCAGATCGGCCTGAAATACCTTGCGCACGTAGTGATCCCTTTCAAGGTTCGGAAGATGCTCATGCCCGGGTCAACACGGTTCTGGTTTTGGGCATGGCGGGGGGTCTGAATCCAGAATGTCAGCGGGTGATTAACGATTATTCCCGGAAAGGTGAACGTTTGGTGAACAGCTCGAAGAATCGGCTGTTTTCGTGTCATCTGCGCAGAAAAGTGGTCGGGAGGAAAGATACTCTAAAGAGGTGAACGAAGTAATCTCGATCTTGATCGCCGCGGTGCTCGGCCTCGCGTTGGGAATCGTTGGCGTGCTCGCCTTCCGATTCTCGCAGAGCCGCACCGCCAGGCTGCCCGAGGTCGACGAGCCAGTCCTGCCGGAAGGCGCCGCCGCGGTGCTTTCCGTGATTGGCCGCGCCTTCGTCATCCTTGACGACGTCGACGGGGTGGTCCGGGCCAATCCCGCGTCCTACGCCTACGGGCTGGTCCGCGGCCACACCCTGGTGCACGATGAGTTGCTCTCTCTGGTGCGCCAGGTGCGCGCCGACGGGGTGATTGCCGAAAGCCAGTATGAGCTGCAGCGCGCCACCCTGGGTGCCGGACAGCTGATCGTCCACGTGCGGGTAGCGCCCCTGGGCGATGAATACATCTTGCTGCTGGCTGATGACCGCACCGAGATCACCCGCACCGAAGCGATGCGCAACGACTTTGTCGCCAACGTTTCCCACGAGCTCAAAACCCCGGTCGGCGCCATGTCGCTGCTGGCCGAGGCGATCAGCGAGGCGGCCGATGACCCGCAGGCGGTGCTGCGTTTCTCCACCCGGATGGGCAAGGAGTCACGCCGCCTGGCGGCCCTGGTCCAAGACATCATCGAGCTCTCGCGCTTGCAGTCAAGCGATGCGATCACCCACGGACATGAATTCCAGCTGGCCCCGGTCATCGCCGAAGCGGTGGATCGGAACAAGCTGCTGGCGGAGGAAAAGGGCATCACCATCGCGGTGGGCGGCGGCCTGGACGAGGACCTGCACGGCGACCCCGATCTGTTGATGACCGCGCTGCGAAACTTGATCGACAATGCGATCCGCTACTCTCCTCCGAACACCACGGTGGGGGTTGGGGTGCGCCAGCGCGACGGGTACGCACAGATTTCGGTGACAGACCAAGGCCCCGGGATTTCCCCCGAAGACCAGGAGCGGGTGTTCGAACGGTTCTATCGTGTCGATGCGGCCCGCTCACGCCAAACCGGCGGCACCGGCCTGGGCTTGAGCATTGTCAAGCACGTGCTTGCCAATCACGGCGGCGAGGTGTCGCTGTGGTCGCAGCCCGGCCAAGGCTCCACGTTCACACTCAGACTTCCCATGATGGATGAAGAACCGGCTGCAGTATTTGAGCCGACCAAGGATATTAAGAAGAAACAAGCGGTTGCCGCGGTGGCGGAAGACCGCGAAGGAGGACGTCGATGACCCGTATCTTGATTGTCGAGGACGAGGAATCGCTCTCAGACCCGCTGTCTTATCTGCTGGAGCGGGAGGGCTTCGAGGTCAGGGTCGCAGATGACGGAATTGTCGCCGTCAGCGAATTCGAACGCCACGGTGCCGACCTGGTCTTGCTGGACCTGATGCTTCCGGGGCAGCCGGGGACCGAAGTGATCCGGCAGATCCGTCTGAACAGCCAGGTTCCGGTCATCATGCTCACGGCCAAGGACTCGGAAATCGACAAGGTGGTCGGCTTGGAACTCGGCGCGGATGACTATGTCACCAAACCGTACTCTTCGCGCGAGCTGTTGGCCCGCATCCGTGCGGTGCTGCGCCGCCAGGGTGAGAGCGAGGAACTGGTCAGCAACGTCGTCACGGCGGGCCCGGTGCGGATGGACGTGGAGCGGCACATCGTGTCGGTGCATAATTCCGAGGTGGCGATGCCGCTGAAGGAGTTCGAGTTGCTGGAGATGCTGCTGCGCAACGCAGGGCGGGTGCTGACCCGCGGCCAGCTGATCGACCGGGTCTGGGGAAGCGACTACGTGGGGGACACGAAAACCCTGGACGTCCACGTCAAGCGCCTGCGCTCGAAGATTGAAGGAGATCCAGCGGCCCCCGAATTGCTGGTGACGGTGCGCGGGCTGGGTTATAAGTTCGTCGCCTAAAACGCCCGCGGGTGCAACAAAAACCCCGGTTCAGCTCAGCTTTCGCTGAGTTGAACCGGGGTTTTGCGCGCTGTGCCGGTTAGTGGCCGGAGCTGGTGGTGTGGCTTGGAGTCAGGTGCTCGGTGGTCGACTCGTCGTGGCCACCGGGAACGAAGTCGCGGTATTCGGCCAGGGTTCCGTCAACCACTGGAACCGAGAAGTCAACGGTGGTGCCAGAGGCGGTGAACTGGGTGTCGGCGTGGCGGCCGGCAGCCACGTTCAGGTTGCTGATGACGGTTTCATTCGCATCGTCTTCCAGCTTGATCTCACCTTCGGCAGGAACCGAGACGGTGACGGGCGTGGCGTTTGCGGCCTTGATCTGCAGGTTCAGGTCGCTGTCGCTGCTATTGACGACGGTGCCGATCAGGCGGGCTTCGGTGGCTTCGGCGTTGGTCACGAACATCAGGTTGCGGACCTCTGCGTCGGCGACGTCGACGTTGATTCCATCGCTGGCAGCGTAGTCGGTTGCGGTGGACTGCTCGTTGATGGCGCCACAGCTGGTGACACCGAATGCCAGGGCAGCCACAGCGAGGGACGCGGCAATACGGCGTCCGGCGGTCATGCGTGCGGTGATCACGACACTAACTCCTCGGTGAGAATAATGAGTTGCTTCGGTTCGCGGCCGCGCGATGCGTCTGCACCTAAGGGGACAGGGCTGAGAATCAGCTAGGCCACGATTACCTCTAAGCCTAGCTGTTTTTTGACCGAACACACGATTTAGCGACGTGCAACACACGCTTTTCGACAGCTTGTAGACAAGTTGCCCGAGGGGGAAAGGGGTAGGTGGGCAACGTGCACACTCTTTTCATACCACGTTCCTCCGCTTGATGGAAGAGGGAATTCCGCATGATTTCGCGGTTATTTGGGGCACACCCAGAGCGGCGTGTCATGTGGACATGGTAGACTTGGAGGTGGGAAAGGGGTTTATCCACATGGTTTTTGAGGTTGGCGAGACTGTTGTCTACCCGCACCACGGCGCTGCAACGATCGAAGAGATCAAGCTACGCAAGATCAAGGGCGAAGAGAAAATGTATCTCAAGCTTCGAGTAGCTCAGGGCGACCTGACTATCGAAGTTCCTGCCGACAAGATTGATCTGGTTGGCGTGCGAGACGTGGTAGATCCGGAGGGCTTGAACCATGTGTTCGACGTCCTGCGTGCTGAATTCACCGAGGAGCCGACCAACTGGTCGCGCCGCTACAAGGCAAACGTTGAGAAGCTTGCTTCCGGTGACGTCATCAAGGTAGCAGAGGTCGTCCGCGACCTCTGGCGCCGTGAGAACGACCGCGGCCTGTCCGCTGGTGAGAAGCGGATGCTGGCCAAGGCCCGCCAGGTTCTCATTAGCGAAATGGCATTGGCCAAGGACCTTGATGAAACCAAGGCCGAAGGGTTGCTGGACGAGGTTCTGGCTTCCGCCTAGGAAGAATCTCCTGACAGATCCGCGCAGGCGCACTCAGCGCTTGCGCGGTTTTGCGTTTAAGCCCCATGGGCCACACGACGGATGCGGGCACGCTAAGCTGTGGTGAGTGAGCGAAGCTAATCAGCCAAAAGTATCGGTGATCCTGGTGGCCGCAGGAATGGGCACCCGACTGGGGGCCGGAATTCCCAAGGCCCTGGTGGAAGTGGCCGGGAGTTCATTGGCAGAACATGCGGTCGACCGCATCCTGGAGGTTCCGGGGATCGGCGAAATTATTGTGGTGACCCCGCCGGGAGATCAGCGGCTCACCGAGCAGCTGCGTGTCTACGGCCAGAAGGTGCGCACCGTGGCCGGCGGCGCAAGCCGGGCCGGATCGGTGCGTCAAGGATTGGCAGAGGTTTCGGCCCAAGCAGAGATCATTCTGGTTCATGATGCCGCGCGGGCATTCGCCCCGGCGTCACTGTTCACCCGCGTCCTGGAACAACTGCAGCACCCCGGCTGCACCGCGGTCATTCCGGCGCTCGCGGTGACCGATACCATCTCCATCGTCGCCAGCGACCCGCTTGGCGGCGAGCAGGTTGTGCAGACCCCGGACCGCTCAACCCTCAGGGCGGTTCAGACCCCGCAGGGATTTGCCGCGGCGACCCTGCGCGAAGCCCACGCGGCGCTGGATGACTTCAGCGGCAAGGAACTTGAAGCCGTCACCGATGACGCCTCGATTGTGCGCTCGGCCGGTGGAACCGTGCATGTGGTCGCCGGCGATCCGCAAGCGCTGAAGGTCACCCACCCCGATGACCTGCTCACGGCGGAACAACTGGCCGGCACCGGCACCACCACGCAACGGAAAGTTCCACAAAACATGCTGCTTCCACGAGTTGGTACCGGAATCGACGTCCACGCGGTGAGCGCCGATCCGCACCGTGAAATGTGGTTGGCCGGGCTGTACTTCCCTGAAGACATCGGCCTGTCAGGGCATTCGGACGGCGATGCGGTGGCCCATGCGGCCTGTGACGCGCTGTTTTCAGCCAGCGGCATCGGGGATCTAGGCACCCACTTCGGGGTTGACCGTCCGCAGTTCGCCGGGGCGAGCGGGGTCCGGTTGCTGGGTGAAGCGGCCCGGCTGGTCCGCGAGGCGGGATTTGAGATCGGTAACATTGCGGTGCAGTTTGTCGGCCGGCGCCCGCGCTTCGGAGCGCGCCGCGAGGAAGCCAACGCGGTACTCTCCGCGGCGGCGGGTGCGCCGGTGAGTATTACCGCTACCACCAGCGACGGACTGGGCTACGAGGGCAGCGGGGAAGGCATCACCGCATACGCCACCGCACTGGTTTATGAGCGCCCGGCCGAACAGCCTGGAAAATAGTCGACCGGGACTCTGCGCCGATCAGTTCCCGGCTCATCACGCATGCCCTAGGTTCTTCGGATAACCTTTAACCCGTGAGCCTGCGATTCTATGACACCAAAACCGCGTCCGTACGTGACTTCCAGCCGCTGAACCCCGGTGAAGTGAAGCTGTACTACTGTGGCGCTACCGTGCAGGGTATGCCGCACGTCGGGCACGTACGCAGTGCCATCGTTTTCGACGTCTTGGTGCGTTGGCTTGAATACCGCGGTTTCGCGGTGACCACGGTTCGCAACGTCACCGATATCGATGACAAGATTTTGGAGAAGTCCGCGCTTTCCTTCGCGCAGGACTTCAGCGCCGATGAAAACTACATCCCACGCGAAGACTGGTTCTCCCTGGCGTACCGTTTTGAGAACGAGTTCGCCAAGGCCTATGCCGCGTTGGGCGTCCGGCGCCCCACCTACGAGCCGCGCGCTACCGGGCACATCACCGAAATGCATGAATTGATCCAGACGCTGATCGAGCGCGGCCACGCCTACCCGGCCACCGACGACTCCGGCGACGTCTACTTCGATGTGCGATCATTCGCGCAGTACGGTGCGCTGACCCGCCAGAAGATCGAGGACATGCAGGCGGCCACCGATGCGGATCCGCGCGGCAAACGCGATCCGCGGGACTTCGCGTTGTGGAAGGGGCACAAGGACAGCGACCCGATCACCGCGTCCTGGCCGAGCCGCTGGGGGCGCGGTCGTCCGGGCTGGCACCTGGAATGCTCGGCGATGGCCACCAAGTACCTGGGAACCCATTTCGACATCCATGGAGGTGGGCTGGACCTGCGGTTCCCGCACCATGAGAACGAGCTGGCGCAGTCCGCGGCCGCCGGTCACGGCTTCGCCAACTACTGGATGCACAACGGCATGGTCACCTATGCGGGTGAAAAGATGTCCAAGTCCATCGGCAACACCATCTCCCCGCAAGAGATGCTGGAACTGGCCGACGCCCGGGTGGTGCGCTACTTCCTGGGGCAGGCGCAGTATCGTTCCATGCTGGATTACCGCCCGGATTCGCTGACCGAGGCCGGTGCGGCGGTTGAACGGGTGGATACCTTCATCTCCAATGCACGGTACCGGCTGGGGGAGTCCGCCCAAGCGATCACCGCTACCGACGTCCCACCGGCCTTCGGTGCAGCGATGGACGACGACCTGAACGTGCCGATGGCCCTGGCCAGCCTGCATGAGACGGTGCGGCACGGAAATGCATCGCTGGATTCTCATGATGACAGTGCTGTGGCGCAGGCGTTGGGCCAGGTTCTGGCGATGACCGCGGTGCTGGGACTGGATGATGCCCGTCAGGATTCAGGGGCGGCGGCCTCGGCAGAACTTCAGGTGCTGGACACCTTGATCCAAGCCCAGCTGGCCGAACGCGCGCAGGCGCGTGCCGCCAAGGACTGGGCTCGCTCCGATGCGATCCGGGACGCCTTGGCTTCCGCCGGAATCACGGTAGTTGATTCCGCAGATGGCGCCCGCTGGACCCTCGAGAACTAATACGACTTCAAACTAAAGGACAAGCAGATGAGCAAGAAGGGCCCAACCAAGGGTAGTGGCGGTAAGGGACGTAGTTCCCTCAAGGGCAAGGGCCCGACCCCCAAGGCGGAAGACCGCCCGTACCACAAGGCCTACCGCAGCAAGCAGCTGGCCGAACGTTCGGCTGCCAAACGCAGCGACAACAAGCGCACCGACCGCATTCGTGTAAATGCTGAATACGTCACCGGACGAAACTCCGTGGTGGAAGCCCTGCGCGCTGGAATCCCGGCCAAGGCACTGCACGTTGCCATCCGCATCGATGTGGATGATCGTGTTCGCGATTCCCTGAAGCTGGCTGCCGAACACGGCATTCCGCTGATGGAAGCCTCCAAAACCGAACTTGACCGTATGACCGACGGTGCGATCCACCAGGGTCTGGCCCTGCAGATCCCGTCCTACGAGTACAAGGATGCAGTCCAGCTGGCAACCAAAGTCGTTAAGGACTATGAGCGGGGCTACCGCACCGAGCAGCCTTTGCTTCTCGCCCTGGACGGCATTACCGATCCGCGTAACCTCGGTGCCATCGTACGTTCGGCGTCTGCATTCGGTGCTGACGGGGTCATCATTCCGGAGCGCCGCAGCGTCGGTATGACCGCTTCCGCATGGAAGACCAGCGCCGGCGCGGCGGTTCGAGTGCCCGTAGCCAAGTGCACCAACCTGACTAACGCCTTGAAGGAAATCAAGGCAGCTGGGATCTTTGTGATCGGTTTGGATGCCGGCGGCGATATGCAGCTGCCGAACTTCGAGTTGGCAACCGGCCCGCTGTGCATCGTGGTTGGTTCCGAGGGCAAGGGCTTGTCCCGCCTGGTGCGCGAGCATTGCGATGCGATCGTCTCGATTCCGATCAACTCGGCCATGGAATCGCTGAACGCTTCAATGGCTGTTGGCATTTCGCTCTACGAGGTTTCGCGGCTACGCGCCGAGACCGCGAAGTAGAAGATCTTCCCTGCAAAAGGCTGTAATCCACGCACAGAACTGCGTAGATTACAGCCTTTTTGGCTACTGTGAGCCGCTTCATAAACATGACTTTTGGGGATTTTCCGGAGTTTTTGCTGTCGATGGCCAGGAAATCCCCGAAATTACGGGGAATATCAGTTGATTGACCGGGTTATGGGTCGATTTTGCGTCCAGATGAAATCCGTGTAAAGTTTTATCTCGTGCCGCTGACACGGACCGATCGAAAGAGGTTGGGATGTGGACGCGGAG
>NZ_JBIUXY010000004.1:424467-492679 GCF_044744225.1 Glutamicibacter sp. NPDC087344 | reverse complement strand
ATCTGCCTGGAAAACTACGACCGTATCGTGGGCCTAGAACTAGAAGACCTCACCGTTGACGGATGCATCGTCAAAGCACCCTGCGGTGGCGAAGCCGCCGGAAAATCCCCGGTAGACCGCGGCAAACAAGGCACCAAACGGTCCTTGATGACCGACGCCAAAGGGATCCCTCTAGGATGTGTGATCGCTGGAGCGAACCAACACGATTCCCCCTTGCTCCGCCCCACATTGGAACGGCTCTCCAGGTTCGCCTATTTCCTGCCCGAGCAGATCACCGTCCATCTGGATGCCGGGTACGACAGTCAGAAAACACGTGACCTGTTAGATGAGCTTGGGTGCGATTACATCATCAGTACCAAGGGTGAACCGTTACAAGCTGGTGCACGGTGGGTGGTGGAACGAACTAACTCCTGGCATAACCGTGGTTTCAAGAAACTCTCGATTTGCACCGAACGGAGGGCGCGGGTCATTGATGCCTGGATCAGCTTCGCGAACAGCATCATCATCCTTCGGAGGCTGATTAAAGAGGCTTGGGTAAGTCACCGTTGGGATTCAAGACCTAATCGAAAGCCTAAATAATCAGGTTCAACCTATCGGCGCGATTTCTTATACGCGTGCGCCTTCAGCCACCTGAGCCCGCGGAAGGTCTTGACCGATTTTCTTGAGAGGCCTCACAGCGTGCGCAGCCCTGCCCACTCCCCGCGCTTGTGTTCCTCACAGGATTCACAGCTAGCATCGTAGGGGTGCGTTTTGCGCCCGATGAGCCGAATACAACTCAACACAAAGAAGCATCGTGGATTCAATTATTGATAGTCTCTTCCAGCTGTCCTTGAGCACCAGCTCAGGCGTGCAGATCCTGCTCTTCGCGATCAGCGCGCTGCTTGTGGTCATCGCCTCCCTGTTGCTGGCGCACCGCAACGACCTAGGCTGGTGGGCACTGATCATGGCGGTTTTCGCCGGACCCATCATCAATGCCATGAAGTACGACCTGTACTCGTTGATCTACGGAATTCCTTTGCTGCTACTGGCTATTTTTGGCCTGTGGCGTTTCTCGCGTTTTGAACTCAAGGGCAAGTTCACCCGCATGGTCACCCGCTCACCATTGACCCTCACCGGGACCGTGGGGCTCCTGGTAGGCGCCGTGTTGCTGGTCGCGTTGCACTTCAATTACTTCCTCTTCAACGGCGGCTACCTCAGCGCCACCCCGTCAGTGTGGGTAATGTACGCGGCCGAGGCGCTAATGTACGCATCCTTCGTGCTGATTGCCTGCGGTATACGCAGCGGCTGGCTGGTGCTGGCAGCCGGCTCCATTGCCAACGTGGTGGTCTACTTTGTGGTCAGCCCGATGCTTGGCATGTTGGGACTGTACGTATTCACCGCCATTGCAGCTCTCTATGGCTGGTTCCAATGGCGCAACCTCCCCGCCCCGGCGCAGCCTGAGCTCTCCGAAGAAGAGATCGCCCTGGAGGCTGCCACCAAAGCCACCCTGGACAAACTGAACTCCCAAGAGAACAAGTAAACCCCAAAAGCTTAACCTCAAATGCCGGCCTTCGAGAGAACTCGAAGGCCGGCATTTGAGGTTTTCAGCTGTACCGCGCTACGGGATTTATGCTTGCCAGTTGGCGTAGGTGGAGTCCGTCTTCTCCACCAAGGTCAACACGTCGTAGCTGGCGACCAGCTCGCCGTTCTGGTTGTTCAAGACCGCATCCCAGGCAACCTCACCGTATTCATCGGTCACGCGCGGGGTGATCTTTTTGGCCGTCAAGGTGACGCGGATCGAATCCCCCGCACCCACCGGGGTGATGAAACGCAGGTTTTCCAAGCCATAGTTGGCCAGTACGGGCCCCGGAGCGGGCTCCACAAACAATCCGGCGGCCCAGGAAACCAACAGGTAGCCGTGGGCCACAATGCCGGGGAAAAATGGATTTGCCTCGGCGGCCAACGCATCGGTATGGGCGTAGAAGGTATCCCCGGTTTTGTTGGCGAAGTCGGTGATTTCCTCCAGCGAGACCTCACGAAGATCAGAGGCGAAACCATCACCGATCTTCAGCTCGGCCAAAGACTTCCGGAACGGGTGGACGTTGCCTGGCTGTCCGCCAAACTTCTCGCATCCGGCTAGGGACTGCGCCGCACCGGTGTGCCAGATTCCGCTCAATGCGGTCAGCATGTTTGGCGAGCCCTGCACCGCGGTGCGCTGCATGTGGTGCTTAACCGAGCGGATGCCACCCAGTTCCTCGCCACCGCCGGCGCGGCCCGGGCCGCCGTGAACCAGGTGCGGCACCGGAGAGCCGTGACCCGTGGTGCTGCGTGCGGTTTCCCGGTTCAGGATGTGCACTCGTCCGTGATGACCTGCGATACCCAGGGTCAACTGGCGCATGGCCGTAGCGTCGTTGGTGCACACCGTGGCCACCAGCGAGCCTGCGCCCATGGCCGCCAGCTCCACAGCTTCCTCAATGCTCTGATATCCAATCACGGAACTGACCGGGCCGAAAGCCTCACGGGAGTGCAAGATCGGGTTGCGGGCATCATTCCAACGAAGCACCAGCGGTGCCATGAAAGCGCCCAGCTCGGCCACCGCGTCGGTGTCGGCCGCGACCTTGACCTTTGGCGCGTCCAGGGCGCCGTAGGCCAGTTCACCACCGGCAGCCAGCATGTCCTGGACTGCTGCGCGCACGTCGCGCAGTTGGTCCAGTGAGGCCAAGGCGCCCATGGTCACACCCTCAACACGGGGATCGCCAATCACCACACGTTCCTCGATGCGCTTGCCGATCGCTACAATCACCGCGTCCACCTGGGACGCCGGTACGATATTGCGGCGAATGGCGGTGCACTTCTGACCTGCCTTGGCGGTCATCTCGGTCACCACAACCTTGATGAAAGCCTCAAACTCCGGGGTGCCTTCCACGGCGTCCGGACCCAGGATCGCGGCATTCAACGAATCGGTTTCGGCGCTGAATCGCACCCCTCCGTCAATGACGTTCGGGTGGGCCTTCAGCCGGCTGGCCGTGGCAGCCGAGCCGGTGAACGAAAACATGTCCCGGTAGTCCAGGTGGTCCATCAGGTCGCGGGCGGACCCGGAGAGCAGCTGCAGGGAGCCATCTGGCAGCAGTCCGGAGTCCAGCATCAGGCGGACCACTGCTTCGGTGAGATACCCGGTGGGGGTTGCCGGCTTCACAATGGTCGGCACTCCGGCGATAAAGGCCGGGGCGAACTTTTCGAGCATTCCCCAAACCGGGAAATTGAAGGCGTTGACCTGGACAACCACACCGGTCAGCGCGGTGTAGATGTGGGTGCCCAAAAACGATCCGTCTTTGCTCAGCGGCTCGGTCGGGCCATCCAGGATGACGTTGCTGTTGGGTAGTTCTCGACGCCCCTTGCCGGAGAAGGTGAAGAGCACGCCAATACCGCCGTCGATATCCACCATCGAGTCGATCTTGGTGGCACCGGTCTTGAAGGAGATCTCGTAGAGTTCCTTGCGGTGGTCGTTGAGGTAAAGCGCGAGCTCCTTGAGCTTCAGTGCCCGCTCGTGCAGTGAGAGCTGTGACAGCTCACGCTGACCGGTGGAACGGCCATAAGCTACGGCGCCGGCCACATCAAGGTTTCCCTTGGTGACGGTGGCGAGCAGTTCACCGGTATTGGCATCAAGGACTTCGGTGCCTCCCTGCGCTGCTGGGGTCTGCCAGTGACCGGCAATAAAACTTGGGACTACACCAATCTGGGCTGTCGTCATCGACACAATTCCTTCCTGAACGGTCGGTCAGTATTACTGTTAACCATAACAGCAATGACGTGATCGAGAACACCCGCAAAGGACCGCGAAAATGACCACCACACAGAACACCGGCCAAACCCTGGAACCCTGGAGCATCGAGTTGGGCGAGTTGGACCGCAAGATGGGAGTGCAGATCATTGAAGAATCCATCGACAAGGTCGTGGCAACCATGCCCGTCGCCGGCAACACCCAGTCCTTCGGCCTGCTGCACGGCGGGGCCTCACTGGCCGTGGGCGAGGCGGTCGGTTCCTGGGCCGCCGTAAAATTCGCTTCAACATTCGGCAAGGTGGTGGTGGGAGTCGACGTTAATGCCACTCACCACCGCTCGGCAACCGCAGGGCTGGTCACCATCACCGCGACTCCAATCAAGCTCGGCCGCCGCATGACCAGCCACGAGGTGCTCATCACCGACCACGAGCAGCGGCGCATCTGCACCCTGCGCATCACCAATCTGGTGGTGGACAAGCCGAAGCATTAGTCATCTTTCGGGCCATTCTGCGTGAGGAATCACGGATCGCGAATGAATCTGGGGCCTCGAAAGACGCCCGACAGCGTCGCCATCCGTCGGCAAGTCCAGTTCAGCTGGCAGATAAAGTGGTACAAAAAACTCAATCCGGATACCGGCCAATGGCCGAATCCCCGCAGCCTTATTGAATGGTTTTCCCGTCCGGGATTTCGGGCAAAGACTTTAGGCAAAGATGACACCTCCGCTGCAGCAGAGGTGTCATCTTTGTGTGTCACTTCAATTGCACGGCTTCAATCCGCACGGCGCGCATCACGTTCGGCTTATAGCGCTCCCGAATCCCTGACTATCTCTATTTAGCACCTGTTTCACGGTGCCATCTTGAAGCATGATTCATTTGCAACCGCCTGATCCATTCCTTGCCTTGTTCAACCTCCAGACATCTTGGAATCCAAGCAAGTCATTGAGCTAGTGTCCTGCGGCTTCCCAAACGCCAAGCTCGTTCCCGGAAGGATCAGTGAAATGCAGCCGGCGGCCACCAGGAAAGGGATAAGCTGGCTGATCGATCCAGCCGCCAGCAGCTTCGATCGAGCGGGCAGTTGCATCCAAATCCTCGGAATACAGCAGCACGAAGGGTCCACCAACGGGGCGCGGAGCATCAGCCAATAGCAGGCCTCCGGATTCCTCGGTACTGGCATCCGGCATGAGGATTCCCGCATATTGCTCGCCATAGTCGACAAATTTCCAACCGAAAGCGGCCGCATAAAAGGCCTTGGCGGCGCTTAAGTCGGTGACGGTCAGTTCAACATAGTTCAAGGCGTGATGCCGCGGTTTTCCATCCATATGCCGAGCCTACCGCCGCTTTGGTTCCCCATCATGGGTGATCTGCACGTGTCAGCCTGTGCAATGTGGCGAGAGTGCTGCCTGATACTCCTTGGCTGCGCAAATAATCCTCTGCGGTTCCAAGCCAGTGAAGGAATTTGTCCAACTCCTCGGCTCGACTGCGAATAATCTGGTGAAGCTCGATGTCTCCTTGATGGGATTCATAGGGGTGTTTTCGCGGGGAGACCCGGTGCCACTCATTGATACCGCGCACGGCGGCTTCATCATGCGCCAAAACTTCATCCCGCCGCCCGGCCAGATCCAGCAACAGCGTGGCGACCAATCCCGAGCGATCCCTCCCCGCAGAGCAGTGGATCACCGCGGCCGTAGGCGTTTGGGCCAGCGCTTCGAAAACCTGCGCCAGGTGGCTCCCGAATTCCTCGCAGACCAGTCGATACATCCCGGTGTGATTCATGTACGGCACGGCGACGGCTTCAAAACGATCGTTGCCCGGAGATTCCAGCGGCAGGTTGATCAAATCGATACCCCGCAGGCTCAGCGCGTCCACCACCGGGTCGTGCTCACGACGCCTGATCTCACTCTCATTGCGCAAATCAAGCACAAGGTCGATGCCATCCGCCCGTAGCTGCTCCCATCCGGCGGAGGTAAGCCATTCATGACGACCCATCCGATAGAAGACCCCGCAGATGCGCCGGGCATTGATGGCACCGTCCCAATGAACATCCGTTGACTGCTTGCGGTATTCGGCAGCGTGACTCATACGTCCATTGCAACATATTTGAGAACTGTTGTATTGTTACAGTCATTGGTAAACGCCAATGAGTCCTACTAAGGAGGGGTACCGATGATTGTCCGTAACCTAACCACGCCATCTCCCCTTCTCTCCAAGGACTTATTGTGTCTGAGAACTTCGGCGGATCTACCGCCATTAATTCACTAAATTTCACCACTTACGACGACGCCGATACCGGGCTTAAAACTCGGCGCGGGCAACCGGTCTGGAACGAGTCATCCGTCGATGAGCTCGTTGAAGGGCAGCGGTATTCCACGTGGCCGTCTATCGAAAAAGGGTGCCGTGGACCGCAGCCGTACCCGTCGTGGCTCATTGAAGATGCCGCGGCGATGGATACCGAGCTCGGAATCCTGAAAACTGGCAAGGAAGGCGATGTCTTCCTGATTGAGCGGGCCACCGAATCCCGCAGCACGCTGCTGGCGGCCAAACGCTACCGAGGTCAGGAACACCTGCAATTCAGCCGTTCCCAGGCCTATAGCGAAGGGCGTTCGGCACGGCGTTCACGTGATAATCGCGCCGTGAAAAACAACTCCAGCTACGGTCGCGAGGTGGCTGCCTTGCAGTGGGCCAGCGCGGAATGGACGTACCTGCGCCGCTGTCACGAAGCGGGAATCCCGGTCCCCTACCCGGTGCAGATCGACGGCACGGAAATCTTGATGGAGTTCATCGCGGACCCGGAAAACTCGCGCGCCGCGGCACCTCGGCTGCAACAGATCTCCCGCAACGACCCGCGGCTTCCAGCCCTGTGGGATCAGCTGGCAGACGCCATGGAAAAGTTTGTCATACTGGGCATCGCCCACGGCGACCTCTCCGCCTACAACCTGCTGGTTGCCGGAGAACGGCTGGTAGTCATCGATGTGCCGCAGTGCGTGGATCTGGCCGGCAACGTGCAGGGGCTGGACTTCCTGCACCGCGACTGCGTCAACATGTGCGACTGGTTCACCGCCAAGGGCCTGCCGCGGGATGCCGAAGCGCTGTTCACCTCGCTGCTGGCAAGCATGTTCGCCTAAGCGGCCCAGAGACACAAATCCGCCCGTTGAGCTCGATTCTGCAAGCTCAACGGGCGGACCTCAACAGGCTAAGGCACGATTACCAGGTGTAGAACCCCTGGCCGGTTTTACGGCCAAGCTTGCCCTCAGCCACCAGATCGCGCAGAATCTGCGGCGGCGCAAAACGCTCGCCCAACGTCTCATGCAGGTACTCTGCAATCCCCAAACGCACATCCAAACCCACAATGTCCGTCGTCTTCAACGGACCGGTTGGATGTTTGTACCCCAGCACCATGGCATTATCGATATCCTCCGCGCTGGCCACACCTTCTTCAACCATGCGCATGGCTTCCAGGGCAATAGCCACCCCAAGGCGAGACGAGGCAAAACCCGGAGCATCGTTGACCACCACGGCGGTTTTACCCAACGCCTGCACCCACCCACGCGAAGCTTCAACCAGCTGCGGGTCGCTCTGCTTGCCGATCACCACCTCAATCAAGGTGGACGCCGGAACCGGATTAAAGAAATGCAATCCCAAGAAGTTCTGCGGACGCGCCAGCTCCTGCGCCAACCCGGACACCGACAACGACGAGGTATTGGACGCCAACACCGCATCCGGCGCCAGCACCGCTTCAACGGCCAACAACGAGGAAACTTTCAGGTCCCACAGCTCCGGAACCGCCTCAACCACCAACTGCGCCGCGGCAAAATCCGCATAATCGGTACTGACCGCAAATCGCGCCAGCAACTGCTCACGGCTTTCGGCAACCGCACCGCGAGCAATGGACTTGTCCACCGACTCGGCAACACGCTCATACGCGCCCTGAGCGGCCGCCTCGTCGCGCTCGACAACGGTCACCGCACTGCCACTGATCAAAAACCCGTGGGCAATCCCAGCGCCCATACGCCCGCCGCCAAGGACACCCATCCGGGCCGGCAAGGCGCCTTCAATAAAGTTGGTTGCTTCACTCATGTTCACTTCTTCTTTCGGTCTAAAAATGCCTGCATACGATCAAACTTGGCCTCGGATTCAAAAAGAATTCCCTGGGCCAGGTTGTCAATGATCGGATGCACCTCGCGCGGAGCATGGAACACCGACTTGCTAATACGCACCGCCAATGGATCTTGCGCGGCAATACGATCCGCCAACGCATCCGCGGCGGCATCCAGTTCCTCCGCAGGGTGCAGCTCGGTGATCAGCTGAACCTGCAAGCACTGGGCACCGGTCAGGACCTTGCCAGCCAACAAAATCTCCTTGGCCAGCGGCTCGCCCACCAGTTCCTTCAACCGCCAGGTCGCACCGGCCGCGGCCATAATTCCCAGGTTTGTCTCCGGGTTGCCCAGGCGCAGGTCCTCGGTGCCGATCCGGAAATCCGCCGCATAGGCCAGTTCCGCACCGCCGCCCAAGGCGTAGCCGTCCAACGCGGCGATCACCGGCATGGGCAGTTTGGCAATACGCTCGAAAATCCCCGAGTTGATCCCGGCCAGCGCATCCTCGCGGCGGCGCATCCGCAGCTGGGCGATATCCGCACCGGAGGCAAAAATGCCCTTCGAACCGCGTGGATTGGCCTCGGTAGCTGGCTGCGACGTGGTGCCAGCCAGGATCATGATCTTCGGTGCACGCTCCAGGTAGGCGCATAGTGCATGCAGCTCATCAACCATGACCTGGTCGATGGCGTTGCGGACCTCGGGGCGATGCAGGCGAACCCACACTCGATCCTCGGATTCGACAACCTGCAAGGTGGTGAAATCTTCTGGGGACAGGTTCATCAGCTTAGACGCCCTCCACCAGCAGTGCGGTTCCCTGGCCGACTCCCACACACATGGTGGCCACACCGAGCTTGCGCCCGGAGCCGGACAGCTCGCGTTCCATGCGGCCCAGCAAAGTGATCACAATACGCGAGCCCGAAGAACCCAGCGGGTGGCCCAGCGCGATCGCCCCGCCATCGCGATTCACGATCGACGGGTCTACCCCCAGCTCACGCATGCTTGCCAACGACTGGCTGGCAAAAGCCTCATTGATTTCCATGGCCCCGATATCCCCAATGGACAACCCGGCGCGGGTGAGGACCTTGTTGGTCGCCGGCACCGGACCCATTCCCATGATCTCCTGAGCCAGTCCGGCGGCCTGTCCGTCGACAATGCGGGCACGCGGGGTCAGGCCGTATTTGGCGATGGCGCGCTCCGAAACCACCAGGATGGCCGAGGCTCCGTCGTTCAGGGTTGAGGCGTTGCCCGCGGTCACCACGGAGCCGCCCTTCACGACCGGACGCAGCCCGGCCAACACCTCGGCGGTGGTACCCGGACGCGGGCCCTCATCGGTGTCAACGATGGTGTCGGCCTTGCGGCCCTTGACGGTCACCGGCACGATTTCATCTTTGAACCGTCCGGCCTCGATGGCGGCAATGGATTTCTCGTGGGACTGCACGGCAAACTGGTCGGCGTCCTCGCGGGAAATGTTGTAGACGCGGGCGACTTCCTCGGCCGTCTCCGGCATGGAGTACGTGGCTTTGCCGTCGCGGGACAGCTCACCGGAGAGGAATGCCGGGTTGGTGAAACGCCACCCGATCGACGTGTCGAAGGTTGCGCCGGGTTTGGCGAAGGCCTTGGTTGGCTTCTCCATGACCCACGGTGCGCGGGACATCGATTCAACACCGCCGGCCACGACAATATCCGCGGCACCGGACTTGACCATGTGGCTGGCCATGGTGATGGCGCTCATTCCCGAAGCGCACAGGCGGTTGACCGTGATCCCCGGAACGGTATTCGGCAAGCCAGCCAGCAGCCAGGCCATGCGGGCCACGTTGCGGTTTTCTTCACCGGCTCCGTTGGCGTTGCCGAAAATCACCTCGTCAACCAGCGCCGGGTCGATCCCCGCGTCGTCGATTACTCGGCGGATGGTCAGCGCCGCCAGATCGTCCGGACGCACGCCGCTCAGCGCTCCGCCATAGCGTCCTACCGGGGTACGTGCTCCGCCTACGAGAAATGCCTCGGCCATGATTGCTCCTTGCGCCAGAAAAGTAGTGATACTCAGCACTCTAACTTACCGACCATTCGTTCAATAATACAAGTGCGGCTCGCACTTGACTTTACGCAATCCCGAATAGAATCAGCAGACCCTCCACCCGAAACGCGCCAAGCAACCAAAGATCCCAGGCCATGACGCCGCAGGTCATTCCACATCAGATGCCTCGGACTGGTTCAACCCGCGGAACGTGAGCGCTGCGAAAGTGGTACCGCGTCATGCTCGGACCGCGGAAAGCGACGCAAAGGTGAATTTTTCAGCCACTACACGGCGACTCGCGATGCTCGCAAACCCCGCTGCCAGTACGTGCGCATCGGATCGATCCAGCTGCAGCAGCCTGTTCCGTGACTTCCAAACAGGTCAATGTGACGCGAGTGGAATTGCGGCGCCGGACAACAGGCCCACGCCTTCCGGATCGCTTGCGAATCACCAAGACAGGGCACTGTGCACGTGCTTTCCCGCTCCGCGTCCGCCATCGAATCAGGCAAGACCGACGCTCAAGATCAACACGCTGCCTCACCCTCATACGCCGCCAGCATTTTCACCACCACCAAGATTAATTAGAATACCAAGGGTCAGACTCGCGCCTGCGCGAGAACTCGCAGCCAGCCCGAAGGGGAACTTCAATGGCACCAAATATTTCCCGCAAGCCATCGCGGAGAACCGGCATCCTCCGCAAACTCGGCGCAGCCTGCGCTGTGGCTGCCCTCAGTTTTACCGGCATCGGTTTGAGCGCGGTGCCGTCCCAGGCCTACAGCACCTCGTTCGATCTCTTCAGCGTCAGCACCCACATCCAGGGCAAGGGCTGGATCACCGGCCCTGGAACCAAGAGCCAAGGCCTGAGACTCGAAGCGATCAAGGTAGTCCAAAACAAAAGTGACCGGATCTGCCTGCGCGCTCACGTTTCCAACGTCGGCTGGCAGGGCACAAAATGCACCACCGGCAAAGGCACTTCCATCACCGTGGGCACCACCGGACGCTCCCTTGCCATCGAAGCCGTCGAAACATGGATCCCCACGCGCGGATTGACCGTCACCGCCCACATTAAGAACATCGGCGACCAGCGCGTCACCCGTTCAACCAAGGGCGGCCACGTCACCGTGGGCACCACCGGTCGCGCGCTCCAGATGGAGTGGTTCTACATCCAACCCCACGCTCTGTAAGGCAAATGCCCTCGGGGCCCCGCGCCACCGGAGCGCAGGGTGCCCCGGGCAGGGATCGTGCAGCGATCAGCGCGCTTGATCCGCACAAGTTCTCGGCACGGATCATTGTGGGCACAAACGGTCCCCAAGGAACAACGTTGCATCCACTCGGCCCTGCAGCCGAGCTGATACCGCCCCGGCGTCATCCGCGGCCAAGGTGCTGAAGAACGCGCGGTGAACGACTAGCATTCATAGGGTGAGTAGCCAGAATAATTCAGAATTGCCCCAGAAGGTTTCCGACGTTTTCGACCCCACCCGGTGGCGGGTCGTTGAAGGTTTCGATTTCACCGACATCACCTATCACCGTCAGGTCCAGCGCGATGCAACCGGTGCGATCCTGCGCGATCTTCCCACCGTGCGTATCGCCTTCGACCGTCCCGAGGTGCGCAACGCCTTCCGCCCGCACACCGTCGACGAGCTGTACCGCGCCATGGACCACGCCCGGATGACCTCAGACGTGGCTACCGTGCTGCTGACGGGCAACGGCCCCTCCCCCAAGGACGGCGGCCATGCGTTCTGTTCCGGCGGGGATCAGCGTATCCGCGGCCGCGACGGCTACCGCTACGCCGAGGGCGAGACCCGCGAGAGCATCGACCCGGCCCGCGCCGGCCGCCTGCACATCCTGGAGGTGCAGCGCCTGATCCGCACCATGCCCAAGGTGGTGGTATGTGTGGTCAACGGCTGGGCAGCCGGCGGTGGGCACTCGCTGCACGTGGTCTCGGATCTGACCATCGCGTCCACCCAGCACGGCAAGTTCAAGCAGACCGACGCCACCGTGGGTTCCTTTGACGCCGGTTACGGTTCGGCCCTGCTGGCCCGCCAGGTCGGCCAGAAAAACGCCCGCCAAATATTTTTCCTGGCCCGCGAATACTCGGCCGATGACATGGTGCGCATGGGTGCGGTCAACGAGTCGGTAGACCACGAGCGCCTGGAAGAGGTGGCCCTGGAATACGCCGCGGACATCGCCGCCCAGTCTCCCCAGGCCATCCGCATGCTCAAGTTCGCCTTCAACCTTGCCGATGACGGTCTGGCCGGCCAGCAGGTTTTCGCCGGCGAGGCGACCCGCATGGCCTATATGACCGACGAAGCGGTTGAGGGGCGCGACGCCTTCCTGGGCAAACGCGACCCGGACTGGTCGAACTACCCGTACTACTTCTAGACACTCCAAAACCACCCTTAGATCCGAATCCAGGAGACAGCATTGGACGCACCACATCTGGAACTCTTAGAAGCCTTGGCCGCCGCGGTGAACGACGACGGACCGGCCGTGGAGGTCATTGCGGATCCCGATTCCCCTCAGGGCTGGAGAATCACCGCTCTCGACCCCGCGCAGTTGGCGGGCTTCGAAGAACCCATGGTGGTGATCCGCACGTCCGGCTCCACCGGGCGTGCCAAGCGCACGGTGCTCAGCGTCTCGGCCATGGCTTCCAGCGCGCAGGCAACCGCCGAATTCCTGGGCTTCGAAGGACAGTGGTTGCTGGCCCTGCCGGTGCACTACGTGGCAGGGCTCAGTGTGCTCACTCGTTCACTGTTCGCCGGCACCAAACCGGTAATCATGGCCCAGCAGGGAAGCTTCTCCGCCGAAGACTTCACCGCGGCCGCCGAGCAAATGGTGGACACCCACCGGCTCACCGCCTTGGTCCCGACCCAGCTAGCCCGGCTGCTGGATAATCCAAGCCCACGAACTTCAGCGGCGCTCAAACGTTTCGACGCGATCTTGCTCGGCGGGGCCCGGGCCAGCAAGGATCTGCTGGCCAACGCCCGCCACCATGGGCTGAAGATCTTCCAGACCTATGGCTCCGCGGAAACCTCCGGCGGGCTGGTGTACAACGGCACCGCCCTGCCCGGGGTGAGCCTGCTGGAGGAGAACGGGCGCGTCTTGGTCTCCGGGCCAATGCTGGCCGACGGCTATGCCGACGATCCTCAGGCAACCGCCGAGCACTTTGTGCACCGTGCGGGACAGCGCTGGTACCTCACCGATGATCTGGGCAGCGTGGATGGCCCCCGGCTGAAAATCCAGGGGCGCATCGACGATGTCATCAACACCGGGGGCGTCAAGCTTTCCGCGGCCAAGATCGAGGGGCTGCTCGAAGAATTCTTCACCCAGACTTTGGTCTTGTCCGTACCCGATCCGCAATGGGGGCAGGCGGTCGGTTTGGCCTATTCCGGCCCGACCCGGACCGAGGATGCTTTCGACGCGGTACGCCGCACCCTGGGCAAGGAGGCAGTGCCGAAGTACGTGCTTCACTACCCGCACGGACTGCCGTTATTGCCCAACGGAAAGTTCAATCGCCAGGTGGTTGCGGCCCAGTTGGCCCAGGCCCGCTAGGCCCTCGATTCGCCTTGCCCGACGAATCGCGGGAAACTAGAGGGTACGGATTTTTGTGTTTTGCCCCGAAAGGACTGAAAGTGGCTACACTTTCCCAATGGGTCGCCGGCGCGCGGCTGCGCACCTTGCCCATCGTCATTGCCCCGGTCGTCATCGGAACAGCCGCCGCGGTGGGCGAAACCGGGATCTTTCACTGGGTCCGTTTCCTCTTGGCGCTGGGTGTCGGCTTGCTGCTGCAGGTCGGCGTGAACTACTCCAATGACTACTCCGATGGCATCCGCGGGACCGATGACGAACGGGTCGGACCGTTACGGCTGACCGGCTCCAAACTCACCGAACCGAAAAACGTGCGTAATGCCGCGTTTGCCTGCTTTGGCTTGGCGGCGGTATTAGGCCTGTTCCTGGTGATCCTTTCCCAGGCGTGGCCATTGCTGCTCATCGGGGTGGCGGCGATCTTCGCCGCCTGGGGCTACACCGGTGGCAAAAATCCCTACGGCTACCGCGGGTGGGGGGACGTGTATGTTTTCATCTTTTTCGGACTGGTTGCCACGCTTGGAACCACGTTCACCCAGAGCGGCACCTTCACCCTGCCGGCCCTGCTCGGCGCGGTGGGCACCGGGCTAATCGGCTGCGCCTTGCTGATGGCCAACAACGTGCGTGATATCCCCACGGACACCGAAGTAGGGAAGATTACCCTCGCGGTGCGTTTGGGTGAGCACAACGCACGCCTGAGCTACGTGCTGATGCTCTCCGTGGCGATCCTGTTGCCGCTGCTTGTCACGGGAACGTTCCCGTGGATGTGGATGATCTTGGTGGCCTTCTTGCCGGCGGTTGCCCCTAGCCTGACCATGTTGCGCCAGCGTGACCTGTCCAAGCTGGTGGTGGTGCTCAAGCAGACCGGCATCGTGAACATGGTGTATGCCGTGCTTTTTGCCGGGGCTATCTTGCTCCCGCTCTGGCTGAACTAGGCCCCGGCTTCCTTACCGCATAAACAAACGCTCCACTGGCCAACCAGGCTGGTGGAGCGTTTGTTTATGGTTTCAGATGCTGCGCAGAAGTGCTTTGGCCATTAGGCGGTTGGATCCTGGGGACGGCGCTGGGCCTCGTCATAAGAATCTTCAATCGCCTCGTCGGCCAGTTGTTTTTGAGTCTTGCCGGCACTGGTTTTGTTGAACGCCTTGCCCACATCCTGGTTTGCGCGAAGCCGTAGATTGTTGAAGAACAGGTAGGACACCGCGAAGGCGATAATCAATCCGACCGCACCTGCCACAAAAATCGGCCATTGCAGACCCCAGAAGAGGCCAAGGAAGACAACCAGGAAGATTCCCAGTCGAAGCACGGTATATTTCAGAAGCTGCATAGTTTAAAGCTTACCGATGAACCTGTGAAGAGAATTATCACTAGACTGTAGTCATGGTCCGCATCATAATATTCGCCGCATTGATTTCCGTCGCGCTAATGATCTACACACTGATCGAATGCGCACGGTCCGAGGCACATCAGGTGCGCTCGCTGCCCAAGCCTGCCTGGTTCGCGGTGATCTTCTTCCTTCCGCTGATCGGAGCCGCATTATGGTTCACCCTGGGCCGCCCGCTGAGCGCCGAGGCAAGCGCCGCCCAGACTTCCAAAGCCCCGGATGACGACGAGGACTTCCTGCGCCAGCTGGAGGTCTGGCGTCGCCAGCAGCAGCGTGACGCCGAGCTGACCAAACGTGAGGAAGAACTCAAGCGCCGCGAGGCCGAGAAGTCCAAGGATCAGTCCGCAGACAAGCCCGCGAAGGAAAATAAAGACCACAAAAACAAATCCGACGGAAACGGCACCGCCACCCCGGACAGCTAATTCCACGGCAACACCCGCAGCAGTTCAACTGCACAGCACCCTCGTCAGGATCCTCTGGCGGGGGTTTGTTTGTTTGAGGTCCGGGGTTGACTCGCGCTCCTGGGTGACCGGTCCACCCGGACGGCTCCGCCGGTTCCAGACTCATTCACTTGCGCCGCAGTCAGCAGGAAATTAAAACACTCCGGCGGCCCACCTGGTGGTGGGCCGCCGGAGCGTCACTACTGGCTTGCGGTAGTGGCTACACGCCAGCGTAGGAGTGCAGGCCGTTGAAGTAGATGTTCACGATGGTGTAGTTGAAAACAACACACAGGAAGCCGATGATCGAAAGCCACGCCGAGCGAGGACCGGTCCAACCGCCGGTGGCGCGCGCGTGCAGGTAGCCTGCATACACAACCCAGATCACGAAGGACCAGACTTCCTTCGGGTCCCAGCCCCAGTAGCGGCCCCAGGCCGCCTCGGCCCAAATGGCACCGGCAATCACGGTAAACGTCCACATGGCGAAGCCGATGGTGTTCAGGCGGTAGGCGAAGTTCTCCAGGGCGCCGGCACCGGGGACCACACGCATGAACGGCAGCTTATCCGACTGTCCCTCGGCGATGCGCTTCATGCGGTAGTGCTGCAGCAACTGGAGAACATTCATTGCGAAGCTGATGGCAAACAGGGCCGACGCAAAAACGGCGATCGACACGTGGATCACAATCCAGGGAGACTGCAGGGCCGGCACCAGGTGTCCAACGGGGGTCGGGAAACCGATGGTCGCGCCGCAGAGCATCAAGGTCACCAGACCGGAGATGAAGCTGCCCATGAATCGCAGGTCCTTGAAGAACAGCGAAACCAGGAACACAACGGAAACCACCAAGGCTCCGGTAGACAAAAATTCATACATGTTGCCCCACGGCACACGGTGCGCGGCGAAGGCCCGGGCGAAGACGGCGAAACCGTGCAACACGACGGCCAAGCACATCAGGACCACGGCGATGCGGGCCATCTTGCGGCTTGATGAAAGTTTGGTGTACTCCATCTTGTCGGTCACGACATCCTCACCGACATTGTCGGCACGGACATCCTGGCCACGGCGTCCGCGGACGGGGCGTGCTGATCCACCGGCTGAAATCAGAAGCTTTTCATCTTCCTTCAGCGCCGCGGCGTCCATTTCGCTGATCGACTTGTTGGTCTTGGCCAGGTCTAGCGCGAAGAAGATAAAAACAACCATGTAGACCATGGCCGCCAGCAACATGAAGAGCTGGCTGTAGACACCCAGCGTTTCGTTGATCGGCTCGAGTGAGGCATTGCTACCCATTTACGGCTCCTAGGTCCTGTTCTTGGCTTGCCAATGGCCAAGCCTTGTCAAAGATTTTCTGCAATTCTTCGGATTCGCGTTCAAGTCTTGGATCCTCACCACGAGCCAAGAGCGCGTATTCGATACTACGCCTACCGTCCTCATTCTTGAGTTTCACCCAGACGCGGCGACGCGGGGTGAACATCGAGATGATCAAGCCCAACAGGGCAAGTCCGGCGAAGATCGCGATGGGTAGCTTGCCCGGATCGTAGTTCACATCCAGGGCGACGTACCGTTTGAGGTCGTCAAAGGTGATGCTGCCAAGTCCGTTCGGCAGTTCGTACGTGTCCCCGGCGCCGAGGACAATACCTCCGGCGTCAAGATTCCGGCTGTTCAGTTCCGTCATCTGCTCGGTATCCAGCACGTACACGTTCTGCGGTTCACCGGAGTCCAGGCCAAGGTCCCCATAAAAGGAGTTCAGCTGAAGCTGCGGGTTGATGGCGTTCGGATCTCCGGAGAAGGCCACGTTGTCCTCACCCACCAGTGCGGTCGGCAGCAGGAAGCCCTGGAAACCTAGCTGTTCTGGTTTCGCGTCCGGTACCTTGATGACCATCAATGAGGTGTAAACCGAATCCTGCGGGACCGATACCAGCGGCCCCGAATAGGAGACGTTGCCTTCTCCGTCGCGCACGGTGACCACCGGGGCGTAACCGTTGCCAACGAGGTATACATCCGCACCGTCAATACGCAGTGGGTGGTTTACCTTCAGATCCTGTGCGACCGGTTCTGCATCCGGATTTTCTCGGACCTGCACGTGGGCGGTGAAGTCCAGTGGCTGCCCAAAAAAGTCCTTGGAATCGCGGTCAAAGAGGATGTCGAACTTGTCCAGTTTCACCGAATACCCCTTGAGGTTATCGGCCGAGAAGTTGCTTCCGGGGCTGAATGAATCGTAGGAAACCAAGGAGTTCACAAAGGTTTCGCCCTCTACGACCACACGTTGCCCGCCGTAGCCATAGGCCTGGCCGATTCCCGCAGACGCGAGGACACCGAGCAACGAAATGTGGAAAAGCAGGTTGCCGATTTCGCGGAAGTAACCACGCTCCGCTGCCACCGAACGCCCGGTCGCGTCTTCGCGACGTTCAACCCGATACCCACGCTTTTTGAGGATTTTATACGTATCGTCAATCAGCTGGTCATCGGTGGGTGTGTCGGGCTGGCCCTCCATAACCGCCAGCGAATGGTACTGCGGCAGCCGATCCAGTTTCGCCGGAGTCCGCGGAGGCGGGGTGCGCAGGGCCTTTGCATGCTTTTTGATGCGCGGGGTGATACAGCCAACCAATGAGATGAACAACAAGATGTAGATCGCGGAGAACCAGGCTGAGGAATACACCTCAAACATCTGGAAACGATCCAACCACGGTCCGGCCACAGGATGCTGGTCAAGGTACTGGGCCACAAGCTCAGAGTTGACCGAACGCTGCGGGAAGATTGATCCGGGCACCGCGGCAACCGCCAGCATCAGCAGGAGGAACAGCGCCGTCGGCATCGACGTCAGCTGAGTCCAAATCCACCTCAGGGATCCGACAAAACCAAGTGCCGGCGCATCGCCCCGGTTCTTGGTTTTCTGCTTGTTCTTCGCCATTAGATTGGCAACCTCACTTCATTGGCAAACCAGTTTTGCAATTCGGTTACCCAGCTGCCCCACAGGCCGGTAACCATAACAAGACCCAAAAGAATCAGTAGTCCGCCGCCCAACCGCATAATCAGCAGCTGGTGACGCCGGAAAAAGTTCAGCGCCTGCATTCCTCGCTGCAGCCCCAGCGCAATCAGGATAAAAGGCAGTCCCAAACCCAGGCAGTAGAACACCGTGAGCAACGTGCCCCGGCCAACGTTTGCATCGACGCCGGTGGACATGATCAGAACCGCGCTCAAGGTTGGGCCAATACACGGTGCCCAGCCCAACCCGAAGGTCAGCCCCAGCACGGGAGCTCCCCACAGGCCGGCCGGTGGTTTGCGGTGGATCTTGCGGTCGCGTTGCATGAAGGAGAATCCGCCCATGAACACAACACCCATAAAAATAACGACGAGGCCCAAAAGCTGGGTGACCCAGCCGCCATTAAAACGAAGCCATGCGGTAGCTTGGCTGAAGAGCACACCGACGGCGATAAATACCACCGAAAAACCCGCAACAAACAACAGCACCCCGGCGAGGACTCGCCCCCGCCGGTGATCTTTGAGGTCGGCGCCGGTCAACCCGGTGACATAACCCAAATAACCCGGTACCAGGGGAAGCACACAGGGTGAGAGGAATGAGACAAGTCCAGCCAACAACGCGACCGGCGCGGCTAACAGCAGCGAACCGTCCAGCACGATGTCCGCAAAAGGATTAGAGGTCAAACCTGGCTCACAACTCTTCGGTCAGAGCGGTGCTGATCAATGACTTCAAGGTGCTTGGCTCCACCGCTCCGATAACTCGGGCACGGACCCGCCCCTTGCGGTCAAGGATGAGGGTGGAGGGAACCGCCTGCAGCGGGACGTACTTGGTCATGGCCAGCTGAATATCACCGCTGGTGTCCTGAACGGATTCGTAGGGAACCTCAAAGGTGCGTTCAAAGGCCATGGCGGCCTCGGCTTCGTCACGGACGTTGACCCCCAGGAAATTCACCTGGCCCTCGAACTCTTCGGCCAACTTCTTCAAATCAGGTGCTTCGATGCGGCACGGTGCACACGCCGCGTACCAGAAGTTCAAGACCACCGGCTGGCCCTGCCAGTCTTCCAAATCAACGGCCGTGCCGTGATAAGTTTCGGTTTTGATCGCTACGGGATCGGTGCGCTGCTGGACATCGTATTCTTGCACGGCCCCATCGCCTGCGATGTAGTTTTTTCCGTCGCCGCTGTTTGCCTGTGCGGTGAGATTATCCTCCTTGACCGAGCAAGCGGCCAACGGCACCACCGCCGCGGCCACCATCAAGGTACGCAACATGGTGCGCCGAGATAGTGGACGAGAGTTCTGCACGGGATCGATCATTTGCTTTAAGCTCCAGGGATGTTTGCCGCGCCCGCAAGAAGTTCAGGACTCGGTTCGGTGTAACGCACGGAGAGTATCTCATCTCCATCAAATTCAAAGCTGGTAATTGAGCTCAGCGTGCACTCGCGCTTGCGCGGATCATGCCACAGCGGTTTGCCTTCCGCTCCACGCCGAGTCACCCAAATCGGTAGCTGATGGCTCACAATGACCACTTCGGCACCCTCACCGTGTTCGGCAAGAGCCTGATTGCGGTGAAAATCCATGGCCTGACGCATCCGAGCGACCTGTTCGGCATAGGGTTCACCCCACGAAGGTTTGAGCGGGTTGATCAACAGCGGCCAGTAGCGCGGGCTCTTCAGATGCTGCGCAACCTTGGACAGCCCCTGCAGTTGATTGCCTGCTTCGATAACCCGATCGTCCGTGAGAATCGGCAGGTCAAGGGCCTTAGCCGTCGGAGCTGCGGTCTGTTGCGCCCGCACCAGCGGCGAGGCGACCAGGCGAACAATTCTCCCGCCGGAAGCCTGGTACTTGGCGAAGTACTCACCAGCACCATCGGCCATTTTGAAACCCAGCTCTGACAAGCCGAAACCGGGGATACGTCCATATAGAACACGGTCGGGGTTAAAAACTTCCCCGTGGCGCAACAAATGAACAGTCGAGATTGGCATGCTTCCAGTGTCTCAAAGAATCAACCTAAAAGATGAATAATGTGCTCACCGTCAACGATTCACAGGGCTTGCATGGCATTCGCAAATAGAAAACCATCCTTTCGGATGGGGTGCATCACAATACACGGCGACTAGGCTAGGAAGGAGAGAACGCACGCCGAACTGGTATCTGGAGCCGCCTTGGTTCTATGACCCGTTCAACCTTTGAGGAAACACATGAGCAACTACGATCCGAATCAACCGGGCCAACCTTACGACCCCAATGCCGGGTCAAATGCTTCAAGCCCGGATCCCTACGGCCAAAACCCCTATGGGCAAAACCCCTACGGTCAGGCTCCGTACGGACAGCCTCAGCCACCGGCCCAGGGCTTTGATCCGTACCCGCAGCAGCAGGGCGGCTACGCTCCGGTTCAGCCGCCAACGCAACGACCTAAAACGCTTCAGTGGGCGTTTTTGCTGATCTTGCTCTCGGGTTTTGTCAATGCCATCGCAACTTGGTTCATGTTCAACTCGAACATGCTCGCCAACATGGTCACCGACCAATGGGCGCTCTTCCAGGAACAGCTCGAGATTCAGCTGCAGGCGACCCCTGAAGCCGCCAACGACCCGCTGATCCAGCAGATGATGAGCAGCCCAGAGGCGTTCATTGCCGAATTCAACTCGGTGATGTCAGGCTTTGTGATTACCTCCGCGGTCATCAGCATCGGCCTGTACTTCCTGGTCGGCTTTTTCGTTGGCCGCGGTGTCAGCGCCATGCGGATTATCGCCACCATTCTTGCGGTCTTCTCCGTGATGGGTTTGTTCTCCTCGGTGGCCATTGTCTCCATGTTCGGGGATACCCAGGCCGGGATGCTGAACACCTTGCTGGTCCTGGCCGTTGGCCTTGGAGTCGCTGGCGTGGTCTTCTCCTGGCTGCGCCCCTCCTCGGAATACATCATGGCCCGCCGGATGGCTCGCCGGGCCGGTTACCGCTAAACCGCAGCAGACTGCAAAAGGCATATGGCCCGTTCCCCAAAGGGAACAGGCCATATGCCTTTTGTGCAGGTTTTTAGGGTTGTACGGCCAGGTAGGCCAAAATCTGAAGTTCCGTAGAAAGATCCACCCGCCGCAGGTTCATACCCCGCGGGACCACCAGCGGTTTGGGAGCAAAGGACAACACCGAGTTGACTCCCAACTCCCCCAGTTCATAAATCAGTTCCTGAGCCGCCTCACCGGGCACGGCAAGCACTGCAATGTTGATCTCTTCACGCTGCACCACGTGAGCCAGGTTGTTTCGGGCCTCCACCCGCAGTTCGCCAACTTCGGTTCCAACCATTTCGGGAAGCACATCAAGTATTGCCCTGACCTTGAATCCGCGAGTGGTGAATCCGGCATAGCCGCTCAGGGCGCGCCCCAGGTTACCAGCGCCGAGGATCAGTACCCGCCAGTCTCGATTCAGCCCCAGGGTGTTGTTGATGTGCTCGGAAAGCTCACGCACCACATATCCCACCCCACGCGTCCCATAGGAACCCAACCAGGACAGGTCCTTGCGCAAGATCGCCGGATTGACCCCGGCCTCTTTGGCCAGGACACCAGAACTGGTGCGTTCTAGGCCGCGGGACTCCAGCACGTTGAGCGCTCGAAGATATTGGGTCAGTCGTGCCACCGTGGCTTCCGGGAGCACCTTGGCCTCAGGCTCAGACATGCAGGTCCCCCCGTTCACTGTGCTTCCCCATGATGGGCTGGGACTGGGCGGTGGAAAACATCAGCTCGTCAGCAGACGTTCAAGCCTGGCCGGATCAATGGTCCAGAAATCTCGAACCTCTCCGTTGATCAGCAATACCGGGACTTCTTCATGATGGCGTTCAAGAAGCTGCGGGTTGGAATCGATATCGAGTTCGGTAAATTGCATCCCCAGACGACCGGTGACCTCGCTGACGGTTGACCGTGCCGCTTCACACAGGTGACACCCTTGGCGCACCAAAAGCTGGATTTCATGCAAAGTACTCATTCATTCATATTCTCATGAGCCGCGACGGGTCTTAAAGTTCGCAATGAAATAAACTGGAGCAAATGTCTTCCTTCGAATCAACCTCACCGTCCGAACCAGCGCAGCGCGCGGAAACTGTCGCCGCGTTTTTCGACGTCGACAATACCCTGGTTCGCGGGGCGTCCCTCTATTTGCTGGCCCGAAAACTTCACGAGCATCGGTTCTTCCGCATGCGTGAGATCCTCTGGTTTGCGCTAAAACAGTTGCGTTTTGCCGCCCGGGGTGAGCATCTGGGAGATATTCACCAGATTCGCGATCGTGCGTTGCTGATGGCCCAAGGCATCAAGGTCGCAGAGATCGAGGAAATCGGCAATGAGATCTTTGACGAATACATCGAGCCGAAGTTGTGGCGTGGCACCGTTGCCATCGCGCAGCAGCATCTAACGGTCGGACGGGAAGTTTGGCTCGTGACCGCAACTCCCCTGGAAGTGGCCAACGTCATCTCGGACAGGCTCAAGTTCTCCGGTGCCCTGGGCACCGTAGTGGAAAGTGTTGACGGCGCGTATACCGGCGCCTTGGCAAGCCCCATCCTGCATGCCGCAGAAAAGGCCCAGGCGGTGCGTGCCCTCGCCAAGGACCGTAGGATCAGCTTGTCCCAGTCCTGGGCCTATTCCGACTCTTACAACGATGTTCCCTTGCTTGAGGCCGTGGGACACCCGGTCTGCATCAATCCCGATGCCAGGTTGCGTGCCTATGCCAAACGTCGAGGCTGGCAGACCTATGACTTCCGCACCGGGCAGCGCGCCGCTAAATTCAGCCTGAAGGCCGCCGGAGTCATCGGATTCATCTGGGCCGCCAAGCGCTCGCTCAAGGACCGCCGAGGCCGTTAGCGGGCCTTTTGAATGCTTCTGAGGGTAAAGCAATCGCCACCGTCCAGGACAAGATCCTGATTCGGTGGCGATGATTGCCAAGCGGCAAGCTGCTCGAAGTATATTTACTTCTTATTGCGGCGCTGGTGGCGGGTCTTACGAAGCAATTTGCGGTGCTTCTTCTTCGACATACGCTTACGGCGCTTCTTGATAACAGAGCCCATACTGGTTCCTCACAAACTAATTAAAATGCGCCAACCTCAATAATCTCCATGCACATCAGCACACAGCAAGGTTGACCGGACGTTAAACGTTCCTTAATAGATTACCCGCTTTTCGGCCATGCTCTGACCACCGCTTGGCTTATCGACCGAGGGAACCCGTACCTCGCTGCGGATCAATAGCCGCAGACTGCAAGTAGGATTCCACAGCGTTTTCCGGAACGCGATAGGAGCGACCAAACTGAACCGCGGGCAGATCGCCCGCGTGGATCAGACGATAAACCGTCATTTTGGAAACGCGCATCATGTCGGCCACCTCGGCCACCGTCATGAAACGGGCTCCTGCAAAATTCTGCTTATCCTGCATGCGGGATATTCTCCTGACGCTGATCTCTTGTTCGTCGCGTGACTAGCACACGTGACCTTACACGACTTAGGATCAACACCGGCGATCGGATTCACGTTTGCTTTGTCCCAGTCTAGTCGCACTTTCATAACTTTCGCATCACGAAACACATACATGTCACGGACAACCCAGCTTTTAACGGGTTCAACGCAACACCCCGGGGCCTGCGGAGTGAAATTGCACTCCACAAGCCCCGGGGTGGCTAACAAACCCGGGCTTAGAACCTTAGATCAGGCCCTGAGCAAGCATCGCATCGGCAACCTTGACGAAGCCGGCAATGTTAGCGCCGGCAACGTAGTTGCCAGGCATTCCGTATTCGTCTGCGGTAGCTGCACAACGATCGTGGATACCAACCATGATCTCTGTCAGTCGGCGTTCGGTGTGTTCGAAGGTCCACGAGTCGCGGCTGGCGTTCTGCTGCATCTCCAGTGCCGAGGTGGCCACGCCGCCGGCGTTTGCGGCCTTGCCTGGGCCGAAGAGCACTCCGGCGTCCTGGAATACGGAAGTAGCTTCGGCAGTGGTTGGCATGTTGGCACCTTCGGCCACGGCAATGGTGCCTGCGGCGACCATCTTCTTGGCAGAAGCTGCGCCCAGCTCGTTCTGCGTTGCGCTTGGCAGGGCTACGGTTCCTGGTACATCCCAGACGTTCCCGCCCTCAACGTACTTCACCTTGCTGCCGCCACGACGCTCTGCGTATTCGGAGATGCGCCCGCGCTCTACGTCCTTGATCTGACGCAACAGTTCAAGGTCGATACCGTTCTCGTCAACAATGAATCCACCGGAATCAGAAGCGGTGAGTACGTGGGCACCCAACGCCTGAGCCTTCTCGATGGCGTGGATTGCCACGTTGCCCGAGCCGGAAACAATCACTCGCTGACCGTCGAAGGACTGGCCGCGGGTCTTGAGCATTTCTTCGGCGAAAATCACCGCGCCGTAACCGGTAGCTTCCGGACGTACCAGCGAACCACCCCAGGTCAGGCCCTTGCCGGTGAGCACACCGGACTCGTAGCGGTTGGTGATTCGCTTGTACTGGCCAAACAGGAAGCCAATCTCACGTCCACCCACACCGATGTCGCCGGCCGGGACGTCGGTGTATTCTCCGATGTGGCGGTACAGCTCGGTCATGAACGACTGGCAGAAGCGCATCACTTCACCGTCGGACTTGCCACGTGGGTCAAAGTCCGAGCCGCCCTTGCCGCCACCGATAGGCATGCCGGTCAGGGAGTTCTTGAAGATCTGTTCGAATCCAAGGAACTTTACAATTCCAAGGTATACCGATGGGTGGAAGCGCAAGCCACCCTTGTATGGGCCCAGTGCCGAGTTGAATTCAACTCGGAAGCCACGGTTGATCTGGACCTTGCCGCTGTCGTCAACCCAGGGAACACGGAAGATGATCTGGCGTTCTGGTTCGCAAAGACGCTGCAGAATGGCGGCTTCTGCGTATTCAGGGTGCTTGAGCGAGACGGCTTCAAGGCTTTCAAATACCTCGGTGACCGCCTGGTGGAACTCTGCTTCGCCGGGATTGCGGCGGAAGACTTCGTCGCGAATCGTCGCTAAGTGCTTATCCAAGTTTCTCTCCTCATCACTTGGGGCAGGCACAGGCCGTGACGGGGCCACAAAATACCCGGCGTCACTGCCCCAGACACGAGAATGCCATGTAAGGCAATCTGAACAAAAATTTTGCGTTATAAAACCGAAATGTCCGCGTAACGTAAATTCTTGGCCATTTTGTAGGCTCGGCAGACGATCTACTGGTCAAATGTCTAACGACGGCGTCCGAAGCGCGGTAGCTTGTCGAAAAATTCCTGAGCTCGTTCGGTGACTTGCTCCAGACCGCGCCCGACACTTCGTCCCAACTGTTGCGTTGCCGGAGTGGCGGCGGTGAGTTCGTCTTGCTCCTGGCGGTGTTCAACGTCTACCGAGACCGCTGAAGGTTCCGGCGCCGGCAAAATATCCGCACACCACCCCACCAAGGTTTCAACTGCTTCGGTATCAACACTGTAGATCCGTCGCTGTCCGGCCGCGGTCATGCTCACCAGGTTTGCTTCGCGCAAAACCTTCAGGTGTTTGGACACCGTTGGCTGGGAGATCTCCAGTTCGGTGACCAACGACCCGACAGCCTTCGGTTCAGATTTCAGTGCTTCAACAATCCTGCGCCGCGTCGGCTCGGCCAACGCAGAAAAAACTTCATCAATAGCCACACACATAACCCTAACGGCATATGACCAATTCGCAACGCAGGTATATGTCCGTGTATCTCATCTGTCCGGTGCTGCCGTACCGGAACGCGGTGTTCCTCACTCCCGCAAGAAGCCTGTGACTAGTCGAACCATGGATCGAGGCCAAAGAGGGGAAACACTTCCTTGCGGGTCGCGATGATGGTGCGGTCAACCGGATCGGCAGGATCGTAGCCGACTTCCCAGTTACGCCACCACAACTGCGCATCATCCCCCATCAGGTACGGCATGGCGCGGCCATAGGTTTCAAGGACGTAGCGACGAAATTCCTCGGGTACGTAGGTACGCAGCGGAATCGGTTTTCCCGCAACGATCCCGGTCAGGTGGGTCCAGGTACGCGGCACCACCCCGGTCACGTTGTAGCCTCCGCCACCGGTAGCGAACCAGCGGCCTTCGCACAGTTCATCGGCAAGCTGCGAAATATCCAATGCCACCTGGCGCTGTGCATCTACGGAAAGTTTGAGGTTTGTCATATCGTCGTCACGGTGCGAATCGCATCCATGTTGCGAAACAATGATCTCCGGTTTGAACGCCCGTACCAGTTGCGGCACCACCGCATGGAATGCACGCATCCAGCCGGCATCAGAGGTCATCGCCGGAATTGCAATATTCACGGCGCTACCCTCTGCACTCGGGCCGCCGACCTCATTGGCGAAACCTGTCCCGGGGAACAGGCTCAACCCCGATTCGTGGATGGAGATGGTCAGGACACGTTCGTCGTCCCAGAAGATTGATTCGGTGCCGTCCCCGTGGTGGGCATCCACGTCGATATACACCACACGTTGGGCCCCGCGTTCAAGCATGCGGTGAATGGCGGCGGCGGCGTCGTTATAGATGCAAAATCCGCTTGCATTGGCGCGGGCAGCATGGTGCATCCCACCTGCAAAATTAACCGCGCGAACGGTGCTCTCATCCATGATTGCGTCGGCTGCAATCACCGAGCCGCCCACAATCCGGGCGGCGGCCTCATGCATGCCGGCGAATACCGGATCATCCTCTGTACCCAACCCGAATTCTTCGGCCACGATGCTCGGATCCAGGCTCACCCTGCGCACCTGGTCGATAAACGACTGGTCGTGGACGGTGGCAATCACCGCATCATCGGCCACGGCAGGTGGCTCGATGCACACGTTGGACTCGCTGAAAACACCAAGTTGATCGCTGAGTCGATACGTCAGTTCCAGGCGAGCTGGATGCATCGGATGCCAGTCACTAAATTTGTATTTCAGGTACTTCTCGTCCCACATCACCATTGTCGGACGGGGGGCATGCTGAGGCTCTAACACACTTTCAGGCTACCCGATAGTGACACAACTCATGCATTTGCGCCGCTTGGGTTGCGTCATGGCCGGGAGAATTTATCTTCATCCGGGCAAAGTCGGGCTCAACGGCCTAGGTTACATGGAGTATGGTTTCCAGTGATTCACTCTTCAAAGAAAGACCGAGCCAAGATCAATGAGCAGCCTAAACAACCCCGGTGCCGGAAGGCAGCCGGGCGAGTTGCGCGATGAGGTCCTCAGAAGGTGGCTGGCGTTTCGCACATCGATCGCCAACTTCACCATCCGCTCCCCCGCGCGCCTGACCCTAGGTACCTTCCTGGTGGTCATCGCGCTGTTCACGTCCCTGCTCGCGGCTCCTTTTTCCTCCGCCACGGGCAAGCCTACGGCCCTGCACGATGCGCTGTTCACCGCCGTGTCTTCGGTCTGCGTGACCGGTCTGACCACGGTGTCCACCGCGGAGCACTGGTCATTCCTGGGGCAGCTGATCATCATTGTCGGTACGTTCATTGGCGGTCTGGGAATCTTGACCCTGGCGTCCATCATGTCCCTGGCGGTCTCCCGCAAGCTCGGGGTGCGCGCCAAACTCATGGCGCAGAATTCCATGAACACCTCCGGCGCCTCTGCACTGGGTGAGGTCGGTTCGCTGCTGCGCATCGTGATCCTGACGGCGATCATTTTGCAGGTACTTATTTCCCTGTTCCTGATTCCACGTTTCTACATCTTGGGTGAGAGCCTGCTCTCCTCGATCTGGCACGGAGTGTTTTACGCGGTCTCTGCATTTAACAACGCCGGGTTCACCCCGCACTCCGATGGATTGGTCCCCTACGAAACCGATCTGTGGATCCTTGGACCACTCATGGCCGGGGTGTTTGTCGGGTCCCTGGGATTCCCGGTCATCATGGTCCTGTTGGCTCACCGGCACAACACCAAAAAATGGAATCTGCACACCAAGCTCACCTTGTTGGTCACCTTGATCTTGTTGGTCTCCGGGGCCTTGCTGTGGTTGATTGCCGAATGGAGCAATCCGAAAACCATCGGCACCCTGAGCATGTCGGACAAATTGATTCACGCGTTGTTCGCCTCGGTGATGACCCGTTCGGGTGGCATGAACCTGGTTGATCAGAACGATATCCATGAAGTGACCATGCTGCTGACCGATGCGCTCATGTTCGCCGGTGGCGGTTCGGCATCCACCGCCGGCGGCATCAAGGTCACCACCATCGCCGTGATGTTTTTGGCGATTGTCGCCGAGGTCCGCGGCGACAGCGAGACCCGCGCCTTTGGCCGGAGCATTCCCGAAGAAACCATGCGGGTTGCCATTGCCGTGGTGGCCCTGGGCGCCACCATGGTGGCCCTGGCAACCGGGCTTTTGATCACCATCAAAGAGGATGTGGGTATATCCCGTGCCCTATTTGAATCCATTTCCGCGTTTGCCACCGTGGGTTTGAGCACCGGGGTCTCCCAGGAGATGCCGCCGGCGGGTAAATACGTGCTCAGCGCGCTCATGTTCGCCGGCCGTATCGGCAGCATTACCCTGGCCAGCGCCCTGACCATGAGGCATCGCGATACGCTATACAAGCTCCCGGAAGAAAGGCCGATCATTGGCTGATAAAAACATTGACCACAATGCACCGGTGCTGGTGATCGGGTTGGGTCGATTTGGTGCGTCGGTCGCCGAGACCCTGGTCAAACAGGGACGTGAGGTTTTGGCCATTGAACGCAGCCCCGAGCTGGTCCAGCAGTGGGCCAGCACGCTGACCCACGTGGTTGCCGCCGATGCCACTAATATCGATGCGTTGCGCCAGCTGGGAGCGCAGGAATTCTCCTCCGCGGTGGTGGGTGTGGGTACCTCGATCGAGTCCTCGGTGTTGATCACCGTCAACCTGGTTGACCTGGGAATCGAACACCTGTGGGTCAAGGCTATTACCCCGTCCCACGGCAAGATCCTCACCCGCATCGGTGCGAACCACGTGATTTATCCTGAGGCGGATGCCGGGGTGCGGGCCGCGCACCTGGTCGGCGGGCGCATGCTCGACTTCATTGAATTCGATGATGGTTTCGCCATTGTCAAAATGTACCCGCCCAAAGAAACCCAGGGTTTCACCTTGGCCCAGTCGCAGGTGCGATCCAAGTACGGTGTCACCATTGTGGGGGTGAAGTCCCCGGGCGAGGATTTCACCTACGCCGTTCCGGACACCGTGGTCACCCGGCGCGACATGCTGATTGTCTCCGGGCACGTGGACCTGCTTGAACGCTTCGCGGCACGCCCCTGACCTTGCGGGCCGTGGCCTCAAAGCAACGGCTGCGCTGCAAGAACTTGAGAGTTCGCGCAACGCAGCCGTTGACTTGTTTGAGATGAGCGGTTAGCCAAGCTCCTTGCTCAGCTGCCCGGCGCGGTCGCAGGCTGCCCGGGTTCCGTCGGCGATAGTCTGCTCGATGCCCTCGGTATCAAACACGGCAATGGCACGCTCGGTGGTGCCATTGGGGCTTGTGACGCCCTGACGCAGGACCGCCGCATCGGCGTGAGGGTCGGCGAGCATCTTGCCGGCACCGGCCACCGTAGCCCTAGCCAGGCTGGCGGAAAGCTGCGCATCAAGTCCCAGGGCCACCCCGGCCTTGGCCATCGCTTCAGCAAGGTAAAAAACGTAGGCCGGGCCGGATCCGGAAATGGCAGACAGCGCGTTCTGCTGGTCTTCGGGGATCACATGCACATCACCAGACCCGGAGAGCAGGCTGGTGACGGCCTGAACCTGTTCCTGGCTGACGGTGTCGGCCGGGGAAATCCCCACCACACCGGCACCAATCATCAACGGGGTGTTGGGCATGGAGCGGATCACCGGCTGCCCGGCGGGAAGCTTAGCCTGCATGGTGGCCAGGGTGATCGCAGCGGCCACCGATACCACCACGGCGTGAGGCTTCAAGGCTGGCGAGATTTCTTCGCACAGGGCCGCGATCCCCACCGGCTTCACACCGAGGAAAATCAGATCAGCGTCGGCCACGGCGGTGCTGTTGGCGCTGGGGTCCAGCGAACTGACCAACACGTTGATTCCCAGCTCACGCAGTTCTGCCACGCGGCTTTCGCTGCGTACCGTGGCGGTAATCAAGTTCGGGTCGTGTCCGGCAGCCAGAATACCGCGCAGAATGGCACCGTTCATTGACCCGGTGCCTAAGAAGGACAGTTTCAGTTTGTTGCTTGCTTCACTCATATTGCTATTTTGCCACCGGCTTGGGGTCCTTACTGACACTGAGGTGATCCCGGGCGAATTGCAGGGTGCTGGCCAGCCATTCTTCCTTCTGGCCGGCGTTTTTGGCCTTCCGTGTGGAGACCTCCACCGCGACCACGCCTTCCCAGCTGCTGTCCCGCAGGAACTGCAACGATTCCGAGACCCGCTGAGTCCCCAGGCCTGGGACCAGATGCTCGTCTTTGCCGTTGTCTAATCCGTCGCAGAGGTGCACGTGCGCCAGCCGGGTGCCGAGGTCCTGAACCGCCTGCCGTGAATCCATGTTGGCGATAGCTGCATGGGAGAAGTCCCAGGTGACATGTTGGTAGGACTGAGGCACCGGGTTCCAGTGCGGAAGATACATTTTGGCTTCACGGCCACGCGCGCGCCACGGGTACATGTTTTCCACCGCGATTTTCATCCCCGTGCTCTCGGTAATGCGGTGCACCCCTTCGGCGAATTCCTCCGCGTAGCTGCCCTGCCACCGAAACGGCGGGTGGGCCACCACCACATTGGCTCCGACCGCCTGCGCCAGAATGACCGAACGTTCAATTTTGGCCCAGGCAGAGCCCCAGACCTGCTGGGTTAACAACAAGGTTGGAGCATGGATGGCCATGATGGGCAGCTGGTATTTGTCCATCAACGCCCGCAATGCGGTGGCCGACTGGCTCGCCGCATTACCGGTGATCAACACCTCCAGACCGTCGTAGCCAACGTCCTTGGCGATCGCAAACGCGTCGTGGACCGTTAGCGGATAAACGGAGGCACTTGAAAGCGTCACCGGAACCTTCGCTGATGAATGTGCTTCCATTCTCATGCCCTCCTAACCGAACCGGCTGATTCCGGTCGCGTAGATCTGAGGAATTTAGCTTTGTTTCTCGGCCATCTGCGGGATGACCGAACCCAAGGCGACTTCCCCTACTCCAACGCTACTACTGAGCGGTGTCGTAGAGTCAAACATCACGTGATCAAAACGTCTCAGCATTAAACCTTCACGCAAGGCCCACGGGCAAATGCGCACGGTTTTTAATTTCAAAGCGCTCATGGCTTCGTGGGCCACGATGGCACCGGCCAACAACTGCGGTGCGCGGATCTCAGACACACCGGGAAGTTCGGCGCGCTCAGCCCAGCTCATGGCGGTCAAACGATTGGTCCACAGCTTCAGAGCATCACGGTGCAGCACCCGCTTGATGTACGGTCCCTCGGTGCTGGGTGCTGCTCCGGTGATCCGTGCCAACGAGCGAAAGGTCTTTGAGGTCGCGGTAGCCAGGGTGGGCTTCCCGTACTGCCGCAACTCGGTGGTGGGATCGGTGAGCACGTCACGGACGTAATCGCGCATCTCACGGACCTCTTTGATGGTTGGCAGGTCGTTCGGCAGCCATTCGCGGGTCAGCCGCCCCGCACCGAGCGGGACGGAGAATGCGACCTGGGGGAATTCATCGGTGCCCAGAGCCAGTTCCAGGGACCCGCCACCCATATCCAGGTTCAAGATGGAATCCGAGGACCAGCCGAACCAGCGACGCACGGAATAAAACGTCATCCCGGCTTCTTCTTCGCCGGTCAGCTCCATCAGGGTCACGCCGGTTTCGTTTTTCACCCGTTCCAGCACCGTATTGCCGTTCGAGGACTCGCGAATGGCTGAGGTGCAGAAAGCCATGAAGTCTTCGACCTGGTGGCTGCTGGCGAAGTCGGCGGCCTCGGTAATGAAGGAAATCAGTTCCCGCTGGCCTTCTTCGGTGATCGCGCCGTAGTCGTTGAGGTAGCGCACCAGCGACAGCGGACGCTTGTGCGAGGCGTAGGGTACGGGGCGCGCCCCGGGGTACGCATCAACCAGCAACAGGTGCACGGTGTTGGAACCGATGTCCAGTACGCCGAGTCTCATGGTGCGCTCCTCAACAGGTGGTTACGAAGAATTATTTCTCGGTGCTTTTAGCGGCCGGCTTCTTGGCTGGGGCCTTCTTCGCCGCCGGCTTCTTGGCTGGTGCTTTTTTCGCGGGAGCCTTTTTCGCGGTACGTTTCACCGGGCCGCGGGCACGCTTGTCGGCCAGCAGCTCGATGGCTTGTTCGCGTGTCAGCTCCTCCAGGTTGGTGCCACGCGGGACCGTAATGTTGGTGACGCCGTCGGTGATGTAGGGACCAAAGCGTCCGTCCTTCACCACAATGTTCTTCTCACTGGTCGGGTCCACACCGAACTCTGCCAGCGGCGGCACCGCGGCACGGCGGCCACGCTGCTTGGGCTGAGCGTAGATCGCCAGGGCCTCATCCAGGGTGATGGTGAAGATCTGTTCCTCGCTCTCAATCGAGCGCGAGTCGCTGCCCTTTTTCAGATACGGGCCGAAACGCCCGTTCTGCACGGTGATCTCTTCACCGTCAGCGTCGGTCCCCAGCACCCGCGGCAGGCTCAACAGCTTCAGCGCATCATCCAGTGTCACGGTTTCGACGCTCATGGACTTGAACAGGCTGCCGGTGCGTGGCTTCACCTTGGTCGGCTTCTTAGGCGGCTTTGGTTTGCCGTTTTTGTAGTACTCAACCGGCAAGGCGGCAATTTCTTCGTCGGTCAGTTCCGGAATGATCTCGGTGACGTAGGCGCCGTAGCGTCCGTCCTTGGCCACGATCTTGCGGCCGGTTTCCGGATCCACACCCAGTTCCTTCTCCGAGACCTGGGAGTTGGCGAACAGCTCCTCGGCCTTTTGCGCCGTGAGTTCATCCGGTGCCAGGTCTTCGGGAACGTTGGCGCGCTGAGGTTCGGTGCCTTCCTCGGCTCCCTCGGGCAGGGCGCGTTCCAGGTACGGGCCGAACTTGCCCACACGCAAGGTGATGTCATCGGTGATCTTGATGGAGTTGATGGCGCGCGCGTCGATATCCCCGAGGTTTTCCACGACGTTCTTCAGGCCTTCGGAGCCATCCTTGCCGAAGTAGAACAGATTCAGCCAATCGGTGCGGGCGCGCTGGCCCTTGGCGATTTCATCCAGGTCGTCTTCCAGGCGCGCGGTGAAGTCATAATCCACGTACTGGGCGAAGTGCTCTTCGAGCAGGCGGATCACCGAGAACGCGATCCAGCTCGGCACCAGGGCGCCGCCGCGCTTGGTGACATAGCCGCGGTCCATGATGGTGGAGATCGTCGGGGCGTAGGTCGACGGGCGCCCGATCTCACGCTTTTCCAGTTCCGCGACAATCGAGGCTTCGGTGTAGCGCGCCGGCGGAGTCGTTTCATGCCCCAGGGCGGTCAGGTCTTCGCCAGCCAGCGGCTGGCCGATGGCCAACTGCGGCAATCTCGCCTCAGCGTTCTCCGACTCGGCGTTCTCCGCCCGGTCCACGTCCTTGCCTTCTTCGTAGGCTGCGAGGAAACCACGGAAGGTAATCACGGTACCCGACGCGGAGAATTCGGCCACACGCTGGTCGCTGGCGGTGCCGGCGAGCTTGATGGTGGCGGTGAATCCCTTGGCATCGGCCATCTGGGAGGCGACGGTACGCTTCCAGATCAGCTCATACAGGGTGTATTCGTCCTTGGACAGCGCCGAACGCACATCGGTGGGGCGGCGGAACATGTCGCCGGCCGGACGGATTGCCTCGTGGGCTTCCTGGGCGGCGTCGGACTTCGCCTTGTAGACACGTGGTTTCGCCGGGATCGAATCCGCACCGTAAAGCTCGGTGGCCTGCTTGCGCGCCGCGGTGACCGCCTCGTTGGAGAGGAACACCGAGTCGGTACGCATATAGGTGATATAGCCGTTTTCATACAGGCGCTGGGCGATCTGCATGGTCAGCTTGGAACTCCAGCGCAATTTACGGCTGGCTTCCTGCTGCAGGGTTGAGGTGGTGAAGGGAGCCGCCGGACGGCGGGTGTACGGCTTGTCTTCAACCGAGGTGACGGCGAAGTCGGTGTTGGCCAGGTTATCCACCAGAGATTGGGCCGAGGCCTGATCCAGGTGGGCAATCTTGGTGCGTGCGGCCTTCAGCTGGCCGCGGTCGTCGAAATCGCGGCCGCTGGCAACCCTGGCCCCATCCACCGCTGAGAGTTTGGCAGCGAATGATTCACCGTTTCCAGTGGCGAACGTTCCCTTGACATCCCAGTAGCCGGCGGAGATGAACGCCATACGCTCGCGCTCGCGTTCAACTACCAGGCGGGTTGCCACGGACTGCACGCGGCCGGCGGACAGACCGCGGGCCACCTTGCGCCAGAGCACCGGAGAGATTTCATAGCCGTACAGGCGGTCCAGCACACGGCGGGTTTCCTGCGCGTCGACCAGGTCGGTATCCAGCTCGCGCATGTTGTCCAACGCGCGGGCGATCCCTTCCTTGGTAATTTCGGTGAAGGCCAAGCGGCGTACCGGGACCTTTGGCTTAAGCACCTGGAGCAGGTGCCACGCGATGGCTTCGCCTTCGCGGTCCGCATCGGTTGCGAGGTAAAGTTCGTCGGCGTCTTTGAGCTTCGCCTTGAGTTCGGAAACTCGTTTCTTCTTGTCCGGGTACACAACGTAGTAAGGCTCGAAGTCGTTGTCCAGGTCCACGGCGAATTTGCCGACCGAGGTCTTTTTAAGCTCGGTGGGAAGTTCCGAGGGCTGCGGAAGATCACGGATGTGGCCCACCGAAGCGTCCACATCGAAGCCTTCACCCAAATACTTGGCGATCGACTTCACCTTGGCAGGAGACTCGACGATGACGAGTTTCTTACCGGTCTTTTCCTTGGCCTTGGCGGGCACGGCTCTCCTTCAGACAACGCGGCATGCCACGAACCCCTCGCGGGTCCCCACACGCCGCCAGCGCAGCTTTGACTGTTTGGGCCTGCTTGGTAAGGCCCAATTCCCGATGATATTACACCGAAAAATACAAAGATCCTGCGCTAGACATATTTCTAAGACGTAGTGTCCCCGACGCTTGAGTATTCGGGAAGCAACGAGATTAAGTAGAACATACGCTTCGAGTCAATGCTGCGTTCCTCCGCCGTGGCCATGGCCTCATATTCGTAAACGAGGTCCAATAAGCGACGGTTAAATTCCAGCTGTTTGGCTTCGGGAAGGAAAACCAACCCGCTAGTCAGCATGGGAGGACGGTCCGGCGACGGGGTAATTCCGGCCTTTGCCTCTGCTTCGCGGCGCTGCACTTCATCATTTAGTCGTGTCCTGAATGCGTTCAACTGCACATTCAGATACGCGGTCTTGGCGTTGGCCGAGTCGATCTGGGTGTTCAGTTCCAGTCGCTCGCCGGCGGCACGCCAACGGCGCTCGCGGGCGTCCCCCTCGCTGGCAGCCCGGATGACGTACCCGTATTTTTCCAGGGCACGCAGGTGATAACTCATGGCGCTGGGTGTCAGATTGCACAGCGAAGCTAGCTCCGTGGCCGTTCGAGTGGTCTGTGAAGCGAAAAGTTCGTCAAGCACGATCAAGCGCGCATCGTGCGCCAGGGCACGGATCGCCTGCGGATCCGTGATCGAGACGAGGTGCGGCAATGTTCCGATGCCGTCCTGCGTCGCTATGGCTTGCTCCTGGTATGTGTTCCCTGTCATACCGAAAAACTTTAGCGCTTGTTTCACATTTTTCGAAGTAGACCATGACGCAATAGTCGGTCAACCGCTTCATAAAGCCGCTCGGTGAAGTCCTCTTCACCTTCCCCGATGAGCGAGTCCAGCGCATTAACCAGTTGTGAAACGGACAAATCCCCATCACAGGCGGAGACAAAGCCAGCCTGCGCGGTATCTAATAATTCGGTGCGGCGCAATCCGGCCCCCTGGCGCAACAGAATCACCCCGGGATGCTCCGCGCCCGGACGCTGGTGGCGTTCCTCAGTGACATCGTCGGCGACCACGAGGTGCCAGTCGCGGAAATCATCCTGGGCCGCGCCCAGCGCATCAGCCATGGCGATATCCCGTTGCAGCGTGCCGGCAACGGGCTGCTCGATGGGATGGGTGATCTGCTCGAAACGGCGCAGGTTCACCGTGCCGTCAAGCGGCTTGCGGAAATACACGAGGCCGAAACCAACCGCGCCGACCCCGCGCGACTCAAAGTCATCCAGGTAGGCGTTGTAGGCAGCGGCGTAGGCGGAACTGTCTTCGGTTTGCGAGGCGTCACGCAACCATGTTTCAGCGTAAACACTCGGAGTGGTTTGTTCGCGTTCGATCACCCAGACATCTAGCTGATCGGGGAACCAGCCTTTAACCCTCCGGTCCCAAGCCTCGTTTGATTCCTCATCCAAAGAATGGATTTCCCAGTTCGACAGCATCTGCATGCTGGCTCCGGGATTCAGGTATTCCGAGGCCTGCGCGATCAACGTGCTGACCAATCGGTCCCCGGACATCCCGCCATCGCGGTAGGTGAAGCGGTCCTTCTCACGTTCGGTGCTCTTGCGCGGAGTGATCACAAACGGAGGATTCGACGCGATCAGGTCGAACCCCTGCCCCGCGACCGGTTCAAACAAACTTCCACGCAACAGGCTCACCCGCTCATCCAAGTTCAGCGGATCCAGCTTGAGCACCTGATGATTGAGCATCAGGTTGAACCGGGTGAAGGCCAGGGCGCGCGCCGACAGGTCGGTTGCGGTGACGTGTCTGGCATGGCCCAGCAAATGGAACAGCTGGATTCCGCAACCGGTTCCCAGGTCCAGTGCGCGTTCAACTTTTTCGCGCACGGTAATTTGGGCCAACGTCAACGAAGCCTGCCCGATACCCAGCACATGATCGGTACGCAAGACCCCGGGACGCTGGTGAGCCCCCAGATCATGAGCCACCCAGAGTTCTCCGGCGGTGTCAGAAGAGTGCAAGGTCAAGGCCACCGTGGACCGGTAACCCGCGGCCCAAGGCTCAACCAGACCCAACTTCAGCAAGCCGTCAACCTTGAGCGTTGGGAACGCTTGGTTCAGGTTCGCGGTTTCTTCGGTTTGCCCGAGCTGGAACAACCGGAAGGCGCATCCCAGCGGCGTCTGGGCGGCATCCCGCTCGATGACCCGCAACGCCGGGAGGATCTGGTCCCGATCCAGAGCGGCCGAGGCTTCATCCCCCAACATTTGGGACACCGCATCGTAATTAAAGCCAATGGCTCTCAGGTCTTCGGCGAGTCGTTCAAGCAACTGCAGATCTGAGCTCTGCGGGGCATCTTCAAGTGCGGAAAATTCGGTGGCATTCACGCCAACTAGTCTATCGACTACTGGCAAAAGAACCGATATGAACCTTGCCCTGCCACCAGCCTAAAATGGTACCCATGACCAACGTCACGATTACCTATCTGCAATTGCTTGCCCCCGAGGATATTAAACCGTCTTCACGCCCGGTACCCGAGGATGTGCGGATCGAGCTGGTCCAGGACATCTCTGCCGAATATTCAAAATTTCTCTACCGCAGTGTGGGTAGCGAACTGAATTGGGCCGATAGGTTGGATTCAACACGTGAGCAATGGGATGCCGTCTTGCGTCGCAGTGGATCGGAGACCTGGGTGTTGTATCGCCATGGGGCACCTCAGGGTTATGTGGAGCTGGTGACCGAAGTCGTTGACGGGCGCAGCGAGGTGGAGGTCTTCTATTTTGGACTGTTCCCTCAAGCCATCGGCCAAGGCCTGGGAGGCATCCTGCTCGGCGAGGTGCTGGCCCAAGCCTGGCGCGTGGATTCACGCACCGGCAGCTTGCCGCCGGTGTCCAGGGTTTGGCTGCACACTTGCTCGCTTGACGGCCCCGCCGCCCTGCCCAACTATGAGGCGCGTGGGCTGAAAATCTACAAACACGATGCCGAAGAAACCGAAATCAAGGACGCCTCGATCGGTTTGTGGCCGCAAAAGTGAATATGGCGGCTCGATAGCTTCCTGCCAGCCGCCGCACCATATACAAAGAGCCAAGGGGCGTGCCCGTCCGGAATGATTCCGGACGGGCACGCCCCTTGGACTTTGAGCTCCTAGACCGCGGCGACGCTGCAGTCCGGGCAAATACGCAACTGCTCATCCTGGGCACAGTCCTCGCAGAACAAACGCAGGTTGCGGCACGACGGATTCGAGCAGTTCTCGAACTTGTTCGTGGGCCCCTCGCAACCCACGCACTGGCCAATGGTCACCGCATCGTCGGAAAACTCGGTGTGCATTCGCTTGTCGAAGACGTAGAGCGAACCTTCCCAGAGCCCGGCATCACCATATTTTTCGCCGTAGCGGACAATACCGCCCTGCATCTGGTAAACCTCTTGGAATCCACGCTTCACCATGAGCGCGGAGAGCACTTCGCAGCGAATACCACCGGTGCAATAGGTGACCACCGGCTGATCCTTGAGGTGGTCGTACTTGCCCGAATCAAGTTCGGCAACAAAGTCGCGAGTGGTATCGACCTCGGGAACAATCGCATCCTTGAACTTGCCGATCTGTGCTTCGAAGGCATTGCGCCCATCGAAGAAGTGCACCTTGGAACCTGATTGTTCCTTGGATTCAACCAGTTCGTGGAGTTCTTCGGGACGCAGGTGGGTTCCACCGCCAACAACACCGTTCTCATCAACTTCAAGTTCACCGGGCGCGCCGAAGGTGACAATTTCATCGCGGACCTTGACGGAAATACGCGGGAAATCGGCTGCGGATCCTTCGGACCACTTGATATCCATCTTTTTGAAGGCAGGTAGTTCGCGAGTTGCCTTCACATACTTTTTGACAGCAGAAAGCTCACCGCCCACGGTTCCGTTAATACCGTCTTTGGAGATGATGATGCGTCCGCGCAGTCCCCAGCGTTCCAGCAGGGAGCGCTGCCAGAGGCGGATCACCTCTGGGTCAGGGAGCGGGGTAAATGCGTAAAACAAAACAATACGTTCAATGGCCACAGATCAAGTTTAGTGGTTTGGCGGCATGAAACGCCGGGTGAACGAGCAAAATCACATTATTCACCCCGCAAAATCGGGGCATCAAGCATACTTTCGTTTCAACTAGGCAACGATTGGCTCAATGTCAGCTAATTCCTAGGAAAGACAAGGTAGGGTCAAGACATGGCATCAAACGCAAGCGATGAACTGATTGGCACCTGGGTCGCCGGCTGGGCAGGAGCCCGCGGATATGAGACCCGTAATGAAGGACGCGTCCATGCAGCGTTGCGTCACGACACGACCGAAGATTGGGAATACGTTATCTACGGCCCTTCCAAGGAAGAGCTGGCCGCGGTAGCCGAAACCCTGAAAAAACATCCAAACCGTCGTTTGACCGCATTCGATGACTCGGTTGAACGATTACTGGTTGCCGCCTCAGAGGTCGGCCTGCAGGTCGCAGCCGATGACGAAGTCTTGATGGTCACCGAGCTGGCAGCTCACGACGTTGAGGTTCCCCTGCCCGCTGAGGGCTTCATGTTCCAGATTGAGCGCGACGGCACCCATGCGTACGTTTCGCTTCACCCGGAGGACAACCAGGACCTTGTCGCGGCCTCCGGCCACGTCTCCGCCGTTGAAGGTTTCGCCATCTTCGACCGGATCATTACCGGCCCGGATTTCCGTCGGATGGGGTTGGGCACTTTGGTCATGCGCGCCCTTGCTTCGCTAGCTCAGGAGCACGACGTTGATGAGGGTCTGCTGATCGCATCGGTGGATGGGCAGAAACTCTACGCATCCCTCGGATGGACTTCCCTTGGCCAGGTTGTAAATTTCAAAGCCTAAGCTCAAGCTTCCCTATCGCCGTTGTCCCCATTTCCCGGGTGCGACGGCGATAGTCTTTTAACACCCCACATTTACCCTCCGGCGATTATTCTCGTTCCGGCGTCGAAAGGCTGTGTTTGTGAAGTCAGTACGCGCCCTGCTTGATCCGTACAACCGGAGCAACGACCCCGACGCGGTGATACATCGCCGCAGTGTTCCCGCCAAGGATCAAATCACCGCCCCATGGCCCGCGTGGTTATCCGATGAGGTCAAACGCACCTTCCAAGACCTCGGCATCAACGAACCCTGGCTTCACCAGGTTCAGGCGGCGGACCTGATTCACGGTGGACGGCACACCATCGTTTCCACCGGGACAGCCTCAGGCAAGTCATTGGCATATCTGATGCCCTCCATTGACGTGTTGTTCCGTACCAGGGATACGGCGGCTAACGATGCCAGCGCCCAGGCCTCCATCTTGTACATCTGCCCCACCAAAGCGCTGGCCGCCGATCAGCTGGCGGCCGTAGCGGGGCTTGAAGTCCCCGGGGTCCGGGCCGCCGCCTACGACGGCGACACCGATCAGGGAACTCGCACCTGGGTCCGTCAGCACGGGAATTTCGTCTTCACCAACCCGGACATGCTGCACCGGGGCATCCTGCCGAACCACCCGGCCTGGTCCCGATTCTTCAAACGGTTGAAGTACGTCGTCATCGACGAAGCGCACTCATATCGTGGAGTTTTCGGCGCCCACGTGGCCAACCTGATCCGCCGCCTGCGCCGGATCTGCGCCCGTTACGGTAACGAGCCGGTGTTCATCGGCGCCTCGGCAACGAGCTCAGACCCCGAAGAATCTTTCGGCAGGCTCATCGGGGCCGAGGTGTCAGCGGTAACCCATGATTTCTCGGCCTCCGGCGAATTGGTGATCGGATTATGGGAGCCCCCGCTGACCGATCGGACCGGCGAAAACGGAGCTCCGCTGCGTCGTACGGCAATTGCCGAGAGCGCATCGATCCTGACCGATCTCATGGCGGACCACATACGAACCATCGTTTTTATCAAGTCACGGCGCGGGGCTGAAACTATCGCAACCCTGACCCGCAAACACCTGGAGAATTTTGCGCCGGAGCTCTCGGTGCGTCTGGCGGCCTACCGTTCGGGCTATCTTCCCGGTGAGCGGCGTGAAGTTGAACAAAAATTGCGATCGGGCGAATTGTTGGGGGTCACCTCCACCTCGGCATTGGAATTGGGTATTGATATTTCCGGGCTGGACGCCGTGGTGGTGGCCGGGTGGCCAGGAACCCGGGCGTCTTTTTTCCAACAGATCGGGCGGGCAGGACGCTCCGGACAAGATGCGCTGGCGCTTTTTGTGGCCGCCGAAGATCCATTGGATACCTACCTGGTCAGCCACCCCGAAGCCATTTTCGATTTAGGTGTCGAGGCGACGGTCTTTGATCCGCAGAACAAATACGTGCTCAGTGGGCACCTGTGTGCCGCCGCGCAAGAAAACCCCCTGCGCCCCGAGGAACTAGCGATTTTTGGCCCGCAGACCGAGACCCTGCTCGATTCGCTGGTGCAGCGCGGATATCTGCGTCGCCGGCCGGCCGGCTGGTTCTGGACCCATCCGCAGCATGCGGCAGGGATGTTCTCCATTCGTGCCGATGGCGGCGGGCCGGTGGACATCATCGATGCGCAGACCGGTGCCCTGCTGGGAACCATGGATTCGCCCCAAAGCCACTATCAGGCCCACCCCGGGGCAATTTATGTTCATCAAGGTGCCAGCTACCACGTTGAAGAACTCGATGAGCAAAACCATGTGGTGGTCGTGACCCGGGTGAACCCCGACTATTACACCACCGCACGCGACATCACCACGGTCGCCATTGAATCCGAAGAACGGACCAGCACCCATCAACAGCTGGAGATCTTCTTCGGCGAAGTGATCGTCACCACCCAGGTGGTCTCGTTCCAACGCAAATCCGTTGCGTCCAATGAGGTGCTCTCCGAAGAACCCTTGGATCTGGAAGCCCGCGACCTGCATACCAAATCGATCTGGTTCACCCTCACCGAGCAACGGCTGGTTCGCGCGGGTTTGAGTGTTGACCAGTTCCCCGGGGCCTTGCACGCCGCAGAACACGCGATGATTGGGTTGCTTCCCTTGGTTGCGACCAGCGACCGGTGGGATATCGGCGGGGTGTCCACCGCGCTGCACATGGACACCGGACATCCCACCATTTTTGTGTATGACGCACAGCCTGGTGGGGCGGGATTCGCCGAACGAGGTTTTGAGCGGTTCTCCACCTGGGTGCGTGCTACCCGTGATGCCATCGAAGCCTGCGAATGCCGCAACGGCTGCCCCAGCTGCGTGCAATCGCCCAAATGCGGCAATAGGAACAATCCGCTCGACAAGGACGGCGCCGTGCTACTGCTCAGTGCAGTGTTGGAGGATGTCCAGCCGAGGCACCATTTTTAGGTTGGTGTAGCCCTAGTCCTGGGTCAGCGGCGGGGCACCGGCTCGCGCTTTCGCCCGGGCCGCCGGGAATTCAAACCCGACCGCAGAAAAACTGATCAAAACCGAAACTTGCACGCTGGCAGTACTCCCGTCGGCCTCGATCAGGCAGGAATCCAACCGGGCATCATTCGCCGCGGCCAGCAACTGTGCAGCGGCGCACGGGTCACCTGCCCGCAATCCGCGCGCGGTGTCGGCAGCTGCCAGCGCGGCGAGGTCCGCGGCACCGGCCGCCTGCATCGCGGCCCGGGTTACCGCTGACCATGCCAAAATCCCCACGGTGAGCAACAAAGCGGCGATGATCAGGGCGGTCACCGCGACGGTGCTGCTCCCCTGCTGAGACAAGTATCCGCGGTATTTCATCGTTCGTTCACCACGCTTGCAGTTCCTTGGACGTCGACCGCCCCGATCACGGGCAGGTCGACTGACTTTCTCACCGTCACGGTCGAGAATTCTCCCGTGTTGCTCACGGTGTAGTGCGCCGAACTGCCGGCAAGCTGAATCCCCTTAGTCATGGCCGCCCCGGGGTCTTCACCGCGGGCCAGCTCCCGCGCCATCGCACCGGCAGCCTGCTGAACCTGGATCTGCTGCATACCCAACACCCCCAAGCACAAAAGCAGCGTAAGCATCAGCGCAATGGCCGGCAGCAGTACCGCGAACTCCGCGGTACTGCTGCCACGATCATCCACGAAGCTCATGGCCTACAAGCTCAGTGCCTTGCTGATCAACCCCATCAGCATGCCGCGCACATCACCGCTGGACAGGATGCTGATGAGCAGGCCGGCGAAGGCCACCGCAGCCAACGTGACCATGGCAAATTCAGCCGTGGTGGAGCCTTGCTCAGCGGCAAGTCGTGTACGAAGCTTAGCCGAAGATATTTTCATGATGTTTCCTTTCATCGAGGGTGGATTCCAATCAGTCCCCGCAGTGGGAGGTCATGGTGGTTACAGGTTGGCAGAGCATTGCTTCGCCCGGTTCGGATCCATGACGGTCTGGGTAAAACTTTGTGGCCGAGCTCAGGACAGGTTTGGAAACTGGGCAATAATCAGCGGCACCACACCTAACGCAATAAACGCCGGCAGTGCGCAGGCGCCCAAGGGCAACACCAGCTTGGTGGCGAACTGAGCACCGCACCTGGCCACACGTTGGACACGTTCACGGCGTTGCAGTTGCGCGGTATTTCGCAGCAGGGCGGAGGCCGGCGCTCCGGTTGTGTAGGCAAATCCCAGCGAACGCTTTAACGGATTAAGCCATGCCGGTGCGGGTTCCCAGGCCCGGTCCCACTCCATGTTCATTTCAAGGCATCTGGCTACCGTGCGCAACGTGGAGCACTGCTCAATGCACTGCCCCAGGGCATCGAGCAGGGCAATCATGGGCAACCCGGAATCCATCAGGCTCGCGCCAAGATCCAGGACAAGCTCAATGGGTTCAATGTGCTGCGCAGGCTTCTGTTCCGCAGTTTCCCGATGTGTTGCGGTGTGGTTCAGCCCTCGGACCAGGTATGGCCCCGGCTGGCGGTGAGTCCACAAGAGCAGCGCCAGCAGTAGCGCCCCCACAGCAAGCGCCGTCATTTCAGCGCCTGAGTTGTGGTTGCCACCATTAATCTCCGGCACCACAGACGATTAAGTATCCACAAGCCCGCCCCAACCACCACACTGAGCTGGGCTATCCACGAGGTCATTAGCGTGTGCCCCACATCGATGCCGAGAAGAAATCCCGCTCCCAGCCCGAGGACCGGTAACCAGGTGAGCAACCGGGTGGTGGCACGGGGACCGGCCATCGCCGCATCAAATGACTGCCTCGCCAACAGTTCTGCTTCCAGGTCCTCGGCTAACTGATCTAGCACCGCCGCCAAGGGGGCACCGGTACGGGCTGAAAGGTTCAGGCACCACACCAGACGCTCAACCGAGGAGTCAGCGACCCGATGTGCTGAACCCTGCGCCAGCGGGTGGTTCTCACCGAGGATTCTTGCGTCGGCATTCATCCGGCGCAAGGTCTCCAGCACCGGGCACGGTTCGTCTCGGACCTTGAGCAGTGCCTCGACTGCCTGCCGAAACATCACCCCGCTGCGCAGCAAGGCAGCAAGTTCTCGAATAATTGCCGCATCCAACAACAGGGTGTGTTGTGCACCGTTGACCCGCCCCGAGCGCCGGGTGAACCAACTGCGGATTTTTGAAACCGAAACCTGTTTCCGTTCGCTACGCCGCACCGGCCAGAGCCAGACTCCGCCGAGCACCAGCAGCACAATAAAAATCATCACTCCCCCAGGAAGTTTCTGCTACGTGTCCACCGTTCAACCTCGCGGGCCACCTGTTGACCCAGTTTTTGCCCTAGGATCTGTAGCCCGTGGGCATCCGGGCTGCTTGCCGATCCCGAATCAATGAGCGGGGACACCAGCAACCGGTCTTGCGAGTCGGTGGCCAAAACACCCAACGCCACCGGCGAGCGCACACCGGTTTCCTGCCGGCTCATATGAATCACCAGGTCCACGGCGCTGGCCGCCTGAAGCGAGGTAGCTTGCAATCCCCAACCGGCCAAGGCGCCCAAGGCGGCTAGACGTGCGGGGACCGCTTCGGGATTGTTTGCATGCAGAGTCCCGGCGGCTCCCTGGTGTCCGGTGTTCATCGCGGCAAGAAAATCGCGTAGTTCCGCCCCGCGGCACTCGCCGACTATCAGCCGGTCAGGTCTCATACGCAAGGCTTGGATCACCAGGTCTTGGAGGTCGATTCGTCCGGCGGCTTCAACGTTGGCAGTGCGTGTTTGCAAACCCACCACGTGGGGATGGTCAATCATCAGTTCGTGCGAGTCTTCGATAATCACCAGCCGTTGGTCAGGATCAACTTCCGCGAGCATGGCCTGCAGCAGCGTGGTTTTTCCGCTCCCGGTGCCGCCGGTGATCAAAAAGTTCAACCGGCGGGCGAGCACCTCTGCCAACAGTGTGCGCCAGAATTCCGGGGCGTGGGCGAGTACCTCGGACAGCGACAGTCGATTCTGGACTTTCACCCGGATGGAAAGCAACGGACCTTCGGTGGCGATCGGTGGGAGTACTGCGTGAACCCGATAGTTTTTGACACTCATATCCATGAACGGATTGGCCGCGTCGAGCCGCCGCCCGGCGAGGGCCGCAAGGTGCACGGCCAGGTTCCGTACTTCTTCGGGAGAGGAAAAACGAAACCCGGTCAGCGCCAGCCCGTGCGGCGAGTCCGTCCATACCTGGCCTTGCCCGTCAACCAGGACGTCCGTCACGCCCTCAGGCGCAGCGAATTGCTCAAGGATCGATAAGCCAGCGACCTCATCTTGCAGGGATTTCAGTGAGGCCCGTGCCCCGTAGGATCCCAGAGCCACCCCGGAGTCATGAATCGCTCCGGCGAGCGTGATGGTGTCCAGTTCTCCCCCGGCGGCCAGGGCGCGCTCTCGCACCGAGTGCAAGATCCGCGAGTCCAACTGCTCCTGCACTGAAGTCCCCGGAATGACAGGCGCATGGCGACCGGGGCTCATGATCCCACTCGATCCGTTGAATGGATGGTGTTGTTGTGTGCGGTGTCGATTTTCGCCGCCGGCAGCAACCGCAGGTCGGCCAGCTGTTGCCGCAGCCTTCGGGATCGCAGTGCATCGAGAAGGTCCCCGTTCGCTACAGCGCGTTCGAGGACAGGCATGTAATTGAGGCAGCCCAACCTTGCGTCATGCCCCTGAGCCTTGGAGGGTTTACGGTGGATGGCTGCCAGAACATAGGGGCCGTGCAACGGAATACTGGATTCATCGCAGATGCTGATCTTCCGGTCGGCAAAGTAGCCGATGACCTCCGCCTGCGGATGCGCCGCTCGTCCGGTGTCCACAACCAGCAGGTCGAACCCTTGCCGGGCAGCTCTCAGCAGCCTGGCGATCAAAGGAGCAGTCACCGCAACCGACGGCCGGACCCCGGACCAGGTCAGCACGGCCGTACCGTGCAGCCTGGGCAGGGTTTCAACCAGTTGGTGCGCGGCCAGGTCACCGCCTGACGCCGCCAAGTCGTCCCAACCGATCCCGCCCCGTGGCTGAGCGCAGATCCGCGGCCAGGTTCCGGAGGAATGCGGGTCTAAATCAATCACCAGGCTTCGCAGTCCGCTCAGGGTTCCGGCGTGGGCCAACAACACCGCAAGCGTAGTGGCGCCGACCCCGCCGGCCTGCGCCTCCAGCACCAGGGTGTGCCCGTGCCCGGCCCGCATCCCCCACAAACCAAGATATTCACCCAACCACTGGCTCGCACCTGGAAGCACTGCCACCCTGGCGTGGGGCAACCGGCTAGCCGCGTCCCAGAGTTGCTGTGCTTGGGTTTCGGTTCCCACCAGCACATCGCATCGAGTGGGTGTCGCCAGCACCGTCGAGATTGAATCGGCACCCCACAGCACCGGACCAGTGGTGTCGTGCAGCAACGGGGACTGCGGGGTGCACCGGCAGATCCGCACCGCCGCCCCCAGAGAGATCAGCGCGCACTGCTCCACCAATTGTTCATCGCTACTCACCAACACACACGATGGCGCACCCCCATCGTTCCGCGGCAGATTCTGAAGCGCCGCCGGCGCTGGTTGATCAGCCGGCGGCGCCGAATGCCCAGGGACGCTTCCGTTGCCGGGCACGCTGGGCCCCGGCTCCAGGGACCGGGGAACAAATCGGGTATCTGAGCCGCGTCCAACATCAGGTGTGTGAAAAGGTAGCCAGTTCATGGATCGAGCTTGCTCCCTGCGCCACGGTTCAAACGCACCACGGCGGCGAACTGGGGATATCTGGGAATCCCACGGCACAATGGATGTATGCCCCGTGGACAATCAGGTGTGTATGCCTTTCTCGCCGCAGATCCTGACGGATTCGCCCTCCTGCAACTGCGTGATGCCTCCCATGGCGAACCATTAACCGCACCACGCACCGTCTCACGCGAAGAACTGTGCCAAACGGTGGCAGAAGTCGAAACCACCCATTGCCCACGCTGGGTGATGCTGCGCACCACCCCATGGCTGGAGATCCTCACCGCGGGCGACGTATATCTGGCGAAGGCACACGTGGTATCGCTCGCGCAGCGATTACTTCACCGGAGCCCCCTCGCAGCGGTGAACATCGCAGATATCGACTTGGAGAACCCTCCGACCCCCGAGGACACCGGAAATCAGGGGGCGCTCTTCTCCACCCCGGTCTCCGGGGAATCCCTGCATGAACTGGTCAACATGTTCGCCGCCCAGCTGCAGGCCCTTCCGGCAGACCCCGGCGCCCGCCGCAGGATTCAGTTGCTTATTAACGCCGAGTCCGTGGGTGCCTTGATCGCAGCCGAGATGGAGACGGCAGGCCTGTCGTGGGACGAACACGGACACCGTCAGCTTCTGCGCCAGATGCTCGGTGAGCGTGTTGCCGAATCCGTGCGTCCGCCAAAACTCGCCGCCCTGGCCCAGCAGCTAGGCCAAGCCCTGCAAACCCCGGGATTGAACCCCGACTCCCCGCAGGAACTGTTGCGTGCCCTGCACCGGGCGGGCTTCGCTGTGCAGTCGGTCAGGGCCTGGGAATTGGAACAGATCAAACATCCGCTCATCACCCTGGTGCTTGAATACAAAAAACTCTCACGGCTTGCCAGCACCCACGGGGACACCTGGTTGGATACCTGGGTAACGGAGGGGCGGTTCCACCCGCACTATGTTTTGGGCACGGTTGCTTCCGGGCGTTGGGCGGCCTCCGGCGGTGGCGCGTTGCAACTTCCCCATTCAATCCGGCAGGTCGTGCGCACCCCGGCGGGCAGGAGCTTCGTGGTGGCCGACGGACGCCAGCTCGAACCACGGATCCTCGCCGCAATGTCCGGGGATCGTGGCCTGCAACAAGCAGGACTCCAAGATGACCTGTACCAATGGCTCATCGAGGCAGGACTGGTCAAAGATCGTGAGGAAGCCAAACTCGGCATGCTTTCGGTCATCTACGGCGGGTCCTCCGGCGGTGCACAAGCAGTAGGCGCGGCGCTGAAAAAGAACTTCCCCGCAGCCATGAGCTTTGTTGATTCGGCCGCCCGCGCCGGCGAACAAGGTGATGGGGTGAGCAGTTTCCTGGGCCGCGGCTGCCCGCCGGCCAACGAGCAGTGGAGGCAGGCTCAGCGCAACACCCGAGATGAGTCTTCGCAACGCGCGGCGGATTCCGCCGCTCGCTCCCGCGGCCGGTTCACCCGGAACTTCGTGGTGCAGTCAACCGCCGCAGAGTGGGCACTGATCTGGATGGGGCATGCCCGGCACCTGATCCATCAGGCAGGCTGGAGCCAAGACTGCCGCCAGGTATTTTTTGTCCATGATGAGATCGTTTTTGAGTGCCCGCAGCACATGGCGCCGCAACTTGCCGAAATCATTCGTCAGGCCGCGGCGCTCGCCGGACGCACCCTGTTCGGGGAGCAATCGGTGAACTTCCCGGTCAGCATCGCGATCACCGACAGTTATGCCGAGGCCAAGTAGCAGCCAGCCGGCTGGGCCCACGCTGGCCTAGAGCATCCGGATTTCGCGTTTGGGTGACCAGGTTTTGGTCCAGCCCAACTCGTTGAAGAGTTTGTCGGCAACCATCGCGGTGAAACCCCAGATGACCCTTCCTTCATATTCGAAGGCCGGGCCGCTGAACTTGCGTCCGCCGCGCTGCACAACACCCAACACGCGGTTGCGGGGGTCTAGGAGTGAGGCCACCGGTGCCCGGAACACTCCGGCGCTTTCCCCCGGGTCAACCGGGAAGACCTCAGACTCGGTGTGCCACCATCCGAGAACCGGGGTGACAATGAAGTTCGAGACCGGCAGTTCGGTGGCGGCCAGCTGGCCTAGCACGTCGATCCCGGAGGTCTGCACCCCGGTTTCTTCCCATGCTTCACGCAATGCCGCATCGGTTTCCGAGGCATCTTGCGGATCAATGCCGCCGCCGGGGAAAGCGATCTGCCCGGCGTGGGCGCGCAGCGTTTCGGCACGTTCAACAAACAACAGGTCCAGGTCTGCCGGATCGGCATCCTGGCTCAGTCCCTGACCGTCGGCCGAGCCGAACAGCATCAAAATTGCCGCCCGACGCACGCTGTTCGCATCAAGCTGCTTGAACGCCCAGGAGTCTGGGAGTTTTTCGGTCGCTCCGCGGGTGTGCGAATGCGCGGCAACTACCTGTCGCAGGTCTTTTAGTGCGCTCATGCGTCCAATCCGTATCCTTCAGCCCGCAGCTCACGGCGGGTTGCCCCGGCGAGCATTTTGCCCAGCAGCTCTTCACGCCCCGGAGCCAGTTCGTACTTAAGCAACGCTTTGGCCTTGGCTGGTATTTCCTCACCGATTCCGTACGACGGGCAGAGGCTAGCCACTGCACAGGCCCCGCAGGCTGGCTTGCGGGAATGACAGACCCGCCTGCCGTGAAAGACAACCCGGTGGCTGAGCATGGTCCAGTCACGTTTTTCAAATAGCTCGCCAACCGCGAATTCGACCTTGACCGGGTCGGTTTCATTGGTCCAGCCGAACCGGTTTGCCAGCCGGCCAAAGTGGGTGTCCACGGTGATTCCCGGGACTCCAAAGGCGTTGCCCAGCACCACGTTGGCTGTTTTCCGGCCAACACCTGGAAGCTTGACCAGTTCACCCAATGTGGGCGGAACCTGTCCGTCGAAACGTTCAACCAGCGCCGCGGAGAGCCCCAGCAGCGAATCCGTTTTGGCGCGAAAGAACCCGGTGGAGCGAATCAGTTCTTCGAGTTCGCTTCGATCGGCCTGGCTCATGGCCACCGCGTCGGGGAATCTGGCGAAGAGTGCCGGGGTGATGGCGTTGACCCGAACGTCGGTCGTCTGCGCCGAAAGCACCGTTGCGACCAGGAGTTCAAAGGGATTTTCGAAATCCAATTCAGGCACCGCATAGGGGTAGGCCCCGGCCAGCAGTCGGTTGATCTTCCGGGCCCTGCGTTTCAGACCCAGTTCGGTTTCGAGTTTTACATTTACAGCCACCTCTTGATCCTGCCATGGACCGGTCGGCTTTTCACCCTTCAGGCTCATCCTCCAGCGCGCGAACTTCGCACCGCGATGGTGCAGTTCGGCGCACCCAATGACCGTTTGGCGCAGAATCGCCCCACCCCCACGCCATTGCGTGACACAAAGCACATGGTTGAGCCTCAAAGCGTGTAACTTTGATCACAGAGTTAAACCTGTCTAACTGGAAGGACCAAATCCCCGTGAGTGAATCCAAGACTTTGGACAACCTGTCGAACGAAACCCGTTCCTTCGCACCGAGCCAAGAATTCAGCGACAACGCCGTCGCAACCCAGGCCAGCTACGATGCCGCGGCAGCCGACCGGTTGGGCTACTGGGCCGACCAAGCACGCCAGGTCCTATCCTGGGATACCGACTTCACCGAAACCCTGGACTGGTCCCAGGCACCGGTGGCCAAGTGGTTCGTCGGCGGCAAGGTCAACGCGGCCTACAACGCCCTGGACCGCCACGTGGAAAACGGCCTGAGTGATCGGGTCGCCATTCATTTCGAGGGCGAACCGGGAGACACCCGCAGCTACACCTACGCGCAGCTGACCGAAGAGGTCAAAAAGGCCGCCAACGCCTTTGAATCCCTCGGTATCGCCAAGGGCGACCGGGTCGCGGTCTACCTGCCGATGATCCCCGAGGCCGTGATCACCATGCTCGCCTGCGCCCGCATCGGCGCGATCCACTCAGTGGTGTTCGGCGGTTTCTCCGCCGACGCCCTGCGCAGCCGCATCGACGATGCCGATGCGAAGCTCGTGGTCACCGCCGACGGCACCTGGCGCCGCGGCAAGCCAAGCCCGCTGAAACCAGCCGTTGACGCCGCCCTGGCCACCGAAGGCCATACCGTGCAGAACGTGCTGGTCGTCAAGCGCAACGGCGAACCAACCGAATTCGGTTCACTGGATTCGTGGTGGCACGACGTGGTGGACGCCGCCAGCAATGAGCACACCGCCGTAGGCCACGACTCCGAGCACCCGCTCTTTGTGCTCTACACCTCGGGAACCACCGGCAAACCCAAGGGCATCGTCCACACCACCGGCGGGTTCCTCACCCAGAGCGCGGTCACCCACCGCGACACCTTCGACCTGCACCCCGAAACCGACGTCTACTGGTGCACCGCGGACATCGGCTGGGTCACCGGCCACTCCTACGTCACCTACGCGCCGCTGATCAACGGCGCCACCCAGGTGATGTATGAGGGCACCCCGGACACCCCGCACCAGGGCCGCTGGTGGGAAATCGTGGCGAAGTACGGTGTCACCATCCTGTATACCGCGCCGACCGCCATCCGCACCTTCATGAAGTGGGGACGCGACATCCCGGACGGTTACGACCTCTCCAGCTTGCGGGTGCTCGGCTCCGTGGGTGAACCGATCAACCCCGAAGCGTGGATGTGGTACCGCGAGGTCATCGGCTCCAACAACGGCGCCAACGGCGAAAAGAAGGAACACCCGACCCCCATCGTGGACACCTGGTGGCAGACGGAAACCGGCGCGCACATGATTGCCCCGCTTCCGGGAGTCACCCACACCAAACCGGGTTCGGCCCAGGTTGCGGTGCCGGGTATCAGCGTCGACGTGGTGGACGAGGCCGGGAACTCGGTCGGCAACGGCGAGGGCGGTTTTTTGGTCATCCGCGAACCGTGGCCGTCGATGCTCCGTGGCATCTGGGGCGACATGGAACGCTACAAGGACACCTACTGGTCCCGTTTCGAGAACATGTACTTCGCCGGAGACGGAGCCAAAAAGGACGACGACGGGGACATCTGGCTGCTGGGCCGGGTGGACGATGTCATGAACGTGTCCGGACACCGCCTGTCCACCACCGAAATCGAGTCCTCCCTGGTGGCCCACCCCTACGTCGCCGAGGCGGCGGTCGTGGGCGCCAAGGATGACACCACCGGCGAGGCCGTGGTGGCCTTTGTGATCCTGCGGGCCGAACCGGCCGAGGGTGAAGATGTCGTGGCGACGCTGCGCAACCATGTGGGCAAGGACATCGGTCCGATCGCCAAGCCGAAACACGTGCTGGTGGTTCCGGAACTGCCGAAAACCCGTTCGGGCAAGATCATGCGCCGACTGCTCAAGGATGTTGCAGAGGGCCGCGAGGTGGGCGATGCCACCACCTTGGCGGATAACACCGTAATGAGCCAGATTGCGCAGTCGCTGAAGAAGTAGCCAAGAACGTCCTGCCCGACCGCCGAACAGCATGGCCGCCACCTGTCACAGGGTGGCGGCCATGCTGTTGGGCGGCGGCCTCAAGCCCGATCGTCAACCGCCACGTTCCAGCGGACGTCGTCGCCTCGAATGCTCAGCTCAATCGATGTCAAGTCCGTAAACTGGCCCTTGGTTGCATCCAGGATTTCGTCGCCAAGTAGGTGAATCGTATGCGGTTCCCCTTGCAACAGGTGGGGGTCTGCGGCGGCGGTTTCTTCCAATGTCACCTTCAGTTCTCCGGCGCTGGTGGATTCGAATCCGTCAATGAAGTAGTACGGCCACGTCAACGCATCGGGGCACCTCGCACCGGCCGAATTCAACCAGGATGCGCCCACCCGGTTGGCCCACTGCTGCTGCACACCGCCGCCCTCAGGCGGATTCCACGCGACGCAGTTTTTATCCCAGGTTGCCGCTGAGCGCCCGAGCTCCAGTGCCCGCTGCCGCGCATCCTCAATCTCGGCCGCTGTGCTCGCCTTGGCCGTGGGCAGCTCTTTGGGAACGATCGGTCCCTGGACGATGGGTGTCCCGGCATTGGCCTCGGCGGTGAGTTCCGGATCGTTTCTCAAAAAGTTCGGATCAAAATGGCTCACAAGAAGAACCGCGACAACACCTGCAAGAAAGGTTCCGACCGATACATTGCCAATGACCCGTTTGGTACTACTCTTCATGCAAGCCCCATTGATCTCATGTTTTTCAATCAATATACCCAGCAAAACCAGGTTTGGCAGTTTTCGCGTTGAAGCATGACACCCCTGGTGCACACTGAGATTAGTACGTCATGGATCACGGTCGGAGCACCTGGCTGTATTAGATTGACTGCATGACTGAAAACGCCTCGCGCACCATCTTGCTGCTTAACGGACCGAACCTGAACTTGCTGGGAACCCGCGAACCGGAAATCTACGGCCGCGAAACACTTGCGGATGTTGAGGCCCTGGCACGAACGACGGCCGAATCCCACGGGTTCGAACTCGTCGCGTTGCAGTCGAATCACGAGGGTGTTTTGCTCGACGCAATCCACGAAGCCCGCACATACGCCGCGGGAATCATCATCAATCCCGGGGCATTCACCCACACCTCGATTGCGCTGGCCGATGCCATCAGCGGTGTTGAGCTTCCCGTTATCGAGGTTCACATTTCAAATGTGCACAAACGCGAAGCGTTCCGCCATCATTCATACGTCTCGCCGGTGGCCAGTTCCATCATCATCGGCGCCGGGGTTAACGGGTATCGGTTGGCCGCAGAACAACTGGTTCACCTGCTGGGCAAGTAATTCACAAGAGGTTGGAGCCGGTTCCGGTCAAGAGCGTTAGTCGCTGAGGCAGGAACCGGTTTTGATCGAGGTCGTCCGATCCCCGCCGGCCGCTAACGCCTGACGCATTTCTGCCAGGCTCAGTGCGAAACCGACTTCGTCATCGCTGCGGGACTTCGCGAAAATCAGTCCTACGGCATCCCCTGATTCATCAAGCAGCGGGCCACCCGAATTGCCCTGTGCGACCTGTGCGGTCAGCTGGTACACCGAAAGCTGCGAGGGGTCTTCCCCGTAGATATTGGCGATCGATACCGTGGCCTTGGAGGCTACCACCGCACCGCGCACCTGTTGCGGCCCGCCGGCCGGATATCCGACAAAGGTTGAGGAGTCTCCGCGCGCGAGGTCCTCGGTGGCCAAATCGATTGGTTCGGCTTCCAGGCCTTCAACATAGAGCAAGGCAATATCAGCGGCCGGATCAAAGTACACCACCTTGCCGCGGCCGAGCTGGCCACCGGGAGTTTCCACGGTCGTTGCGCTGAGTCCGGCCACCACGTGGGCGTTGGTCATCACCACTTCGTGATCGATGACAAAGCCGGAACCGGTCAGGTTGACGCCGCATTCAAGGGCAGTTCCGGAGATCTTTGCCACAGACTTGGCGGCCGCGAGCTGCACGTCATTGGCTTCCCAGTCGGTTTCCGGAACCGGGGCCACCGGAGGCGCAAAGGGTTCCAGGAAGGCCGGAATGGTTTCGGCCATGACCGCCGAACGGGCGCTTGAAATCGCTGAGGTGACGAAATCCGGGGTCAACCCACGGATGGTGTCGATCATTTTTGACTTCGCGATTTCAGCAGACATCCTGGGGATACCCATGCTGGAGGCGGAGAACGCCAGCGCGCCGATGATGGTGGCGGTAATCAGGATCGATAAAGCCCCGCCCGCTAGGCGATCCGCGGCACGCAGGAAATCAACGTTCATCCAGCGTCGGATCTTCGTGGCGATAAAACGCCCCAAGGCCTGGCCCATGATGATCAGCACCGCGGCCGTTGCGACCATCAGCCCAACACGCCACCATGGGTTGGTGGCCAGGGTGGAGACCAGAGGAATGGCGAAGAAGGCTGCGACGCCTCCCACAATCAGCCCGAGCATGTCTCCTACCGTGAGCAGGAAGCCTCGGCGGAGCCCGATAATAAAAAAGCTCAGCAGAACGACGCAGATGACCACGTCCAGCCAGCCAAAAACTCCGAGCACCAGGACTCCACTTCATTCATCTCAACGGTATTAATCCAAGGTACCCTTAGAAGCTGATGGATTTCTGCGAGCATATTCGCGAGTTTTGTTCGAATCTGCGTGATTTTCAACATTTTCTTGGTTAAACCACGTGTGGAAACTGTCACATTGTTACCGAATACGGCACAATGAAGTGAGCGCCTACTACTGTTGACAGGAGATTTAATGGATATCGAGGTACTGCGCCGTGCGCCGCTTTTCGCGTCGCTTGGTGATGAAGTATTCGCCACGCTAACCGAAGAACTGACCGAGGTCGATCTGTCCCGTGGTGCATCGGTGTTCCGTGAAGGCGATCAAGGCGACCGTCTGTACTTCATCGTCTCGGGCAAGATCAAGCTCGGCCGCACTTCATCGGATGGACGTGAAAACCTGATTGCCGTTCTCGGCCCGGGTGAACTGTTCGGCGAGATGGCTCTTTTCGATCCACACCCACGCAACGCAACGGCCACCGCCGTGTCGGAAACCCGACTTGCCGGTTTGAGCCACGAGAACATGCGCAAGGCGATCCTGCACTCTCCTGAGGTTTCGATCCAGTTGCTGCAGGCTCTCGCTGCCCGTCTGCGTCGCACTAACGAGTCCCTAGCTGATCTGGTCTTCTCTGACGTTCCAGGTCGTGTCGCCAAGGCACTGTTGGATCTGGCTGACCGTTTCGGTCGCCCGGCTACCGACGGCATCTTGGTCGCTCACGAACTGACCCAGGAAGAACTGGCCCAGCTGGTCGGCGCCTCGCGTGAAACCGTGAACAAGGCCTTGGCCGAGTTCGTACAGCGCGGATGGCTGCGCCTGGAAGCACGCGCCGTCGTGATTCTAGACATCCAGCGTCTGCGCCAGCGCTCGCGCTAAGCCGTACTAGCGGATCACGGCAAGGGCCGAATACCCCATGGGGTATTCGGCCCTTGCTGCATCCCTGTGCACATCTCGCTTCGCTGGCCTAATGCCCGGCCGTAGCCTGCCACGAGCTGGCTGAGTCGGATTTCTGCGTGCCGATGACCTCTAGGTAGTACGTTCCGTCTCGCACCAGCAGATCCGGGTGTTGCAGGTCGAAGCTCCGAACGCGGGACAGATAGGCAACAACCCCGTTGGCGTCGGTCATTCGTTCAAGCATGATTTCCACCGCCGGATAGGTGATCTGGGACAGTGTCAGGTTCACGGTGTTCGGCTGGCCCACCAGGTCCCCCAGCGCGGTGCTATTTCGTTTGCCGATGACCTGGCTGGCCACGCACCAGCGCCCCCATTTGCCCTTACCGCGCAACACGCTTGGCTCCTGACGCAGGGGAACCGTGACAGCGAAATACCAGGTGTCGAACCTGCGGAAAGCAAAGTTGGGGCTGAGCCAGTGAGCGATCGGGCGCAACAGGTCGGTACGCAAACCAAGGCCGCGGCGGCGCAGGAACTCGTCAAAGGCCAAGTCCTGACCGGCAATCGCTTCGCGAGCGGTCATCCATTCTTCGGGGTCGGTCATTTCGACCACCGACTGCTCGTCGGCACCGGCCAGCAGGATGCCGGTTTCTTCAAAAAGTTCTCGAATCGCGCAGACAATATACGCCTGCACTAATTGCTGGTCCAAGACTTCCATACGTTTGGACCATTGCGACAAGCTCGGGCCGAACCATTGGTAGTTGGCCCGGTCGCTGGCTTCGTGGCTTCCGCCGGGGAAGGCCACGTTGCCCAGGGGCGAGCCCCCTGGCCGATACGTCAGGTAGGTCTCAACTCCCTGGGAGCTATCACGCACCAGCGCCACGGAGGACGCCTTGCGCGCCGCACGCGGGGTGCGCGAGCCGAAAGCGAACCAGTTCTCTGCCGCTGAGACTTCGTGCGGCGGCACGTCAAAGAGCCGGCGCACCACGCCGTGGCGCGGCCCCGACGGGAAAGCCCGCCTGGACCGCGCCACCGCGTCGCGTCGTGGACTACTCAAATTCGGCGACGACCTCAACCTCGACAGGTGCATCCAGTGGCAGCACTGCCACGCCGACTGCTGAGCGGGCATGCAGGCCAGCATCGCCCAGTACCTCGCCGAAGAACTCCGACGCCCCGTTGATCACGCCAGGCTGACCGGTGAAGTCCGGAGCCGAGGCCACAAAACCGACAACCTTGACGATGCGCTTAATGCGATCCAGATCACCAATTTCGGCTTTGATGGCCGCCAACGCATTCAGTGCGGCGGTCTGAGCCTGGGCCTTTGCGGTTTCGGCTGATACCTCTGCGCCGACCTTTCCCAGAGCTGAGAGTTCACCATTAATCAGCGGCAACTGACCTGAGGTGTAGACATAGTTGCCGGTAGTGACAGCAGGCAGGTAGGCGGCTACCGGCTTGGCTACGGCGGGAAGGGTCAGTCCAAGCTCGGCAAGACGAGCTTCGACACGCGAAGAAGTGGCTTCTTGCATGGGGTTTTACTCCTTTAATCGGTGTTGTGAAATTACTGCTTTGGACGCTTGAGGTAGGCGACCGGAGAGGTGCCGTTCGGGCCCGGAACCACGGTTACAAGCTCCCAGCCGTCGTCTCCCCACTGGTCGAGAATCTGCTTTGTAGCGTGGATGAGCAGAGGTAATGTGGCGTATTCCCATTTAGTCATACTCGATACGTTAGCGTGTCCTTGTAAACTAGTTGGTATGGCAGCTAAGAAGTCACCCTTTTTTGATACAGCTACCACTCTGGGCAAAATCGTCGCATTCTTCGGAATCAGTGCTCTGTGTGGTGTGCTTGCCGCCGGCATGATTGTGCCAGTGGCAGCTATCGCAAAAACCGGTTTGACCACCGGTAACAATATTGTGAGCGCGCTTCCCAGCTCGTTCGAGGCGCTCCCCATATCGGAGCCTTCAACGATCGTGGATGCCGACGGTAAAACGATTGCAAATTTCTACGAGCAGAACCGCCAGCCGGTGAAGCTAGATGACATTTCGCCGTTCATGCGTAAGGCAATCGTCTCCGTTGAGGATCAGCGCTTCTACGAGCACAAGGGCATCGACCCCCAGGGCATCGCCCGCGCCGTGGTTAGCAACCTCACCGGTACGTTGCGCTCGGGTGCTTCGACCCTGACTCAGCAGTACGTGAACAACCTGCTGGTGAACAACCAGGAGCTCACCGGCTCCGATGAAAGCACCGTCAGCGGCCAGAAGGACTACGCGGATAAGATTCGCGAGCTCAAATACGCTGTGTCCATCGAAAAGGAAATGTCCAAGGACGAAATCCTCGAGGGCTATCTGAACCTGGTGCTGTTCTCCGGTCGCGAGTATGGGGTGCAGGCTGCCGCGCAGTACTTCTACTCGGTTGATGCCAAGGACCTGAACCTCCAGCAGTCAGCCATGCTGGCCGGTATGGTGCAGCTTCCAAACGTCTACAATCCAATCAACAACCCCGAGCGCTCGTTGGATCGACGCAACAAGGTGTTGGGCAACATGTTGCGTGCCGGGGCCATCACCCAAGCCGAATACGACAAGGCAATCAAAACCGATCTGGAGCTGGATCCCAGCAAGTCCCCTTCGGGCTGTATCGCGGCCGGTGACAACGCATACTTCTGCGACTACGTCACCAACCTGATCCTCACCGATGACGCTTACGGCGAGACGAAGCAGGACCGCGAGAATCTGCTGTACCGCGGCGGTTTGACCATCAAAACCACCCTGAATGGCAAGCTGAACAAAAAGGCCGCCAAGGATGCTCGCAAGGCCATCGATCCCAAGGCCAAGTCGAATACCGACGTTTACTCATCCGTTGTTTCTGTTGAGCCTGGAACGGGCAACATTCTGACCATGGCCCAGAACACCACGTACGACCCGGCCGGCGGTCTGGGCAACACGGTAATCAACTTCGCCGTCGAAAAGTCCTACAACGGCGCTGGTGGCTTCCAGGGCGGTTCAACCATGAAGCCTTACACCACGCTCGCGTGGCTCAAAGAGGGCCACAACATGTGGGACACCATTGATGCTTCGCGCCAGCAGTATCCTTCTTCCTTCAAGTGGAAAGCTTCCTGCCTCGATTCCGGATACGCGCAGGCTTTTGGCGGCTGGAAAGTCGGCAACGCATCGCGCGGCTTCAACCGATCAATGAAGGTCGACTACGGCTTGTACTGGTCGATCAACTCGGCAACGGTTGCAGAAGCCGCAAAGGTTGACCTATGCAACATCACCGACTACATCAACGCATTGGGACTCAAGATGCAGGACAAGGGCGAAAACGGTACGCCTACTGAGTTCACCCCGAGCAACCCATCGTTCATCATCGGTTCCGAGAAAATCACCCCGTTGAGCCAAGCAGCCGCGTTTGCCGCCTTCGCCAACAAGGGTGAGTTCTGCGAGCCTCGTGCGCTGACTTCCGTGACCGACCGCGATGGCAACAGTTACAAGGTGAAGAAGAGCACCTGCAGCCAGGCCGTTGAAGAACAAAACGTCAGCGACTTGAACGGAACGCTGACCCGAATCGCCAAGACCCGTGTCGCCAAGGGAACCATCGATGTTCCAATTGCCGGCAAAACCGGTACGAACAACGGTGCAACCTCCACCTGGTTCGTGGGTTACACCACCGGTATCTCCACCGCCACCTGGGTGGGCCGCTTGAAGGGACAGGGCGAAGACAAGAAGGAAAACCTGATGCACGGCGCCCTCATCAACGATGAGCGTGCTCCATCCATGGTTGACTCCTCGACCTACGCCGCACCGCTGTGGTTGGACTTCATGGAGGAAGCCGTTTACGACTACCCCCACGAGTCCCTTGGCTCGGCACGCAAGGCTCCGGTTGTGAAAAAGAAGGAAACTTCTGACAGCTCCTCGTCAAGCTCCAAGTCTGATTCGAAGGAAGACTCCAAGTCAGAGTCCTCCGACGATTCCAAGTCAGACTCGAAAGAAGAATCGAGCTCAAACGAAGAGTCAAAGCCGGAATCAGATTCCAAGAAGGAATCAGATTCTGACGACTAGCATTTAGCTACGAAGGCCGCGTTCAACTTTGGTTGAACGCGGCCCTTCAGTTTAGATTGGCTTAGTGAAGGCTTTGTGCGAAAGCCATTTTGAAAGGACGATGACGGACTAGTCATGGCGGAACAGAAAAACTTTGTATCGGCACTGGGACACGCTGCCGGAACCGCAGCTCTGCTCACCGCCGGAGCGCTGGCCGCTGGCGGGGCGCTTGTTGGCTACGGGATGTACGAGACACAGAAGTTCGGGGTCCGCCGCGAAACCTTGAAGGTCCTGCCGCGCGGCGCCGCGGATATCCGCATCCTGCACCTGTCCGACATTCATATGATTCCCGGCCAACATGTGAAAACTCGTTGGATCCGCAATCTGGCCAATCTGAACCCCGACTACGTCATCAACACCGGCGACAACCTCAGCCACCTCAACGGCGTCCCGGCGCTGTTGCATGCACTCGAACCGCTCATGCACATTCCCGGCGCGTTTGTCCCCGGCTCAAACTGCTATTTCGCCCCACGACCCAAAAACCCGCTGCGCTACCTCATCCGCCACACCGGAGCCCCGAACCCCTCCGAGCGCGACGCCTTGCCCTTCGAAAAAATGCACCGAGCCTTCGGCTCCGCCGGATGGATCAACATGTCCAACCAGGCGTACTCAACGGTCCTGAAGGGGATCCGGCTGGACCTGACCGGTGTGGATGATCCGCATATTGAGCGCGACCACTTCGCGGGGTGGACCAAGGGATCTTCCACCAGCGATGAAGCACCGCATGTGCGCATCGCGCTAACCCATGCACCCTACCAACGGGTCTTGGATCAGTTCACCGCGGCCAACGCCGACGTGATTTTTGCCGGCCATACCCATGGCGGCCAGGTCTGCATTCCCGGTTACGGTGCCCTCGTCTCCAACTGCGACCTTCCCACCTGGCGTGCTCGCGGCCTGACTTACTGGGAGCATGAAGGCAAGAGCGTTCCACTGAACGTTTCGGCCGGTCTGGGGCATTCGCGCTTCGCCCCGATCCGCATCGCCTGCCCACCGGAGGCCGTTCTCGTGACGTTGACCGCTCGCGACTGACAACCAGAAATCTTGTGGCTTCGGGCCTGACGCACGGTATGGCGACAGGTCCGAAGCCATTTTTTCATCCCTTATGAAACATTTGCTTCCCAATTCTCAGAATGATTGAATTCTCCCAACTAGTGACTGTAGGCTGGAGATCTGTCGAAAATTTGGGTGAATGCGGGGAATCGTGGCGCAGGGCAAGACTGGTGGAACCGCAGAATCGGTTCCACTTTCACAAACACTAAAAAGGCTCGCACCCTTCGTCAAACCGGTACTCCCCCGGCTCATTGGTGGATTCCTTTGCGCCCTTGGCGCAGGAATCGTCGCTTTGGTCATACCGCAGGTTTTAGCCAAACTGGTCAATGACGTCCTCGCGGTCAACGGTGCCTCCGCACAGGTCTGGTTCGCCGTCGCCATCATCACCCTCCTTGGATTTGTTGAAGCGCTGCTCATCTTCCTGCGCCGCCAGTTTGTCCTCAACCCCGCCGCTGGTGTTGAGATGAATATGCGGGTTGGTTTTTACCAGCACCTGCAGCGCCTGCCGGTAGCCTTCCACGAACGCTGGGGTTCGGGTCAGCTGCTGTCACGCTCCATGTCCGATTTGTCGTTGCTGCGCCGCTGGATCGCCTTTGGGGCCATGATGCTGATCGTAGACACCGTCACGGTGATCACCGGCCTTGTGCTGATGTTCACCCACTCTTGGATCCTGGGACTCTTGTTCCTGCTCGGCTCAATCCCCATCGCCATCAAGGCCTTCCATTTCCGCAATGATTTCCGTGCCGCCAGTCGCCTGAGCCAAGACCAGGCCGGCGACCTCGCGACCGCAGTTGAAGAATCGGTACATGGAATCCGTGTTATCAAGGCATTCGGCCGTGGCCGAGACATCTATGAAGGCTTCAACGAGCAGGCTAAGTCGCTTCAGGAAACCGAGCTTTCGAAAGCCAAAACGCTGGCAAGCTTTTTGTTGACCGTGGTTGCCATCCCCGAAACCATCCTCGGGATCGGCTTGATCATTGGCATCGCACAGGTAGCCACCGGGACGCTGAGTGTCGGTTCGCTTGTTGCGTTTTTTGCAATCGCCGCCGTCATCGCCATTCCAGTTGAAGCCATGGGCATGCTGTTGGGAATGACACTGAGCACCAAAACCGCCTTGGAACGCCACTTCGAAGTCATGGACTCAGTGAACGACATCACCTCCCCGGAGCATCCATCCCGGCCGACTCAATACACCGGCCAGGTGCAACTGGAACATGTGCGTTTCGCCTATCCCGACGCCGCGGGACATGCCCGCCCCATCTTGGCAGAGATCAATCTGGACATCCGTCCAGGCGAAACCATGGCGCTGGTGGGCCTGACCGGTTCGGGCAAAACAACGCTGCTGAACCTGATTCCGCGCCTGCATGACACCACCGCAGGATCGGTCCGGGTGCACGGGGTAGACGTTCGCGAGTGGGATCTGGATGAGCTGCGCACCGAAATTGCGGTGGCATTCGAAGACACCACCTTGTTCTCCACCACCATCCGTGAGAACGTCCTCATGGGTGCACCGGCGCACCTGAATGACACCCAGCGTGAAGCGCTGCTGCATGAAGCCTTGGATGTTGCCCAGGCGCAATTCTCCTATCAACTCGTCGACGGGGTGGACACCCTGATCGGGGAGGAAGGATTGTCCCTTTCCGGCGGGCAGCGCCAGCGCATCGCCCTGGCACGCGCCATTGCCGCACGCCCCCGGATCCTGGTGCTCGACGACCCGCTCTCGGCTCTGGATGTGCGCACCGAAGAAGCGGTGACCGAACGGCTTCGCAGCGTCCTGTCCGGAACCACCACCTTGGTTGTGGCGCACCGGCCTTCGACCGTGACGCTGGCCGACCGGGTGGCTCTACTGCGCGACGGGCGCATCGATGCGGTGGGCAGCCATACGAACCTGCTGAGCACCAACGAACACTACCGTTATGTCATTGCCAGCCTGGATGACAACGAACCAGAGATCAGAGCGGAGGTGGCCCGATGAGCCGGCCACTGGGTGTCGCCAATGAAGACGCCGTCAAACTCACCGGCGCCGAACGCAAACAGGTGCGCCGGCGTTCCTTCCGCCTGCTGGCAACTTTGGCCTTGCCGCAGAAAAAGCTGTTTATCATCACCATCGTTTTGGTGTTGTTCACCAATGCCGCCAGGGTGCTGCTACCCATCCTGATCGCCCTTGCCATCGACTGGACCCTGCCTCAGGTGCGGGAGGGCAATTGGGCGTCGCTGGGTTTGACCGGCGGCGCCTACATCCTGTGCGCCATCCTGGCCGGAGTACTGCTGTCCTGGTACATCAAGTGCGCCGCCCGCATCTCCCAGGCGATGCTGCTGGATCTGCGTCAGAAGGTATTCCGCCATACCCAGCGCCTGAGCCTCGAATTCCATGAGAATTACACCTCCGGACGCATCATTTCCCGGCAGACCTCTGACTTGGAAACCCTGCGGGAGCTCTTGGACCAGGGTGTCTCCGAACTGGCATCGTCCTGCGTATTCATCGTTTTCACCCTGATCTCCATCTTTGCCCTCGATTGGCGCTCAGGAGTGGTGGTGTGTGTCGCTGTGATCCCGGTAGCAGTGCTGTTCCACTGGTACCAGAGCCGGTCCGAGGTGCTTTACCGCGAGTCCCGCGTTGTCTCAGCCAAGGTGATCTCCACCTTTGTGGAAACCATGACCGGAATCCGCGCGGTGAAAGCCTTCCGACGCGAACGCGCCAACGATGAGAACTACGCTCAGATCGCCGGGCAGTACCGGGATAACAACGTCCGCTCATTCAACCTCTTCGGTGTCCTGCAGCCCGGTTTGGTCCTCATCGGCAACCTGACGGTTGCAGCGCTTCTGGCCTACGGAGGATTCCGCATCATCGACGGCACCCTCGCGGTGGGTGTGATGGTCGCGATCCTGCTGGCGGCCAAACGGGTCTTCCAGCCAATGGATGAGATCGCGATGTTCTATTCATCCCTGCAGTCAGCCACGGCTGCTTTGGAAAAGGTCTCCGGGCTGTTGGAAGAAGAACCGACAGTGCGTGAGCCTCGCTCCCCCGAACACATCACCGAGGTCCGCGGCGAGCTTGTTTTCCAAGACGCGGTGTTCGGCTACGGGGACGGCCCGGTCATCATGGACCGCTTCGACCTGAAAATCCTTGCGGGTCAGACAGTAGCAGTAGTTGGCCAGACCGGTGCCGGAAAGTCCACGTTAGCCAAGCTGATAGCCCGCTTCTATGATCTGCGTTCGGGAAGCCTCGAACTGGATTCGGTGCCGATCAACAAATTGTCCAATGCAGAGCTGCGCCGTCACGTAGTCATGGTCACCCAGGAAGCATTCCTCTTTTCCGGCACCGTCGCGGAGAATATCGCGCTGGGTCGTCCAGGCGCGTCCTTGGATGAAATCCATGATGCGGCGCGGGCTGTGGGCGCTCACGAATTCATCCTGGATCTGCCCGAGGGATACGACACCGACGTGAACAAACGCGGAGGCCGTGTTTCGGCCGGGCAACGCCAGCTGATCTCCTTTGCCCGTGCATTCCTAGCCGATCCAGCGGTACTGATTCTGGATGAGGCCACCAGCTCGTTGGACATCCCTTCCGAACGCGCGGTGCAGCATGGGTTGCAAACCCTGCTGGGCAATCGTACGGCACTGATCATTGCGCACCGGTTGTCAACGGTGCAGATTGCCGACCGGGTCCTGGTGGTCCATGACGGCCGGATTGTGGAGGACGGAAGCCCAGTTGAATTGATCGCCGCCAACGGCCGTTTTGCGGCGCTGCACAAGGCTTGGATGGACTCGCTGGTATAGCGATCAGGGCTCGGGCCCTGGTTTGGCAGCCTAGTGCCGGCCTGCGTCGATTTCCCTCATATGCGCCAGGACCAGGTCTTTGATCAGCTCGGCGGGCAACGGGTGCGCCGGGGTGAACTGGATTGCATGCACCGTGGTTTTGTAGTCGGTGAGCCGCTCGGCGAGCTCTTCAATGGCCCAAGACGAGGGGTAAAAACTCAGGTGCTTTTTCGACGCGGTGAAGTACACCAGGGCTCGGCCCTTGTATTTCAGTGTGGGCATTGAATAGCTGAGCGTTTCTTCAAGACCTGGAACCAGGTCCATGACCAGTTCACGGATACGTTCAAGCTCAGCACGGAAGCCTGGCTCCACCGCGCTGAAGTACTCTTGGACAGTTTGTATTTTCTCGGCCATGACTTGAGTCTAGCCTTGCGGGAAAACAACGGCAGAAGCAACTCCACCCCGTACCATCAGTTAATGATGGGACGGGGTGGTGTTTTCCTGACAAGAACTAGGCGGTGAAGCTCAGCCCTGTCAGTCGTTCGTAGGCCTCGATATACCGTGCACGGGTTTTTTCGACAATGTCGGCCGGCAGGGCAGGTGGCTGCTCGCCGGAATTCTTGTCCCACCCCGAAGCTTCACTGGTCAGCCAGTCGCGGACAAACTGCTTGTCGAAGCTCGCTTGGGCCTGGCCCGGGGTGTATGAATCGGCATCCCAGAAACGCGAGGAATCCGGAGTGAGCACCTCATCTCCCAGTGTGATCTCACCGGTGGCGGGATCCGCACCGAACTCGACCTTGGTATCTGCAAGAATGATCCCGCGCTCACGAGCGATCTTCTCGGCCTGCTCGTAGAGGGCCACGGTCTTCTCACGCAAAGCCTCAGACACCGCGGCACCCACACGCTCCACGGTCTGGGCGAACGAGATGTTTTCATCGTGTTCTCCGACCTCGGCCTTGGCCGAGGGGGTGAACAACGCCGGTTCCAGTCGCGAGCCGTCAACCAGTCCCGCCGGCAATGGCAGTTCGCACACAGTGGAGGACACCTTGTATTCGGCCAAACCGGATCCGGTGAGGTACCCGCGGGCGATGCACTCGATCGGGTACATGTCCAGCTTCTTGCAGACCATGGCGCGGCCGGCGACGTCGGCGGGAACCTCGGTGGAGATCACGTGGTTGGCGAAATCGCCAAGCTGCTCAAACCACCACAGGCTCAGCTGGGTCAGTACCTTGCCCTTGTCCGGAATTTCACTGGTGAGCACAAAGTCATAGGCACTGATACGGTCCGAGGCCACCACCAGTACCTTGTCGGTGTCCTGGAAACTGACACCAGCCGGAACGTAGAGGTCTCGTACCTTGCCCGAGTAGAAGTGGTCCCAACCTTCGAGGTTGAGCACTTCGGTTTGGAATCCTGCCATGATTCGTTAGTCCTCTACTTGCTTTCGTTTGCCACGACGATTTCGCCGCGTTCTGCCTTCAGTGCGATATCGCTGCGCGACTGGGCACCGGGCCAACTGATTTCTGACACACCCGCATAGGCCGCCGCACGGGCAGCTGACAGGTCATCCCCCAGTCCTACCACCGCGAGCACCCGGCCGCCGGCGACGATGATGTTTCCCGCCTCGTCGCTGGAGGTGCCGGCGTGCATAACGTGCACGTTCTCAAGTGAATTGGCCTGATCCAGACCGTGAATCACGGCGCCCTTCACCGGGGTATCCGGGTAGTTTTCCGCGGCCAGCACCACATCCACGGCGGTCTGCTTCGACCACACCAGCTGCTCGCTGTCATCCAGCTTGCCCTGGGCCGCGGCCAGCAGGATGCCGCCCAGCGGGGTCTTCAGGCGTGCAAGCACTGCCTGGGTTTCCGGATCACCGAAGCGGGCGTTGAATTCGATCACACGAATTCCCCGTTTGGTCACTGCCAAACCGCAGTACAGCACACCGGTGAACGGGGTGCCTCGCTTTTCCATTTCCCGCAGGGTCGGATAGGCAACCCGCTCCATGACCTCGTCCACAAAACCCTGTGGCAGCCATTCCAGCGGCGAGTACGCGCCCATGCCACCGGTGTTCGGGCCTTCGTCGTTGTCGAAGATTCGTTTGAAGTCCTGGGCCGGCGACAGCGGTACCGCGTGCACACCGTCGCAGATGACAAAGAGCGAGACCTCGGGGCCGTCCAAAAATTCTTCGATCACCACGGTGCCACCGGCTTCAAAGCAAGCTTCGGCATGGGCCAGCGCCTCGGCACGGTCGGTGGTGACCACCACTCCCTTGCCGGCGGCCAGTCCGTCGTCCTTCACCACATATGGTGCGCCGAAGTCGTCCAGTGCGTTGGATGCTTCTTCGGTATTGGTTGCAACGTGCGCCATCGCGGTGGGAACCTGGGCCGAAGCCATCACGTCCTTGGCGAAGGCCTTCGAAGCTTCCAGTTGGGCTGCGGCACGGGTCGGGCCGAATACCGGGATTCCGGCCTCGATCAAGGCGTCGGCTACACCGGCGGCCAGTGGCGCTTCGGGCCCAACAACCACGAGGTCGCTGGCTAGTTCCTTGGCGAGCGCCAGAACTGCCGCAGGGTCCTGGGCATCGATCGCGTGGGTGGTGACGTCCTGTGCAATGCCGGCGTTGCCGGGTGCACAATGAACCTCGTTGACGTAGGGGTCTGCACTCAGTGCTCGGACAATTGCGTGTTCGCGGCCGCCTGGGCCAATAACCAGTACCTTCACCTGCCAAAGTTTACCGGACAACGCCACTCTCCCGGGCTTGTGTGACCGGTGCACGCAAAGCAGAACCCGGTAGGGCTGGCAAGTGATGTTGCCGTCCTACCGGGCCGCATGATTCGTGGTGGAAGATTGTTCCTAATGCCGGTTGCGGCGACGCTGTGCTGCAAACAGCGCGGTGCCGATTGCCAGCAGCGCGGCGGCTGCCCCGAGCATGAGCAGGGCACCGTCGGATCCGGTATCAGCCAGATCGTCATTGTCCTGCGAGTCCGATGCCGCCGGTGCGGTTGAGCTGCTGGACGCCGGCGTCGACTGGCTTGCCGAGGCCGAAGACTCCGTAGCCTGAGCAGTCGAACTTGCGGTCGGTGAGCTGCTCTGGCTGAGCGACGGACTCGGGGTGGCGGTCTGCGACGCGGTGGCCGAAGCGGTGGCCGAAGCGGTTTCCGAAGGCGACGGCGTGGTGCTCGGCGTCGGCGAAAGGCTAGGGCTTGGCGTCGGTGTT
>NZ_JBIUXY010000004.1:239221-424371 GCF_044744225.1 Glutamicibacter sp. NPDC087344 | reverse complement strand
TGTTGGCGAAGCCGTCGGTGTTGGCGAAGCCGTCGGTGTTGGCGAAGCCGTCGGTGTTGGCGAAGCCGTCGGTGTTGGCGAAGCCGTCGGTGTTGGCGAAGCCGTCGGTGTTGGTGAAGCCGTCGGTGTTGGTGAAGCCGTTGGGGTCGGGGTGATCACCACTTCGCCTTCAGCCAGCACGGTAATGGTCACCGTAGCGGGTTCGGAGAACGCTGAACCGTCACTGACTCGATAGGTAAAGGTTGCATCCCCGGTGAATCCCTCCGCAGGGGTGAAGCTCAGTTGGTTCCCCTCCAACGCGGAGAGCGTTCCCTGCTCTGCCGACGGCTCTTCAAGGATTTCATAGCTCAGTTCGTCCTGGTCCGGGTCGCTTCCTTCCAAGGTCACATCTACCGGGGTCTGGAATTCGGTGGTCTTCGTCAGGTCCTGGGCCACCGGAGGATTATTGGATTTGAAGCTGCCGGCAGCAATGAGCACAGCCGAATCGTAGGCGTCGTCCGAGGTGTCCGCGATGGCCAGCTTCAGGTGATTGGATTTGCCGGCCGTGACAGGCGCTTCGAAGGTCAGCAGCGTCGTGAAGCCATCCAGCTCGGTGTTGTATGAGCTCGGATCCTCATAGTTGTCCCGGTAGTACTCGGAGTTGAGCTTGTGGTTGATCGTATTGATCGTCACCGGGACTTTGCCGTCGGCGGTGTCCACCGTCGCAAAGTTGGTGCCGTTGACGTAAAAGGCGAAAACATCGTTGTACGAACTGTCAACGAATTCCTGATATTCCTCGGAACCAAACACATAGGAGAAGGTGATGGTGTCCGAACTGGGAACAAAATCGAATTCAAGCACCGAAGCATCGTTGGTTGAGAGCGGGTCGACAATTTTGTCCAGATCGTTGTCACCCGGGGCGCCAAAGGATTCACTTTGCGAGCCATGGCTATTAGGACCCTTGAGGATTCCGTAGTCTCCGCCCAGCGCCCCGGTGGTTAGCGCTACGCCGGAGTCAATGCCGAAAACATCGGTAAACCCCTGGGCCAGGCCAGAGGACTCCTTGGCGCCGGTATATTCAACGTTGCTCAGCGTGGTTTCGTCGCCAACCAATGCCTGCGCCAGCTGCTCGACGGTGAGTTTGCCTGGATCGGTGAGGTCGGTGACGCTCTGGCCTGCCGCTAATGCGGCTGAGGTGCCGGAACTGATTGCCAGTACAAGTACGCCGAGTCCTGCGCCCGCGCGCACGGCTTTCCCAAGTTTCATGCATGTCCCTCTGTGTCACGGACGTAAAGTGTCCGGTTTTGAACAGTCCCGCTGAGACTATCTGGATTATCCAGCAGATGGAAGTGATCGTCACAAATAACCGAAAAATTGCGCGTTTGTGGCTTTGGCTTCACCCAGCTTTAACCACGGAAGCCACGTGATTCACCCTCATGCCGGAATCGATAGTGCATCGGCAGCAGGTTGCTTGAGACTGCTCGTGCAACCACCACAACACCGATGCCGGATCCGATAAACAGCGGACTAAGCTAGTCGGTATGCCGCACCCCATCGACATCTCTGACTGCACTGAACTCATCCGGATCACCCGAAACAACGTGATCGAATCACGCCACTTCGGAATTGCACTGGTCATTGATCCGGCGGGAGAGCTCATCCTTTCGCTGGGAAACCCCCAAGCACTGGTTTTCCCACGTTCCGCGCTCAAACCTTTTCAAGCCATCGGTTCGCTGCGCGCCGGGGCAACGCTGAGCGACGAAGGCACCGCACTGGCGTGCGCCAGCCACTTGGGCAGTCTCAGGCATCAGGGGCTCGCCCTGCAGATCTTGGAATCAGCGGGACTGAGCGAAGCCGATTTACGCTGCCCCACCGCCTGGCCAGGTGATTCGGCGACTCGCGAAGCCATGAACCGTGAAGGGCGCGGTCGAAACAGGCTTGCATTCAACTGCTCCGGCAAACATGCCGCCTTTTTGAATGCAGCACAGTCTTCCGGGCTTCCAACCTCGACCTACCTATGCCCCGAGCATCCGGTACAGCTGAGCGCTTCGAAGGCCATGGAGGAATTCTGCGGGCCGCTGAGTTTCATTGGCGTTGACGGGTGCGGCGCCCCCGCCCCGCAGATGTCGTTGATCTCACTTGCCCAGGGATTCCGTCGACTCGCACTCTCCAACGACCCCCACGCACGCCAGGTGGTCCGGGCAATCCGCGAACATCCCTGGGCCATCCGAGGCGAAGGTTCGGCAAACACGCTGACCATCGAACGAACCGGAATCCTGGCCAAGCTCGGTGCCGAAGGCGTATTGGCCATGGCCAGCCCAGACGGCTATAGCGTGGCGGTCAAAATGCTCGACGGCTCTTCTCGGGGCACAGATGTGTTGGCGCTCAACCTGCTCGCCAGCGTAGGTGCACTGAATTCGGAGGACCACCGCTGGCTCGAATCCAAGTTGTCCCCACCGGCCAGCACACCCGGGGCGCAAGCCGCTGGATTAGAGTTGGCGGGTAGCGATTTTTAGGAAAACTGGTTCATGACGCCGAGCCGTCATCTAATGAAGGGGCCCACTGTATGGCCATCAAGCGGCGCATCGATGAGGCTGAAGGACGTTCAGCACTCAGGCAATGGGCTAATTCCGTGCAGACCGAAACCAAGTTATCCCGCCCCGCCCTGGCGATGGCGGTACGTTTCAGCCTTGAAGAACTTGCCTCGCGTGCCGAGGGAAACTCTGTTGAGGTCCGCGTCCCGCCCTTTGGTGTGACTCAGTGCATACCGGGCCCCCGGCATACCCGCGGCACCCCGCCCAATGTGGTCGAAATGCCAGCTGAACTCTGGCTTTCCCTAGCGACAGGGAAACTCAATTGGGCCAAGGCCCTGCAAAGTGGGCAATTGCACGCCTCCGGACTTAGGGCAGACTTGTCGGCACATCTGCCGCTAATTGAGTACCCTTAAAGGTATGGAGCAACACCCCGCTACCCCGTCGCCTGCTGATCAGCCAATTGAAGTCCAGGTTCATGCATCACCGAAGTTCTGGCCTTTTGTCCTGACGTTCCTTGTTGTAGGCGCATTGGTTGGTCTGGTTATCGGTCTGATGGGTGAGCCGTCCGAGGAATATTCACGAGCATCGGCCTCCGGGTTCTTTGCCATGTTCTGCGGCGGCTTGGGTGTGGGTATTGGTGCGGTGGTTTACGTGATCCTCGATCGAATAACCATCCGCAAGTCCATCAAGCATCTGGCGGTACCTCTGGCCGAGGATACCGACTCCAGCGGACGAGCAGGCTAGGCAGCACTTCCCCTTCCCAGGAAGGCAGGCGGCCGCGCACCTGGCCGCCACCCACCACATATTTGGTCGGTGTCGACCTCTGAGAAACATGAGAGAATAATTACATGGCGCGTGGCGATGGATCTCTAAATCACGACCTACTTCCAGGCGAGAAGGGGCCGCAGGATGAATGCGGCGTCTTTGGCGTTTGGGCTCCGGGTGAAGAAGTCGCAAAACTGACCTACTACGGTCTTTATGCACTGCAGCACCGAGGCCAGGAATCTGCTGGTATCGCAACCTCTGATGGCGCACGCATCAACGTGTACAAAGACATGGGACTTGTCTCCCAGGTTTTCGACGAAAACACCCTGAACTCCATGACCGGTCAGCTGGCAATTGGCCACTGCCGCTATTCCACCACCGGCGCCAGCCACTGGGCCAACGCCCAGCCAACCCTGGGCCCAACCACCACCGGCACCGTGGCCCTTGCCCACAACGGCAACCTGACCAACTCCGCTGATCTTGCCGAAATGGTTCGCCTGAAACAGCAGGCCGATGGCGGCAAGGTCCGTGGCGAACTCGCCCAGGGCAACACCACCGACACCGCGCTGGTCACCGCCCTGATGGCCGGCACCGAGGGCCAGAGCCTGGAAGACACCGCCCTTGGCTTGTTGCCTAAGATCGAAGGCGCGTTCTGCTTCGTCTTCATGGACGAAGACACCCTCTACGCGGCTCGCGACCCCCACGGCATTCGCCCGTTGGTGCTTGGCCGCTTGGACCGCGGCTGGGTTGTTGCCTCCGAGCAGCCAGCTCTGGCCACCGTGGGTGCTTCGTTCATCCGTGAAATCGAGCCGGGCGAAATGATCGCCATCGATGAGAATGGTGTGCGTTCAACCCGCTTTGCCGAGGCGACTCCCAAGGGTTGCGTGTTCGAATACGTTTACCTGGCCCGTCCGGATGCCACCATTTCCGGTCGCTCCGTCTACGAATCCCGTGTGGAAATGGGCCGCCAGCTGGCCCGCGAAAACTCGGCCGATGCAGATATCGTGATCCCGGTTCCGGAATCCGGAACCCCGGCGGCCATTGGCTACGCCGACGCATCCGGCATTCCGTTCGCCCACGGTTTTGTCAAAAACGCCTATGTTGGCCGTACCTTCATCCAGCCTTCGCAGACCCTGCGCCAGCTGGGAATCAAGCTCAAGCTCAACGCCCTGGAAACCGTATTGCGCGGCAAGCGCGTCGTGGTAGTCGATGACTCCATTGTCCGCGGAAATACCCAGCGCGCTGTGGTGCGTATGCTGCGTGAAGCCGGTGCGGCCGAGGTCCATGTGAAGATCTCTTCCCCTCCGGTGAAGTGGCCTTGCTTCTACGGCATCGACTTCGCCACCCGTGCGGAACTGATCGCCAACGGCGCGGCCGTTGACGAGATCGCTACCTCCATCGGCGCCGACTCGCTGGCCTACATCTCCGAAGACGGCATGATCGAGGCAACCCGCCAGCCGCGTGAGCGCCTGTGCACCGCTTGTTTCACCGGCGACTACCCCATCGAGTTGCCTTCGGCCGAACGCCGTGGCAAAAATCTGCTGGAAGCGGCAAATCAGGCCGGTTGCGAGCCTGGCCCGGATGCCGAGCTCGAAGCAACCCTCTAGCCCACGTTCGCGAATTCACTTAACCACCTCGTTGCAAGCGCACCGGTGCACAGCCCGGTGTTCACGACAGAAAAGGAACCCTCTGCCATGAGCGGCACGCAAGAGCAGCCTACCTCCATCACCTACGCCGGCGCCGGCGTCGACGTCGAAGCAGGTGACCGCGCAGTTGAGCTGATGAAGGGTGCCATCAAGGCCACCCACACCTCCGGCGTTGTCGGAGGGGTCGGCGGTTTCGCCGGCCTGTTCGATGTGTCTTTCCTGACCGGATACAAAAAGCCGTACCTGGCGACCAGCACCGACGGTGTGGGAACCAAGGTGGCCATTGCGCAGAAGCTGGATATCCATGACACCATCGGCCAGGACCTGGTCGGCATGGTGGTTGACGACATTGTTGTGGTTGGCGCCAAGCCGCTGTTCATGACCGACTACATCGCCACCGGCAAGGTCGTTCCGGAGCGTATCGCGGACATCGTGCGCGGCATCGCCGAGGGCTGCAAGCTGGCCGGCACCGCACTGGTGGGCGGCGAGACCGCCGAGCACCCAGGCCTGCTGGCCGAGGACGAGTACGACGTGGCGGGCGCCGCCACCGGCGTCATCGAAGCCGACCAGCTGCTCGGCCCTGAACGGGTGCAGGCAGGCGACGTGGTCATCGGCATGGCTTCCTCCGGCATCCACTCCAACGGCTACTCGCTGGTGCGTCGGGTCATCGCCCACGCCAAGTGGGAGCTGGACCGCGAGGTTGCAGAGTTCGGCAAGACCCTGGGTGAAGAGCTGCTGGTACCGACCCGCATCTACACCAGCGCCTGCCTGGACCTGGTAGATAGCCTGAACGACGGCGAGAACTTCGGGGTGCACGGCTTCAGCCACGTCACCGGCGGCGGCTTGGCTGCCAACCTGGCCCGTGTGCTGCCTCAGGGCCTGATGGCCCGCGTGAACCGCTCGACCTGGTCGCTGCCGGCAGTCTTCTCCACCATCGCTCAGCTGGGCAACGTGCCGCAGGCCGATCTGGAGCGCACCTTGAATCTGGGTGTGGGAATGGTTGCCGTGGTGGACCCGGCAGTCGCAGACCGCGCGGTAGAGCTGCTGAACGCTGCCGGCATGGGCGCCTGGGTCATGGGCGAGGTCGACGTACTGGACCCATCAGCTTCCTCGGCTGGCCTGGACTTTGTCCAGGGCGCTAAGGGTGTAGACGGCGGCGCGGTGCTGCTGACCGGGAACTACTCTAAGTAGGTTTTTCCTAAAAGTCCCCGGGGAATCGGCCGTTACGGCTGATGACCCGGGGATTTTTTTGTTTTTCTCGATGTTCGGGTGGAACGTTGTCGCAGATCCTGCGCCACGGCGGCAACACCGAGTCAGATCATCGAGCATGCTCTCTGCGCATTTCGTACGCGCGACGAAGTGCATGGCGGTATCCACTCAAGGGCGCTTCGCATCGCAACGCGATTCGACGGGATCTTTCCGGGGAAGACTCCGCCAGCGAAAGTTTTCGCACTTGTCGGTGGTGCTAGGAAAATGTGCCGCTAGTACCAATCCGAGTTGCGCATTCCGCTCCCCGGTTATGAATTTCTGGTTCTCTATCCGGGGCCTCATTCGCTTTCGGGAAAGATCGCCGGTCTTTCGCGACACGACGGCGAATAAAGTCGCAGTCATGCTTCACTAGGTCAGTCTCAGGTGATCGAGGTATACGGCCCTCGCCGGATAATATTCGGATCAGTCAGCACCTCGTGCAGAGCAACGTCATGTCATTCAATTGATTCGTCGTTAGCCAACGATTCGCCCCTTCGGTTGGTCGCCGTCTACTCGGCTGTCTTCTTCAAAACTTCATCGTAGATCGCATAGTCAATCAACCCATAACGAGCAGCATCAGATACTTCTTCCCAAGTTCCGTCCAGGCTCTCTTCGTACTCGCCGTACTCGTTCGCCCAGGGGGTCGGCTTATACGGCCATGCAACCAACTGACGCACCACTTCGGCACGGTCGATAAACCCGGCCGCGTACCGCTGGCATACTTCATAGGGACTTGCAGAATTGAACTCACCAACAACTGCCGGTACAGCCTGGGCACGCTGGAGAGCCTTCGCCACGGCCGGCTGAGACATACCCTGCAGCGCCGCCATTTCACGTTGGCTCATGACTTCAGCAGCAGCCTTCAACGTGCGTTTATAGTCCAGCACATCGACCTCTACACGCTGCCGCGCCCTCAGCAGCTGCGCACGTATTTCATCATGAGGCGGACGTTCGGCTAGCTGGCTCATGACACCTCCGGGGCCTCGAAGCAAACATTCATTCCCTACGAAGATAACATTTGTTATCGGGCCTGCCCAAGAGTTTTCTCCCGGAATGATTGGGAGATACTCTCGGCGCAGACACTTGAGATCGCACCGAGCTACGCCTAGTTCTTCCCTTTCTCGCATCCGTAAGCCGCGGCCCGCTTTCGTCTTGTCGATCAACAGAGATTATGAGCAGCGCACAACTGTCAGCAAAAATCTGCAGGCACACCCTCCGTGCATTTATGCAGAAAACCGTTCAACTGACAGGGTCGGTCATTAGAAGCTGTCCACAGAGTAGACAGATCGCGATCTTTAACCGCCGTGACCAAATTTTTTGATCAACTCAACTGCTCCAGTGCATGCTCCAGCGGCACACGCCAGCGCCAAGTGGCCTTCTGCTCCCCGCGGACGTGCCCGTTGGTGATCAGCGCGACCGGCAAGCCCAACTTCACGAAGTCCAGCAGGATCCGATAGCCGCTCATCACCGCCAGCGAGGACCCGAGCACCAGCAGCGAGGTTGATTCATTCTGCAGCTGCGCCATGGCGGCTTTACGCGAGGCCGGCACACTTTCCCCGAAGTACACCACATCCGGCTTGAGCACCAAGGAGCCGCAGTTTTCGCAGGTGACCATGTGGAATTGGTCCACCAGGTACTGCGGCAGTTCCACGTCCCCGTCGGGGTTGACCGCTTCGGGGTCGATTTCCACGGCCTCAAGGTACCCCACATTGGCGGCTTGCAGCCGGTTATCGAAGTGCCTGCGGTCCTCAGCGTGGCCGCAATCCAGGCAACGCACAATCGACAAGTCCCCGTGGACCGGAATGACACGCTTGGAGCCGGCTTGCTGGTGCAGCCCGTCAACGTTCTGGGTGATAATTCCGTTAATCCGGCCTTCTTGCTCCCAGCGCACCAACCGGCGGTGGATGTCATTGGGTTCGGCGCTGCCCATGTGCCTCCACCCGACGTACCCGCGCGCCCAATAGCGCTGGCGAGCCTCCGGCCGATACCGGAATTCCTGGAAGGTCATGGGGCGGTGACGCTGCAGGGAACCGTTGGGACCCCGGTAGTCCGGGATGCCGGAGTCTGTCGATACACCAGCGCCAGTGACCACCAATACCTTGCCCGCATCGAGCATGCCCTGCACACCGGCTCTGGCCTCAGCCTCATTGGATGCATCGGCTTGCTGTTCGACTATACGTTGCATGGAACGGATCGCCGCGTGATGCGCCATCTGAATTGAAAGTTCCTCGGGCGTGCTCATCTTCCACCTTTCGAGGTTCAGGGTACGACAAAGGCCGCAGCGACTGTGAGGCTAATCTAGCTCATTCGCTGCGGCTTATCGTAAAAATGTATTAAAGAGCTGTACCACTTACTGCACAGGTGTGGCACCCCGAGCTAAACGCATCCCGGTAAACGTCGACAACGTCAGTCGTCGTCGTCCTCTCCCGAATACTTCTTAGTCAACTCGTCGTAATCAGAATAATCGTCGTCATACGATGAATCATTACGCTCAGGTTCCCGAGCATGACTTTCGGAGGGCACACCCAACTCGCGTTGGAGTGCCGAAAGGTCCGTCGAAGGCGAGTAGTACTTGATATCTCGCGCTTGACGCTGTGCTTTAGCCTTTTGACGGCCGCGCCCCATGGCGTGACCCCCTCTTTTCAGTAGAGTCGGGAGGTGGTCCACCTAGTAGATGGAGGCCCCCGAATATGTGATCAGTTCTTTCGTAATTAAAGGTTAACACGATTCCACGGCGAGCGCTGAACGCAACACCGGTCAGACCCGCTAGACTGTCGATTAGTCCAACAACTATTTTATGAGTAGGTGTTGATCTCACCCGGTCCACTGACGAAGGAGCTCACGAGGTGGCGGATAAGAATCTCCCGGAGCCACAGGCGGCATTACCGCCATTGCGCCCGGAACCAGAGAAGCCCAAGCGTCAGTTTGGGCAATGGTTCCTGCTGATTGCAGCGGTCATCGCACTGGCGGCCGCCGTGGTTTTTGTGGTGCTCAGAATCATTGATCCTCCGACTTCGCCACAGGCGAACAACGTGCAGCGCAACGAGGCGCCTGGCCTGGACGGTGTCATCGCCGAAAACATGCCCCCGGAGCAGCTCCTGCTGGGAGACTGCTTGCGCGGTTTCGCCACTCCGCTGGATCCGCAGACCATTGTTACCTGTGATTCATCTCATAATGCCCAGTTGATCGGCACCTTCGAGCTCGAGGGCGACGCTGAATCGGAATACCCGGGCACCGATGAACTCCTGACCCAGTCTGAAGATCTGTGCAAGTCGATTTCCTTGGATCCCAGTGCGGGGATCGATTCGACCTGGACCTACCACTTCTCGCGCCCCTCGAAGGCCACCTGGGATAAGGGCGACCGGTTGGTCTCCTGCTTCCTGAGCCTGACCGAAGGAAATGTCCGCAGCTCGCTCTTGCCGGCCACGGACGACGCCGCAAGCACACCCTCCGCGAAACCCACCGAAGAAGCCACGGCTTCGAGCGAAGAGAACAACGCGTAGCACTTCCATCTCCGGGTCTAAGATTCCGGCGAACAAAAATGTGGTGTGAGGGCCAAAGGCCTTCACACCACATTTTTCGCTTCACCCGCTAGTTCGTTGAGGAACCCAAACGTCCTACCGAGAGCCGGTCGTTATCCTCATCCAGCGTGACCACAACCGTGTCACCGTCTTGGACTTCACCAGCCAAGATTTCCTTGGCCAGCCGGTCGCCGATTTCTCGTTGCACCAAGCGACGCAGCGGACGGGCACCGAAGGCCGGGTCGTACCCGGTCAAAGCGAGCCATTCGCTGGCAGCCGGATCCACGTCGAGAGTCAGGCGGCGTTCGGACAGACGCTCGGAGAGCTGCTCGATCTGCAGTTTGACGATATTGCCCAATTCGTCGATGCTCAGCGGATCAAACATGATCACCTCGTCCAGGCGGTTCAAGAACTCAGGTTTGAACGAGGAGTTGACCACGTTCATCACTGCACTCTTTTTGGTCTGGGCATCCAGCGTCTGGTCCACCAAGAACTGCGATCCGAGGTTGGAGGTCAGGATCAGAATGGTGTTCCTGAAGTCCACGGTGCGTCCTTGCCCATCGGTCAACCGTCCGTCATCCAGCACCTGCAGCAGGATGTCGAAGACCTCTGGGTGGGCCTTCTCGACCTCGTCGAGCAGGATCACCGAGTAGGGGCGACGACGCACCGCCTCGGTGAGCTGACCGCCCTCCTCATAACCTACGTATCCCGGAGGCGCACCTACCAGTCGCGAGACCGCGTGCTTCTCCGAGTACTCGGACATGTCGATCCGCACCATGGCGCGCGGATCGTCGAACAGGAAGTCGGCCAGGGACTTGGCAAGCTCCGTTTTACCCACACCGGTGGGGCCGAGGAACAGGAAGGAACCGGTAGGGCGGTTCGGGTCTGCAATACCGGCTCGGGTCCGGCGTACAGCATCCGAGACCGCGGCGATGGCCTGTTTCTGGCCCATCAGCCGCTGCCCAATGATCTGCTCCATCTGAAGCAGCTTCTGGCTTTCGCCCTGAAGCATGCGCCCAGCGGGGATGCCGGTCCACGCGGAGATCACCTCAGCGATGTCATCCGCGGTAACCTCGTCGGCCACCATGGTGTGTTCCTTGTTTCCGTGCTCTTCAGCGGCGGCGGCCGCATCCAGCTCCAGTTGCAAGGTTGGGATCTCGCCGTAGAGCAGGCGCGAGGCCTTCTCCAGGTCGCCTTCGCGCTGGTACTTCTCCGCTTCAGAGCGCAGCTCGTCCAGCTTGACCTTCAGGTCGCCGACCCGGTTCAGTCCAGCTTTCTCCGCTTCCCACTGCGCGTTCAAGGCATCAAGTTTTTCTTTCTTGTCTGCCATGTCCTTGCGCAGTGCTTCCAGGCGTTCAACCGATGCCGGATCCGTCTCATCCGACAGGGCCAACTCTTCCATGGTCAGCCGGTCCACTTCGCGGCGCAATTCATCAATCTCCTCCGGAGCGGAGTCGATCTCCATGCGCAGCCGGCTAGCGGCCTCGTCCACCAGGTCGATTGCCTTGTCCGGCAACTGCCGGCCCGTGATGTAGCGGTTGGACAGCGCAGCGGCGGAAACCAATGCGGAGTCGGCAATCGAGACCTTGTGGTGCGCCTCGTAACGTTCCTTCAGGCCGCGCAGGATCGCGATCGTGTCGTCCACGCTCGGCTCACCCACGTAGACCTGGGCGAAACGCCGCTCCAACGCCGGATCCTTTTCGATGTTCTCGCGGTACTCATCCAGGGTGGTGGCGCCGATCAGGCGCAGCTCACCGCGGGCAAGCATCGGCTTGAGCATGTTGCCGGCATCCATGGCGCCTTCCGAAGCGCCGGCGCCGACCACGGTGTGGATCTCGTCGATGAACGTGACGATTTGCCCGTTGGAGGACTTGATTTCTTCCAGGACGGCTTTGAGCCGTTCCTCGAATTCGCCACGGTACTTCGCACCGGCGACCATGGCCCCCAGATCAAGTGAGATCAGGGTCTTGCCGCGCAGGGATTCTGGAACGTCGCCGGCGATCATCCGCTGGGCCAGGCCCTCAACGACCGCGGTTTTACCCACGCCGGGCTCCCCGATCAGCACCGGGTTGTTTTTGGTGCGACGCGAGAGCACCTGAACCACACGGCGGATTTCACGGTCGCGGCCGATCACCGGATCCAGCTTGCCCGAACGCGCCAGCTCGGTCATGTCGGTGCCGAACTTCTCCAGTGACTGGAAGGTGGCTTCCGGGTTCGGGTTATCAACCTTGCGATCGCCGCGGATAGTAGGAAGTGTGCCTACCAGCAGGTCGCGGGCGGCACCCTGTTCCCGCAGCGCCTCACCGGTTTTGGTCTGGTCGCTGGTCAGCGCAATCAGCAGGTGCTCGGTGGAGACATAGGTATCCCCCATTTCCGCCGCGGTTTCCTGCGCACCGCTGACGACCTGCAGCAGTTGGCGGGAGAACTGAGCCTGCGCCACCGACGATCCGGCGCTTGAAGGCAGTGCCTTGATCAGCGCGCTGGCCTTCACGGAAAGCGCGTCGACGTCCAGCCCTGCCGTCTTGAGCAGTGCTACCGCGACCGAGTCACGCTGATCCAGTAGTGCCTTGAGCAGGTGTGCAGGTTCAATCTGCGGATTTCCTGCGGTCGATGCATTCATGCCTGCGGCCGAGAGTGCCTCTTGGCTCTTGGTAGTGAGTTTGGTGTCCACGCGCTTCCTTTCGTTTGTAGGTGAACCTCTAAACTTGAGTGTACTTAACTCAACCCTAGTATGTGAGTGGTTATTCCACTTCTCCCAGATAATTCGAAAAAGTTTTCCCTTGTGTTCGGTGATCTGCCCCACTAACAATGGAGCCATGGCAGACCTCAACTCACCAGGGTCTTGTTGCACCACGAACGGTGTGCAAGCGATGGATTTGATCAAGCAGCCCCAGCACGGGTCCCTGCCCTGCCCTGAGGGACTCATCGGTTCGCGGGCGCAACACAACAAGCCGCCGTAACCAGCTTGTCGCGCGAGAATTCCGTCGAATCTCACCTGCCGGCCAACACGCCATGGCTACCCCGACTTTCGCTGAGGGCAATACACAAGATAGAGTTGATCTCACGTAAGGGAGTATTCGCAAGCGTTTGATCCGTCAGTACGTAAGACTCAGAAGTCTTGCCGGGTTCTGCGGCCAGCCATTTTCGGTTGGTGAAGAGACTTACTTGTCTGGCTTGTACCTAACTTACGAAAGCAGGAATCCCCATGGGAGTTTCTCCTTTAATCTGGGGCATCACGATCGTTGTGATCCTCGGCCTCTTGGCATTCGACTATTTTTTCCACATTCGCAAGGCGCACGTTCCTTCACTGCGCGAAGCGGCAATCTGGTCAAGCATCTATGTTGGCCTCGCGGTCGTCTTCGGCATCATCGTCTTCATTTTCGGCGGCGTGGACATGGGCGCCGAGTACTTCGCCGGCTACATCACGGAAAAGGCCCTTTCGGTCGACAATCTCTTTGTCTTCCTGATCATCATCGCCAGCTTCAAGGTGCCGCGTGAAGACCAGCAGAAGGTCCTGCTCTTCGGCATCGTCTTCTCGCTCATCGCACGAACCGCTTTCATCTTTGTGGGCGCAGCGCTGATCAACCAGTTCGCCTGGGTTTTCTACATCTTCGGCCTGATCCTGCTGCTCACCGCAGGCAACCTGCTCAAGAAGGACGACGAATCGGATGAGGCCAACAACTTCATCATCCGACTCGCCAAGAAGCTGTTCCACACCACCGACAAGTACGACGGCGACAAGCTGTTCACCAAGATCGACGGCAAAAAGGTCTTGACCCCGATGCTGCTGGTGATGGTGGCCATCGGCGGTACCGATATCCTCTTTGCGCTGGACTCGATTCCCGCAATTTTTGGTCTGACGCAGAACGTCTTCATTGTTTTCACCGCGACCGCCTTCTCCTTGATGGGCCTGCGCCAGCTGTACTTCCTGCTTGACGGGCTGCTGGATCGACTGATCTACCTGTCCTACGGCCTCGCCGCAATCCTTGCATTCATCGGCGTCAAGCTGATCCTGCACGCCCTGCACGAGAACAACCTGCCGTTCATCAACGGTGGCGAGCATGTTTCGGTCATCGAGATTTCCACCGGACTGTCCCTGAGTGTAATCATCGGTGTGCTGGTATTCACCGTTTTTGCCTCGCTCTTCAGCAAGGCCGGCAAGGCGCTGACCGCGGTCAACAACGTTCGACGCCATGCGAAGAACTACACCGACCTGTCGTACACCGCTGATCCCGCCGAGCGCGAGCGAGTCTACTCGGTCCTGCTGGAGGAAGAAGCCTACGTGAAAACCATGGACAAGAAATATCGCGACAAGGTCAAGGACATCGACACGATCCGCGAAGAAATCGCTGAGGCGCACCGTCAACACGACGAATATCTCAAGAGCTGACACCATCGACCAGCGCTGAGACAAACGCAGAATCAAGGCAGGGCCCGCCATTCGAACACGAATGGCGGGCCCTGCCTTTGAGCGGTGGCGCGAAAATTAGCGGCGCATGGAACCGATGTAATAGTCGGAGGGAACAACGACCTTGCCCAACGGCATCAGGGATACCGGGATCATTTTCAGGTTCGCAATACCCAGCGGAATACCGATGATCGAGATGAACATCGGGATAGCGGTCAAAACGTGCCCAATGGCAATCCAGATTCCGGCGAAAATCAGCCAGATCACGTTGCCCAGGGTGGAGAAGGCGCCGACGGCGCCGCGGTCCACCACCGTCCGGCCGAAGGGCCACAACGCGTACCCGGCGATGCGGAAGGAGGCGATGCCAAAAGGGATCGTCACGATCAGCACACAGCAGATGATACCGGCCAGGACATATCCCAGGGCCAGCCATAGGCCGCCAAACAGCAGCCAAATAATGTTGAGGATTCCCCGTAGAAGATCAGTCATAAACACATCTTCCCCAATCCCGGTGCTCGGCGCCATGGGTGACAGCCCGGATTTTCCCCTGAGACCGTGGCCAATCCCCTAGTCTTCGGGACGGTTCGGTATGGCGCGCTCGGCTAGGATTAATAATCATGAGCGATTCGAGCGAAGCACAGCCTCAGTCAGAGGCCACGACCCCCAAAGACCCAGCACTTTTCCGGGCCGAACCGGTCTCCTTTGTCCGTCGGGGCAATCGCCTGCAGGGCCGACGAGCCAGCGCCTGGGAGCGCAATGCCGACCAATACGTCATTGAGCCTCCGCGCAAGATCGCCGACACCTCCGTGGCCGATGACTTCACCCTCGACCCCGATCAGGCATTCGGCCGGGTCGCTCCGCTGATCGTGGAGATCGGTACCGGGCTTGGCGAATGCATTGCCAATGCCGCCAATGCTGACCCCGAGCGAAACTACCTCGCCGTGGAGGTCTACCGGCCCGGGCTGGCCCAGCTCATGCTCAAGGTCGAATCCTTCGGAATCGAAAACGTCCGCGCGGTGCAGGCCAACGCCCCCGAGGTGTTGGAGGTGATGCTCGAAGAGAACAGCGCCGATGAAATCTGGATCTTCTTCTCCGACCCGTGGCACAAGCCCCGCCACCACAAACGCCGCCTGATCAAAGCCTCGTTCCTGGACAAGGTTTCTCGGGTCCTCAAACCCGGTGGCACCCTGCGGCTGGCCACCGACTGGTCGAACTACGCAGAACAAATGCGCGAAGTGCTCACCGCCCACCCCGATTTTGAGAATCAGTTCCCGGGCAATCTCACCGGAGACGAAAGCAACCTGACCAAGGTCCGCCAAGAAGGCATGGAAGGTTTTGAAAAGGAACCTGATTTCGTGGACGAGATTGGCGGCTGGGCACCGCGTTTTGAACGCCGTATCCTCACCAGCTTTGAAGGCAAGGCACTGAAGGCAGGCCGTCTGGTCTTCGACCTGGCCTACACCCGCGTCGGCTAAAGCGGGATCCGTCGTAAATTCCGGCAATGGCTCATGCCCACCCTAGACTGGTGGGCATGAGCCATTACCCTGTGGTCCCCGCCAGCCACTACGCTGCCGCCCCCACCATGGAATACGCCGGAGTGAGGCTCGAACAGCTCACGCAGTCCCATGCGCCGGATCTCGCCGAGGTGGTGTCAGCCGGAAGCTTACACGAGGCTTGGTTCGCCACCACCCCGTCGGCGCAGCAGATGGAAAGCAACATCGCCCAGCGGTTGGCCTGGCAGGCGGCGGGAACCATGGCCCCTTTCGCCATCATTGATACCTCCACCGGCCGCGCCGTCGGTGCCACAACGTACCTCAATATCGATGCGGCGCACCGCCGGGTGGAGATCGGCTCCACGTTCCTGGCGGTTTCGGCGCAGGGCACCGGCATCAACCCAGCGGCGAAGCACCTGCTGCTCCGACGGGCATTCGACGACCTCGGATGCTATTCGGTGGCTTTCTGCACGCATTGGCACAACGAAGCCTCGCGAGCCGCCATTGCACGGCTGGGAGCCAAGCAGGACGGTGTGTTGCGCAACCACAAGTACGACCCGGTCACCGGAACCCTGCGCGATACGGTGGTCTTCTCGATCCTGCCCCACGAGTGGCCTGCGGTGCGCACCCAGTTGGAGTCGCGGCTGCGCCGGCACGGACGCATCAACTAGCAGATTCGGTCGCCAAGTCTGCGAGCGCGGTGAATACCCGCTGCGGTTCTTCTGCCAACCGGTTCAGCGAATACAGCCACCATTCACTTCCATAAACCACGTATTCGCGGGTTCGATATCCCGAGGCGTTCAGCGAATCCAACAGCCCCGCGCCAAGCCCTTGGAGCATTTCAAATTCGATACGGCGATCGTGAAGCTGATCGCCGAACGTTTCTTGCAGCGTGGAGATGAGCGAGGCATCGTGTGTTGCCAGATTGGTCCGATGACCCGAATTGATGAGTTCTGAGGCCATCTGCACATATCTCTCGTACATCAGCGATGAGTTGCGTGGTGCGGCAACCTTGAGGTCCTCGCGGAAGGCGCCTTTGACCAAACGGATCGGTCCGTCCCGTGTGATCACTCGCAGCAGGTCGTCGGCGGAGCGATGCAGCCTGGCTTGCAGGGTGATTCCTGTTTCTGGAAAATCTGTTTTGACCCGTTCCCACATTGTCAGCACCTGGTCGGTTCGCGCCGATCCTTCGGCCGAAACCATCACGTACGTCCCCGCGGCACGTGCCGCCTCGGCAATCCGGGCGGCGTTCTCATAACAAAACCGGTCGTCGACCAGCAGTCCCACGTGTGACAGGTCCAGGCTGATGGTGCTGGCAACCTCAAGGCGTTTCAGGCTGCGGGCGATTTCGATAAATTTTTCGGTTTCTTGCCTGGCTTCTTCACGATTCCGCACCGATTCGCCAACACATTCGATGCTTGCCAGATGACCGCGCCGCGCATTCGATTCGACCAGCTGGAGCGCCGAGCTTAGGTCTTCCCCGGCGATATAGCGACTGGCGATCCTCCTGGCTGCCGCCAGCACCTGTGGATTGGACTTGACCGTAGCCTTGAGCGATTCATCCAGTGCCCAGGTGCGTAAGGTGTCGGCAGCCTGTTCGAGGTCGAAGGTTATTTCATTCATGGACCCATCGTGCGCGAATTCCGCGTCGATGTATTGAACGAAATTGCCCTATTTTCCGTAGGCTCCCGGCGTCGCGGCCACGTGGGCTCGGAAAGCCCTGTGGAAGTGGCTTTGATCCGCGTAGCCAAGGGTTGCCGCGGTATCAGCCACCGATGCGCCGCTACGCAGTAACTGCCGCGCGGCGTTGATCCGGGAGTTTTGCCGCCATGCGATGGGCGCCAGTCCGGTGCGGCGCTTCACCGAGCGGATCAGGTGATATTTGCTCACACCCGCCACCGCGGCGAGCTCGGTTAAGTCGGGGTTGGCTTCTGCAGAACTGAGGATTTCAAGAACCTCTTGCATCCACACTTCGTGGTTGCCTTGGGCTTCAGAGCCGATCACCTGGTGCGGTGGGGCATCCTGGAGTTCTTGCAAGATTGTTCGAAACCGATGCTGGCACTGCGCCAGATCCAGGCCGTCGAAGAGCGCTGCGATAAAAGCAGAAATGCGATCATGAAGCTGCGCATCGCGTATGATCCGCACGTTCTCAAAAAGTGGCGACCGGTCTTCTCCCAGCAACTCGGTTGCCCACACGTGCTCCGCGTGAATCATCTGGTATTCCCAGGTTCCTGCCTCGGGGTTGCAGGCGTGCACGTGTCCGGCCGGAATGACGATCACATCCCCCGGCAGCAGCTGGGCCGTGGCCCCGGCCGCCCCGGTGAACTGCGTTGAGCCGGCGTCGATGAGTCCCACGGAAAACCTATCGTGAACATGGCTGCGGTAGCACGATACCTGCTGGCAGGACCTGCGTGCTTCGAGAAACGGGTTCTCCGGGGTGTTCCAAAATTCAGCCATTGTCTATCCTGCGGTTCATCCCGGGATTTCAGCGGCCAATGGCGCGACGTACCGGGAACAACGTTACGGTTGGTTCGGGCCGCGAGGGGCGCATGCCGCGGGCCAGCGAAACCACGTCGCCTGCGACGGTCCCGGCGGCGAAGATCCGTGATTGGCCCTGGCGCACGTAGTTCAGTTCGGTGCGCAGCTGGTTGACTTCATCTTTCAGGCTGGCAACCTGGTTTTGCAGCTCAAGGATCCGTTTAATGCCTTCAAGCGAGACCCCGTCCTTGCTCAGCGACTGGACTTGGCGCAACAACGACACATCATGCTGGGAATAACGACGCTGTTTGCCGGACTGCCGGCTGGGCGAAACCAGTCCAATGCGGTCGTACTGGCGCAGTGTTTGCGGGTGCATGTCGGCTAGCTGCGCGGCGACGGAAATGACGAAGACAGGTCGCAGGAAATCCCCGTTCACGGTGCTTCAACCACCTTTCTGCCTTGGCTGTAGTGTGAGTCTATCGCCTGCGCCACAGGGTGTTGAACCCTGTGGCGCAGGCATGCGGCGATCGTCTGGGCCGCGTTTAGAGCTTGGCCTTGGCGGCCAGATCTGCGCGCGGATCGTCGCCCTCGGTAGCGGCGGCGAAGTCTTCAACTGCCTTCTTCGCGGCATCCGAAAGATTCTGCGGAATGACCACATCCAGCACGATCAGCAGGTCGCCGGTGGCCTTGGAGGTTTTCACTCCGCGGCCCTTCAGTCGCAAGGTGCGTCCCGAGTTCGAACCTGCGGGAACCTTGACCGTTACCTCTTCCCCGTCCAAGGTTGGGACGTGGATTTTTGCGCCCAGGGCGGCCTCGTCAAAGGTCACCGGGACGTGTACCCGGATGTTGTTCTCTTCGCGTTTGAAGAACGGGTGCTCGGCAACCTTGACCTTGACGATCAAATCCCCGTTGCCGGCGGCACCTGCCTGGCCGCGACCGCGCACACGCACCGACTGGCCGTCCTTGATGCCTGCCGGGATACGCACGTCGATGACCTCGCCGTTCGGCTCACGCAGGCCGATCTTGGTTCCGTTGATGGAGCCAGCGAAGGAGATCGAGGTGTTCGCGGTCCGGTCCGCCCCCTTGCGTGGCGGGGCGCTCTGCCCGCCGAAGCCGCCAAAACCACCGCCACCGCCGAACAGGTCGGAGAAGTCCGGTTGCCCGCCGCGCTGGCGTGCCCCGCCGGAGCCTCCAAAGAGGTTGGAGAAGATATCTTCAAATCCTGCTCCGCCGCCCGGAGCGCCACCGGCACCGCCGGCTGAAAAACGGGCCCCGGAGCCCATGGCCCGGATCGCGTCGTATTGCTCGCGCTCTTCCTTGTCGGAGAGGACCGAGTTGGCTTCGGTGATGTCCTTGAACTTCTGTTCCGCGGTGGCATCACCGGCATTGGTGTCAGGGTGGTACTTGCGCGCCAACTTTCGGTACGCCTTCTTGATATCCGCGTCCGAGGCATCCTTGGAGACACCGAGGATTGCGTAAAAATCTTTATCTATCCAGTCCTGACTTGCCATCAGGGCCTCATCCTTTCCTTGCGAATTCGAAACTGCCCACTGGCGAGAATTCGACAGTGGGCAGTTTCAGTTGGGTTAGCTAGTTGCTATTCACCGGTGGCGACCAGCACCTGGGCGGCGCGCAGGACGTTGGTTCCCTTGCGGTAGCCGGCACGGAGCACCTGTCCCACGTGATCGGCTGGAACTTCCGGCACAGCCTGGCGCAGCAACGCTTCATGGACGTTCGGGTCGAATTCGACCCCCGCCTCATTGATGCGCTCCAGGCCATGCTGCGAGAGGATCGTCTCCAGCTTGGTGGCAATCGAGGCGAAAGGGCCTTCGTTCAGATCGCCGTGGGTGCGGGCCGCGTCAATATCGTCAAGCACCGGCAACAGGGTCGAAAGCATTCCCTGCACCGCGTTTTCACGCGCCACTGCACGGTCGCGTTCTACCCGCTTGCGGTAATTGACGTATTCGGCCTGCAGGCGGAGCAGGTCGTTGCGCAGCTCGGTCACGACCTCGCTCACCTCGTCCTGCTCGCCGGTGACTGATTCGCCAGCCTCGTTCAGGATCGCCTCGGCCTGACCCAAAGCGTCAGCAGTTGGCTGCTGGTCAGCTGCCTCTGGCTGGTTCTCCGGCTCCTGGCCGAAGTTTTCGTTCTGGTCCTTTGCCTCGGACATGTTCCTAAACTCCCTACTTCTTGTCGGCTTCGTCTTCGTCGATGACCTCGGCGTCGACGATGTCTTCATCAGCGTTTGGTGCATCCTGCTCGCCGGCGGCTGCGCCCTCGGCCTGGGTGTTGGCGTAGATCGCCTCGCCCAGCTTGGTCTGCGAAGCCTGCAACTTCTCAAACGCGGCCTTGACCTCGTCGTCGTTGTCCTGCTTCTCCAGCGCGGACTTCAGTGCGTCAACGTCGCCCTGGACCTCGGTCTTGACCTCTTCAGGAAGCTTATCCTCGTTGTCCTTGATCAGCTTCTCGATGGAGTAGGCAGCCTGCTCGGCGGCGTTGCGGGTCTCGGCAGCCTCGCGGCGGGCCTTGTCCTCTTCCGCGTGAGCTTCGGCTTCCTGGACCATACGCTCGATGTCTTCCTTGGACAGCGAGGAACCACCGGTGATGGTCATCGACTGCTCGGTGCCGGTGCCCTTGTCCTTGGCGGACACGTGCACGATACCGTTTGCATCGATGTCGAAGGTGACCTCAACCTGCGGGATACCACGCGGAGCCGGTGCGATACCGGTCAGCTCGAAGGTGCCCAGGGCCTTGTTGTCACGGGTGAACTCGCGCTCGCCCTGGAAAACCTGGATGGAAACCGACGGCTGGTTGTCCTCAGCGGTGGTGAAGGTCTCCGAACGCTTGGTTGGGATCGCGGTGTTGCGCTCGATCAGCTTGGTCATCACTCCACCCTTGGTTTCAATACCCAGGGACAGCGGGGTGACGTCGATCAGCAGAACGTCCTTGCGTTCGCCCTTCAGCACGCCAGCCTGCAAGGCGGCGCCCACGGCGACAACCTCATCAGGGTTGACACCCTTGTTGGCTTCCTTGCCGGCCAGGTCCTTGACCAGTTCGGCAACGGCTGGCATACGGGTCGAACCGCCAACGAGGATCACGTGAGCGATCTCCGAGACCTTCACGCCGGCTTCGGCAATGACGTCGTTGAATGGCTTGCGGGTGCGCTCCAGCAGGTCTGCGGTCAGGTCCTGGAACTTTGCACGCGAAAGGTGCTCGTCCAGGTGAACCGGGCCCTCAGGGGTGACCGAGAGGTACTGCAGGGAGATGTTGGTGCTGGTAGCCGAAGACAGTTCCTTCTTGGCCTGCTCAGCGGCTTCCTTCAGGCGCTGCAGGGCAATCTTGTCCTTGGACAGGTCGGCACCCTTGGCTTTGGCCTGAGCCAGCAGCCAGTCGACAACACGCTGATCCCAGTCGTCGCCGCCCAGGCGGTTGTCACCTGCGGTCGAGCGAACCTGAATGGTCGAGAAGCCGTCGTCGTCCTTGCCAACTTCCAGCAGGGACACGTCGAAGGTACCGCCACCGAGGTCGAAGACCAAGATGAGCTCGTCTTCGTTGCCCTTCTCCAGGCCGTAGGCCAGAGCGGCGGCAGTTGGCTCGTTGACGATGCGCAGCACGTTCAGGCCTGCGATTTCGCCGGCTTCCTTGGTGGCCTGGCGCTCGGCGTCGTTGAAGTACGCAGGAACGGTGATCACCGCGTCGGTGACCTTCTCACCCAGGTACGACTCGGCGTCGTTCTTCAGCTTCATCAGGGTACGAGCCGAGATTTCCTGGGCGGTGTACTTCTTGTCGTCAATGTTCACGGTCCAGTCGGTACCCATGTGACGCTTGACCGACGCAATGGTGCGGTCGATGTTGTTTACTGCCTGGCGCTTGGCGATGTCGCCAACCAGGACTTCGCCGCCCTTTGAGAAAGCAACGATGGACGGGGTTGTGCGGTTGCCCTCCGCGTTAGCGATAACGGTTGGCTCACCACCTTCGAGCACGGATACGACAGAGTTGGTGGTTCCAAGGTCAATACCTACGGCACGCGACATAATGGCTCTCCTTTGCCTAGTGAAAAAATGTCTAACGCTGGAGGCTTCCACCTCCATTGAGCGCTTCGGACTCAAGTTTACTCAGCCGCTTTCGACTGTCAAATTAACTTGAGTTAAGTCGACTCAACTTTGCGCTCTGTCTTATTCAACGGGTGGGGTGGCAGAATAATTCCCGTAAGCACAAAACTTTTTCTGGCTCCGTCGGTCCACCGTTTGAAGCCCTGAAAACAACAGATCAAAGGCTAAATGATGGCTCGAAGCAAAAAGAAGTTCTCTCAGCTTTCCCCGGTGGCACGCACCGCCGCAATCGTTGCAGGGACCCTTGAGGTGTTGCTGTTTGCCGCGGCCCAGATCGACATCTACCGACGCAAACCCGAACAGATCAACGGAAGCAAGGGGCTCTGGGTGGGGCTATGTTTCATCAACTTCCTCGGGCCGCTAAGCTACTTTAGCTTCGGGCGCAAAAAGCCACAGGACTAACCGCTCGCACCACACGGTCACCGCGAGTTTGACCTCAAGGCCAAAAAATCCCCGCCCGGTATCCGGGCGGGGATTTTTTAGATGCTCAGCCAATCGTATTGGCTGGAAGTTGATCCTTAGCGACTGCGGGTGGCAGGGCTGGAGGCACGGCGCGGACCGCGTGAACGGCCCCCGGCAGCTGACCCGGCTGCGGCTCGCGCACCCTGACGTGTCCCGCGACCGGCGGCACCCGATGGGCGTTCGGAACCTGCACCGCGGCCGGCACTTGCCGGACGCTCGGCGTTGGCGGCCCGAGGTGCGCGTGCTGGACGTTCTCCCCCGGCAGACTTCGGTCCGCGCTCGTTACGGCGGCCCGACTCGCTGCGAGCCTGGCCTGCGCCGTCGCCCGCCGAACGTGGACCGCGGGAGCCACGCTGCCCACGGCCGCCACGATTGCCAGCTGATTCACCGGCAGGTTTACGTTTGGCCTGGTTGCTCTGCTGCTTCACCGGCGCGGCGTATGGAACCAACTCGGCAACGTCGCCTACAACGTCCTTGACGACCTGGGATTCCAGGCTGACCTTTTCAAAAGGAACCTTGAGCCCGGCCTGCTTCAGCAAAGTCGCAACATCGCCCTGCTGGTCAGGAGTGCAGATGGTGACCACGGTGCCGTTGGAACCGGCACGCGCGGTGCGCCCCGAACGGTGGGTGTAGGCCTTGTGTTCTGCCGGCGGATCAATGTGAACCACCAGTTCCACACCGTCGACGTGCACCCCTCGGGCGGCAACGTCGGTAGCAACCAAGACCTTGGCCTCACCGGAGGCAAAAGCCGCCAGGTTGCGGTCGCGGGCGTTCTGGGACAGGTTGCCGTGCAGGTCGACGGCCGGCACACCAGCCTTGGAGAGCACTACCGCCATCTTCTTGGCGTGGTGCTTGGTGCGCATGAACATGATGCGGCGCGAGGTACCCTGCGCGAGCACACGAATCAGGTCTTTTTTGTCATCGTTGGGGATCACAAAAACATGGTGCTCCATGGTGTTCACCGCGGCCTTGGGCGCATCAACCGAGTGAATCGTTGGGTTGCTCAGGTAACGCTTAACAACCTTGTCCACGCCGTTGTCCAAGGTAGCGGAGAACAGCATGTGCTGGATACCGGTCGGCATACGGTCCATGATCCGGCGCACCACCGGCAAGAAACCCATGTCGGCCATGTGATCGGCTTCATCAAGCACCGAAATTTCAAGCTGCGAGAGGTCTACGATCTTCTGCTTGATCAAGTCGTCAAGGCGGCCGGGGCAGGCAATAACAATGTCAACACCCTCGTTCATCGCCTTTTCCTGACGGCTCTGCGCCACACCGCCATAAATCACGGTGGTGCGCAGGCCGCTGGCGGCGGCCAGCGGATCCACGGTCTTGGCAATCTGGGTGGCCAGCTCACGAGTCGGCGCCATGATCAGGGCGCGCGGGAAACGAGCCTTGCGGCGCTGCGGGCGGGCAGCCAGGCGAGCCACCAGGGGCAAGGAAAAGGCCAGGGTCTTGCCCGAACCGGTCTGGCCGCGACCCAACACGTCGCCACCGGCAAGGGTGGAAGGAAGGGTTGCTTCCTGGATCGGGAACGGGGTTTCGATGCCGCGCTCGGTCAGTACGTCAACCAGGTTCGCGGGCACGCCAAGGGCGCTAAAAGTAGAGGTCAATGCTCAAACTTTCTCTCTGAATTCGCACGTCGTTTTCGACGCTGTGGTTCGCCGATCCAGGAGGAAGTCCGGTACGGGCCAGCATGAATCATGCTTCGCACCCGTGCAAAAACTCCAGGATTCCGGGAGTTTTTGTTCAAGGAAATCAAGTCTGTCGACGAATACGCACCGTGCGGGCCTAGTCGAACTAGATGTCCCGTCTTGGATACGTACAAGTTTCTATTCTACAGGCAGGCTCCGGGCTTGTCTGGCCCGGAGCCCGTCAACGGGTCGAATCACAGGAGATCTCCACCACGTCAACCACGCCAGCGCACTGGGTTAGGCCCGGTGCGCACCGGCCTTGTCCTTCTTGCGGGCAAGCTTGGAGGGCCACCAGACCGCGGAACCAATATCCTCCACCAACGCCGGAACCAGCAGGCTTCGCACGATGAATGTATCCAGCAGCACGCCGAAGGCCACGATGAAACCAAGCTGGGCCAGGAACATGATCGGCACAACCCCCAGTGCCGCGAAGGTTGCCGCCAGAACAATACCAGCGGAGGTGATCACCCCGCCGGTGACGGTCAGACCCCGGCGCATTCCCTCCCGGGTCCCGTAAACCAGCGCTTCCTCGCGCACCCTGGTCATCAAGAAGATGTTGTAGTCGACACCCAAGGCCACCAGGAACACAAAACCGAACAGCGGGACCGATGGATCCGCGCCCACGAAATCGAAAACGTTATTGAAGACCAGCGCACTGACGCCCATCGCCGTTCCGTAGGAAAGCACCGTGGTGACCATCAACAGCAGCGGGGCCACAATGGAGCGCAGCAGAAGCATCAAAATGACCAGGATCGCAATCAACGTGATCGGAATGATCTTAAACAGGTCGGCCTCGGCCGTCGCGTTTTTATCCATCTGCGTCGCGGTTGTCCCACCGACCAGGCTCGCCGGATCGATCTCGTGCACGGTGTCGCGCAACGTGTGCACCGTTTGAACCGCGGCATCCGAATCCGCGGCATCGCTCAGTGTCACGGAAATCAGGTTCCGACCCTCGACGGTGTACACCGGTGCCCCACGCTGAGCCATGGCCGGCCCGCCGTCTTCAGCCTGCAGATAGGCCGAGTCCACCCCTGGAACCTCAAGGACCGCTTCCAAGGTGGTATTCGCCTGGGCTTCATCAACAATTACGGTCGCCGGGGAGCCACTGCCTCCGGGGAAGTGCTCACCGAGGGCAACCTGTCCCTCACTTGCTTCGGAGCCACCGGTGACCAGCGCGCTTTGCGGCACGCCGGTCGCCTTGAGCTGCAGGGAGAAGGCCGCACCGACGGCCAGGACCAGGGCGGTCACCACCCAAATGGGGCGCGGATGCGAGGCAACAAAAGTGGCGATGCGTGCCCACAGCCCTTTGCCGGCCCGCTCAAGGGTTTCCGGGTCCTCGACCTTGGGCATAAATGGCCAATAGGCGGCCCGGCCAAGCAAACCGAGCACCGCGGGAAGGAAAGACAAGGCCGCGATGATTGAGAATACGATGCCGGATGCACCGATGGGCCCCAACGCCTTGTTGGAGTTCAAATCCGAGAACAGCAGGCAGAGCAGGCCCACCGTGACGGTGCCGCCGGAGGCGATGATCGGTTCAAGTGAACGCTTCCAGGCCTTGGCCACCGCTTGCCACCGGTTCAGACCCGACGACAGGGCTTCCTTGTGACGCGCGACAAAAAGCAATGAGTAGTCGGTGGCCGCACCGATCACCAGGATCGAGAGGATGCCCTGGGCCTGCCCATCCAGGCGGATGACACCTTCCTTGGCCAGGAAATGCACCACCAGCACCGCGGCGCACAAGGCCACGACGGAGGTCATCAGCACCGTGAGCGGAAGCAGCAGCGAGCGATACACCAGGAGCAGGATGACCAGCACTGCAACAAGGGCCACTCCCAGCAGCACCCCGTCGATGCCACCGAAGGCCTCGATCAGGTCGGCCGAGAATCCCGCGGGGCCGGTGACATACACCGTCGCCGACTCGGGTTGGGCGTCCGCCAACAGGGTGCGCAGCTCCTGGACTGCTTCGTTGGCTTTCACCTCAGCGGAGATCGGCACAATGTACTCGGCGGCCTGGCCGTCGTCGGACATGATCGGCCCGGTAACCTGCCCGTCGAGGTATTCGAACCCCGAGATCTCGGTGGCGAGCGCGTCGGCCTGCCCCTGCTGCACACCGTCCGCGGAAGTCATCAACACCACCGCGGGGATTGCTTCACTGGTGCGGAACTTGTTTTGCCATTCCAGCGCCTGGGTCGCTTCGGCACTGGTGGGCAGGAACGCGGTTTGGTCGTTTGTTTGGACCTCGGAGAGTTTGCCGAAGGTCATTCCGCCAACTCCTGCGACGCTGATCCAGAGAACAACCAGCAGTGAATAAATCACCGCCCGGACGGCAATGGCCTTGCCGCTGATGGAACGTTCGGCGCGCTGGCCGACTTTCGCTTCGTGTGACATCTTGCTGTCCTCAATGTGGTCTGGCGGTGCTGGCCACCACGGCCAACGGAACCAGCGTACCAACTTTTAGTTTGATGATGGAAATGTTCGCTTGGTTTATCATTAGTGTATGGAAGAGCACTCTCACGCCCGGCTCATGCAGCTGCTTCAGGACTTTGGCCAAGCTTCGGACCGCTATGTCGAATCCACCGGAAATCACTACGGACCGCATCGGACCGACATGCACGGGCTGACGATCCTGATGAAATATGAGCAGGCCGGCACCGCCCCCTCGCCTCGCGATCTAAGCCGGGAACTTCAACTGAGCTCCCCGGCAACCACGGCCATGCTCGACCGGCTGGATCGATTGGGCTATATCACGCGCCAGCGCAGCGAACAGGACCGGCGCATCGTGCACATCCACCTCACGCAGAAGGCCAAAATCGAGGCACGCGAAATGTTCCGCCCGCTCGGGAGCAAGATGCTTGAACTGATTTCCACCTATGACGCACCTCAAATCGAGCTATTGTGCGAATTCCTGAGCCAAGCGGTTCAGGCCGTTGACACGGCCCGGCTGATCGTCGTGTCGGAAAACACCTAGGCCGCCTCGTCAGGTGCGAGTCATTGCGGGACTCCGAATCCGGCAAAACCCTGCCGTGCCACTACGCTAGACAGGTGGCACTTTCTCTTTGGCTTTCACTGCTTGGCGCATCGATCATCATCAGCTTCACCCCGGGTGCCGGGGCCATCAACACCATGAACAACTCCATGCGGCAAGGCTGGCGAGCTTCCATCTGGGGTGTCATCGGCCAACAGCTAGCCCTGCTGATTCACGTGGTCATCGTCGCGGCCGGGGTAGGGCTCTTGGTGTCCAGCTCCCCGGTACTTTTTGCAGCCATTCGATATGCCGGCGCCGCGTACCTGGTCTATCTGGGCATTCGGATGATCCTGTCGAAACCCGAGGTCTCCTCGGATGGAACAAGCACCGGAAGCACACTCACCCGTGGCGCCATGGTACGGCGCGGGCTGCTGGTTAATCTCCTGAATCCAAAGGCCATCGTTTTCTTCCTGGCCTTTACCCCGCAGTTCATTCGCACCGACCAAGCGATGCTGCCACAGTACCTGATCTATATCGGCACCATTGTTGTGGTTGACATCTTGGTCATGTTCTTCTTTTTTGCCGGCACCGCCCGCAGCTTCCAACGTTTCACCACCACCGTGCGCGGAGCCAAAATGCTCAATATCGCCTTCGGGGTGCTCTTTGTTCTGGTTGCCGCCATGATGCTCCTTATCCACTAATCACCACCGACTTTTAGGTTTTTCAGAATCGTTGCCGGATTGTTGCCGATTAACTTGCGCTTACCCCTCGATCAATTTGTGAAGTGGCCATAGACTGATGCCATGTTCCGGATAATGATCGTGTGCACGGGAAATATATGCCGCTCCCCAATGGCCGAGTACATGCTGAAAAACGCCTTGCGCGATGCGGATATCACCGAGGTTGAGGTTTGCTCACGGGCCACCAGCGACGGCGAGTCCGGCAACGGAATCGATCCGCGTGCGGCCAGTACCTTGCGTGCCCACGGACTGGATGCCGCCGAACACGTGGCAACCGTGGTTGATCCCGATGAATTGGAAACCATGGATCTGGTGTTGGCCATGGACACCGACCATTTTGAAGATCTCGTGCCGGCGCTGAGCGAAATTGAGCCCGGCGATCGTCCCATGCTGCGGATGTTCCGGTCATTCGACCCCGCCGCGGCGAATGAACCCCACGACCGGCAGGGTGTGTACGACCCCTGGTATGGCGATGCGGGCGACTTCCGCGAAACATGGAAGCTCGTTGCAGCAGCGTTGCCTGCGCTCGTTGAGTACGTCCGGAGTAATATAGCCTCTCGTGGAAACCGCTAGACCCTTCATCATCGCCCTTGACGGCCGCTCCGGATCGGGGAAGAGCAGCCTGGCTGCTCTACTTGAGACCCAGCTGGGGGCAACAAGCTCCGTTGCGGTGTTGCACCTCGAAGATCTGTATCACGGCTGGGACGGGCTTCAGGGCGCCCAAAACCTGTTGCCGGAACTGCTCACTACGTTGCGCCAAGGCCTGCCGGCGACGTGGAATCTGTGGGATTGGGCCACCGATTCCGTGGGAGAACCAGCGGTTCTTCACCCGGCACAGGTGATCATCGTTGAAGGTGTCGGAGCCGCCCATCGGCAGGCTCGCGAGCTCAGCGATTTCAGCATCTGGCTGGAGGCGCCCGCCGCGGTTCGCAAACAGCGGGCCCTGCAACGAGACGGCGAGACCTACGCACCGCATTGGGAGCGCTGGGCGGCTCAGGAAGATCATTATCTTGCACGGGATGCCGTAGCCTCGCAGGTGCATGCGGTGCTCAACGCTGACGGTGCCCACGCGCCGTTTGAGCAGCTGCTGGGACTGCGTGCCTACCTGCCCGCTACCTTGCGTGAACTGCTTCCCGGGTTTTCACCGGCGTCCCAGGCGCCTCCCCTGGTTGGTGAACAAGCGGTTCCGGTTGACGTTGCGACGTTGTTTGAATCCCTGGCCCACGGGTTGCCCCACGCGGCCCTGCTGGAATCCACCAGCCACCACCTCAGCGACCCGTTGGATCGGAACAAGTATTCGCTGATTGCGTTGGCGCTCGGCGACTCCTACCCGGTTCTGCAAACCACGGCCCGTGGCACCAGCCTGCACCGTGCCGAAGCGACCCTGCGTTTGCAGCCCGGTTTTTTTGAGTCATTGCAAAAGATCTGGCCTGAACCGGGTACCGCACCGGATTCCTACCCGCTGCCAGCCTGGGTTGGCTATCTCGGTTATGAGCTCAAAGCCGAGGTCGGGGCCGCCACCGGCCCCGGTTCAGCGAATGCCGGAGTGCGGCGCCCGGATGCCAGCTTCTTCTCTCCCAATGTTGTTTTGGTGATCAACCACCGCACCGGGCAAATGGCTGTCCACGCCTCGGCAGACGTCGAACAGTGGGTCACCGAGCATGTCGCCGGCGCTGGAACACAACAGCGCACGGCAAAAAAGCTGGACCCGGTAGATTTTGTGTGCGCCGACACCGAGCAGGCCTACAAGGAGAAAATCGCGCAAGCGCAGCACCAAATCTACGAGGGAAACACCTACGAGGTCTGCCTCACCACCGAACTGACAGCCATCACCAATAATTACAGTCCCTTTGAGGCCTATTGCAGGATGCGAACCTCCAGCCCGGCTCCGTTCGCCCACTACCTGCGGATGGGTGACACCGAGGTCGCCAGCATCTCCCCCGAACGTTTCCTCAGCCTCGGAGCCACCGGGGCGCTGCGAGCCGAACCGATCAAGGGCACCCGTCCGCGCGGTGCCACGGTTCACACCGATGAGCAGCTCAAACGGGACCTCGCCACGAACCCCAAGGATCGTGCAGAGAACATCATGATTGTCGATCTGCTGCGCAATGACCTCTCGCACCATGCCCTGCCCGGTTCGGTCCGGGTGGCACGCCTGTGTGCGGTGGAAAGCTATGCAACGGTCCACCAGATGGTTTCCACCATTGACGCGCAACTACGCGACCGTGCCCTCGCGGCCCAGGCCCTGCGTGAAGCCTTCCCTCCCGGCTCCATGACCGGAGCCCCGAAGCTGTCGACCATGAACATCTTGGACGAGTTGGAAAACCAGCGTCGGCGCGGGCTGTATTCCGGTGCCGTAGGTTATTTGGGTGCAGATGGGTCCGCCGATTTCTCCGTGGTGATCCGCACCCTGGTCTGCGACCGGCTCGCCGATGGCCGCTGGCGTCTGAGCCTCGGCCTCGGCGGGGCGATTACCGCCGACTCGGTGGCGCAAGACGAGTGGGATGAGGTCATCACCAAGTCCGTCGGGGTGCTCTCCGCCTTGGGTTCGCAGTTCCCGCGCGCGGCGCTCACCGCGTCCGGCGAACGGGGACGATAACCGGCAGCGGTTATTGCAGCGTGGCAGTCAACCGCGCCACGTTATCGATCCAGCGCTGCATCCGGGGGCGCCGGCGCCACTGTGCCAGGCTGATTTCCGAGGAAATCTCCAGATAGTCATTCTGCACCTTGTTCACGGCGTCAACCATCTGTTCACCCAACAGCATCACCGAGATTTCCATGTTCAGGCTGAACGATCGCATGTCCATGTTGGAGGACCCGACGACCGCCACCTCGTTATCCACCGTAAAGCACTTGGTATGCAACACCATGGGTGCCGGGTACCGGTGAATCCGTACTCCGGCCTCCAACAGCTGTTGATAGTAGGACTGCTGTGCATGGTGGACCAGAAACTGGTCTCCCTCTTCGCAGACGAACAGGTGAACTTCCACCCCGCGTTGGGCCGCGGTGGTGATGGCATAAAGCAGTGAATCATCCGGGACAAAGTACGGGCTGGTGATCATCAAACGTTCGGAGGCCGAATAGATCAACGTATTAAACAACCGCAGGTTGTTCTCCCCGCCGAATCCCGGTCCACTGGGCAGCACCTGAGCCAGCGTGCTTCCCGGGCGGTCATCGTAGGGCAGCGGATGCCGCGCCTCGGTGATGTCGACCAGCACCTCCTGGCCGTCGTCTTCCTGCCACCAGTCCGTCGCGAAGGTGATGTCCAGGCTGCGCACCACAGGACCCTCGACACGCAACATCATCTCCACCCATTCGCGCCCCACCTTGTGCGCGGATTCGCGTTTGTAGCCAGGCTCAATGAGGTTTTGGCTGCCGGTGAACGCCACTTCACCGTCAATTACCAAGATCTTGCGGTGATTACGCAAATCGGGCCGACGCCAGCGGCGGCCAATCAAGTCAATCGGCAGCATAGGACGCCAGGTGATACCGGAACTTTTCAGCCGTTTTTTGAAATGCCGGTAACCGGAGACCCGCAACGTGCCCAGATGATCAAAAAGCAGACGCACATTGACCCCGCGTTGCACCGCTGCCTCAAGCGAGTCCAACACCGGGTCTACGTAGTCGGGGTCATCACCCATGATGTAGAACTGGATGTGCACGTACCGTTTGGCCTTATCGATTTCCTTGCGCATGGCGTCCAGCGACCCGCGGTAATCGGAAATGACTTCAACGGTATTCCCGCCTTCCAAGGGCATGGCCCCCAGATTGCGGTTGAGGATGACCGCCGATTCCACCCATTCCTCCTTGGAATGGAATTCCTCGGGCAACTGCATATGGGCCGTGCCGCGCATGATTTCATCGTGGGCGCGTTTTTGTTTTTCCAAACGGCGCCGCGAGAGCCGCGGATTGGCGAACAGCCAATAGGCCACCAGGCCAACCACCGGAATAAAAAAGATCGCCAGCAGCCAAGCCATGGCCGTGGTAGGGCGGCGGTTTCCGGGGACAATGCCGATCATGAAGTATCGGATCACCAGTTCGGCCGCGACCAAAACGCTCCAGATGGCGCCACCTATCTGAAGCAGCATTTCATTACTCGGCCACACCGCGGCACCCCCTCATCTCAACACCCGATGGTGTCTACGGCTGAAACGCCGCACCCCACCGCGGCAGCGGCAGACGGAATCATCTTTGCTTAGCCTATCTAATCCCCGGCCGCTTCTTGGAATATCGTGAATGACAGGTGTTATTGCGACTCCATCAGCGTCACGAAGCGGAAATTCGATAACCTTGGACAATGAGTTCACTTGTATTCCTTGATCCGGCTTACCCCGCTGGACGGCTTGCCGATATCACCGCGCCCCAACTTCCTGTCACTTTGCAGGGTGTGAACCGTGGCGACGGAGTTTTTGAATCGATGCTGTACACCCAGCAAACCGTCCGCAAGTTCGAGGCGCATCTGGCTCGTCTGGCGGTGTCGGCCGAAACCTCTGATCTTCAGATTCCCGACGAACGGAGCTGGCGTGCGGCGGTGGATACCGCAATCGCCGAATTCGATGCGACCGGCGGCGCGGAAGAAGCGGTGGTCAAACTCGTTGCGATGCGCGGCGAGTTGGATCTCGACCCGGCCGTTTGCTGGGTCACCGTCAGCCCGGCACCGCGGGTCGGCATGGAACAGCGCGAATCAGGCGTGGATGTGTTGTTGCTTGACCGCGGCTACGATTCAAAACTCGCCGAACGTGCGCCATGGCTGTTGATGGGGGCCAAAACCCTTTCCTACGCGGTGAATATGGCGGCCCTGCGTTACGCCCGCAAACACGGCGCCCACGATGTCATCTTCACCTCGGCCGACGGTGTGGTGCTGGAAGGGCCGACCGCCACGGTATTGCTCGCGCAGCGCGACGGCGAGACTCGACGCCTGTTAACCCCGATGCTTGAGACCGGAATCCTACCGGGCACCACCCAAAGCGCCATCTTCGACGCGGCACGGCAGGACGGCTGGGAATTGGGCTACGGGCCCTTGCGTCCCGAAGATCTCTACCAGGCAGACAGCGTGTGGCTGGTTTCCTCGATTCGACTGCTCACCCCGGTGCGCACCTTGGATGCCAAACCGATCCGGATGGACGCCGAGCTGCATTCACAGCTCAGCGCCCTCACCGATTCGATTCGTTAACCTCGCTTACCAGATCAGGTTGTAGGTTCCGACCCAGATCGCGGTGAAGATCGCCGCGGCGCCAATCAGGAACCCTGCACCCAGTACCGCACCGTCACGCCAGGTAAAGGTGGCGGTGCGGACCCAGGTGCGTTCCCCGGTTCCGAATCCCTTGGCCTCCATGGTGGTCGCCAGCCGTCCGGCACGCCGGATCGCCTGGACCAACAGTGCGAGCAATTGGCCAAGTTTCGCACTCACCTTCTGGCGTACGGTGCCCAGATTTCCAATCCCGCGGGCTCTGCGGGCCAGGGTGAGCGTGGTGAATTCCTCAACCATCAACCCCAGCAGGCGCATCCCGGCCAAGGCCCCCAGCACAAAACGGTGCGGAACCTTCAACTGCTGCGAGAGTGCGCCACCCAAGTCGCTGGGATTTGTGGTGGACAGCAACAGCACCATCGGAATCGCCATGGCCAGGGCGCGCAGCCCCGTGGCGATACCCCCGGCCACCGAGCCTTCAGTGATCTGGAAAATTCCCAGATTCACCAAAACCTGCCCCGAATCCTGCCCGACCAGGGCAATGCCCCAGGCAGCCAGCAACCCGGCAACCACCAGCGGCCAGCCACGCCGGAAGAACCCGGCGATGCTCAGCCCCGCCAGCGGAAGCATCAACAGCGTTACCGCAATCACGACCGTGGCCGAAACCCAGTCGACCGTGCTGATCAGCGGCAAGGTCGCCCCGGCAATCGCACCGAACTTCGCCAGCGGGTTGATTTTTGCCAGCCAGCTCTCCCCCACCGGAGCATCGAGCATGGGCGCCTTCACGGCAACCGCCTTCACCGGTTCGGCCGGTTCAAGCACTACCTGCACGGCACCCAATGCCTTGGCAAACTGCTCATCGTGGGTCACCGCAACAATGGCGGTGGACTGCTCAAGTTCTTCGATGAGCAGCTGGGCAAGCTCGCGCCAGGTGTTTGCATCCTGTCCAAACGTTGGTTCATCAAGGATCACCACTTCCGGTGAAGCGGCCAGCACGGTGGCCACCGAGAGCCGTCGTTTCTCCCCTCCGGAGAGGGTGAACGGATTTGCTTCGGCCAAATCCTGCAGCCCCAAGCGGATCAGCAGCTGCTCGACGCGGGCATCGACCTGTGCTGGATCGAACTTCGTTTCACCCTCCGAACCACTCCTGGCACGCACGGGAGCGAAAGCCAATTCTTCACGCACACTCTGCGTGACGAACTGGTGTTCGGGTTCTTGAAACACGGACCCGATCCGGGCAACCAGCGCGCCGGCCTTCCAGCTGAAAGGCGAGGACGACAGGCCATCGGCCAGCGCCTCGTTGGCCGCGAGCTTCCCGGAGACCGGCTGGAGCAAACCTCCCATGGTCAGTGCGAGTGTTGACTTGCCCGCACCGTTCTCGCCCCGGATCACCAGCGCCCGGCCGGCATGCAGTTGCAGGTCGACCGGGGCGGTACGCACCGCGTGCTCGCTGCGTGCGCACACCAAACGGTCCAGTTCCAGCAATGATGCGCCCGGCGCCGTCGGGGCTTCGGAGGTCTGCGGAACAAACCCGGGAATCCAGATCCCTGCCTGGGCCAGTTCGGTGCGCAAGGGCTCATCGCTGAAGAGCGCCTCGGGGTGAACATCATGGGCAACGCCGCCGCCGGGTTTCAGCACCAGCACCCGATCCACGTGTCCTGCCCACGCATCCAAACGGTGTTCAACCACGATCAGCGTGGCGCCACTGGCTTCAACCGCGTTGATCACCGCATCACGCAAGGGCGGGATGCTCTGCGGGTCGATATTGGCCGTCGGTTCATCCAGCAGCATCAGTCCCGGACGCATGGCAAGGATGCCGGCCAGGGCCAGGCGTTGTTTTTGCCCGCCCGAAAGCGCCTGCGTGCGGTGCTCAAAGCCCAGGGCGCCAAGCCCCACCGCTTCAAGGGCCTGCGGGATGCGCTCGCGGATCTGCTGCGGGTCGACACCAAGGTTCTCGGCGCCGAATGCCACATCGTCGCCTACCCGGCTTTGCACCACCTGGGTCTCGGGGTCCTGCTGCATCAGCCCCACCGGATGCCGCCGTGCGAAGGCATCATGCCCGCCGACCAGCAGCTCGCCGCCAAACCCCGTGTCATCCTCACGTTCAAGAACCCCGGCCACTGCGTGCAACAGCGTGGATTTGCCGGCCCCCGACGGGCCGAGCAGCAGCACTTTTTGCCCCGCCGGGATCGCTACGTCCAGCCCTGCGATGGCTGGCCGCTCGCGTTCGGCATGATGCCAGGTGAAACCGTTGGCGTTGATCGAAACCCCGCCAAGAGCCAGGGAGGCCGCCTGCTGGTCGGCGGCGGCGCTCATGGGCGCCCCGCAAAGGCCGGTTCCAGGTGCGCCCGGCGGCTAGCCAGGGCGCTCAGCGCCCCGGTACGGGCCAGCGCCCGGGTAATCCACCAGGACAGCAGGCCGGCCACCAGCAGGCCGGAGAAGGCCGTCGCACCGACATGGAACAGCTTCATTCCCTGCGTGTATTCTGCGACGCTTCCCACCACATAGGCTTCGCTGACACCGGCGAACACCCCGGCGCCCAGGCCGGCGAGCAGCGCCACCGCCAGGTTCCATTTCCGGTAGCGGAACAGGGCGAATACCAGCTCCGCGCCGAGACCCTGGACAAGGCCTGAAATCAGCACCGGCATGCCCCAGTGGGTACCGAGCAGCGCCTCGACCACGGCGGCCAGCATCTCGCAAAAAAGTGCCGCCCCGGGTTTGCGAATGATCAGTGCACCGAGCACCGCGGGGAACAGCCACAGGCCGGTAAGCAGGGCGGTAGCTGGCGGGAAGGCGGTAAAGGCCAGCGAAAACAGCCCGTAGCTGGCGGACCACACCCAAAAAACGACACCCGAGGCGACGGCGATCACCGAGGCGATCACAATGTCGACCACACGCCAGGTGCTGCGCTGCGATGGTTTCGTGTTACTCATACGTTGTCCTCCTAAATCAGGAGGGGGGACGCACAAAATCATGGCGTGATTAAACGCCTCTGCGCATCCGAGATGCTCGACTTCCTTCGCCGGTACTAGCCGGAGCAGGTTCGAGGGTCTGCGATCTATCGCACTCTCAGCGTCTTTGACCATCAACGGCCTGACGCTCCCCTGTCGGAATAATTACTGCCCACCCACCATACCGCAGGTAAGCTGGGCAACGGAACGAAAAGTCAGAACGTTGAACGAGAGGTCCACATGAACGCAGTACAAAAGCTCATCGCCACCGGCATTTCCCTGGGCGCAGGATTCATCGGCAGCAAACTGGTCGATCAACTGTGGAAGGGGTTCACCGGAAACACGGCCCCGCGCAAGGGCAGCGAAGAAGCGGCCGAGGCTTCCCTGCGCCAGGCGCTTTCCTTCGCCATCTTCTCCGCCGTTGTCGCAGCTGTCATCCAGGTACTTGCCGACCGCGGCACCAACAAGGCGATCTCCAAATTCACCAAATAGCACCCGTAACACACGTGAGCCACAGCCCGGCGGGCTGTGGCTCACGCGTGTTGGTGTTCCGGCACTATTTTTCCTCGGTGGGCGGGGAATCGATCGTATCGATGGCACCGGTGCTGGGGGCGGAAGACACCTTGTCAACGACCAAACGCAGATCGTCGGAGAATAACGTCTCCTTGGCCGCGTGTTTGGTGCGGTACCCGGAACGGCCGATCATATGCGCTGAGACCGGCGCGGTGAGCAGCTGCATCGCCCAGGCCAGGATCAGCACCGGAACGATGGCCCAGCTGCGCAAATGAATCGCCAGGCCCGCGAAGATCAGCAGGAAACCAAGCACCTGGGGTTTGGTGGCCGCGTGCATTCGGGTGAGCATGTCGGGAAAGGCCAACAGGCCGATCCCGGCGATCAGGGACATCAGGCAGCCGAGAATCAGCAGGACGGCAACAAGAAGGTCAACAAAAAGATCCATTAGGCGTTCCTCTGATCCGACACGTAGCGGGAGACCGTCACCGAGCCGACAAAACCGATGGTGCAGGCAATGACCACAAACAGCAGGTAGTCGGTGTGGCGGTTCAGCGCCATATCCAGGCACAGCGCGGCGGAAATGATCAGCAGCATCACATCCAGGGCCAGTACCCGGTCGAGAATCGACGGGCCTTTGACCACACGGAAGAGGCAGGCGACCGCCGCCAGGCCAAGCATGATGCCGCAGATCCAAACAACAATTCCGATCATGCTCGTGCCTTCTTCCTTCTCACGCTGGGGCTGCATTCGCTCTTGATTGCCTCGTACTCGTCATGGCTGCCGATCGCCATGATCAACCGGCGCTCGATGTCGCGAATATTCTCGCGCGCTTTCTCCACGTCTTGTGCCGAATTGATGTCGATGTAGTGCAGGTACAGCGTCGAAGAGCTGCGATCCACGTCCAGCACAAACGAGCCCGGAATCAACGTCAAGACGTGCCCCACGGTCATCACGATCAGATCCGAGTCGGTACGCAACGGCACCGCAATCACCGCGCTGCGGGTTTTTTTGCCCCGCACCAGGGCCAGCGCGGCCACGTGGGCGCTGGCGGCAACTACCTGTCCCAAGAACCACACAAAAAGTTTGATGCAGTACCAGATGTTGATCCGTCCCGAAAGCACCACCGGGGGCAGCGGGAACAGGGTCACGATCACCAGGGCGATGATCGCGCCGAAGAGCAAATTTCCCGGGGTGAAGTCCGCCCACAGCGCACCCCACACAAAAATCAGCAGCAACAACAGCGGCCATTCCTGTTTCAGGGTGGCGCGGTGGCGTACCCCGGCGGTGTCCAGCGCGTCATCGATGCGCTGGTCGCGTGGTGTCATGTTTTTATGAGGCATGTGATCCCTCCGCTCAGTAGTTCAGGATGGCAGTGATGTACGGTTCTTGAGCGATCAGCTGCGCGGCCACCCGCTGGCAGAACTCAAAAATTGGTCCGGCGAACACCGTCAACGCGATGCCCGCCACCACCAGCGAACCCGTGGCGTAACGCATGCCCCATGGCAGCGCCTCGGATTCCAGCTCGCGGGCCAGCTTCAGGCCCAGGTGCGGTGCCTGCGCCCCGCCGGCCGCGGTTTGATCTGCCACCTTCGCCGCTTCGTCGACCAGCTGAGGGTTCGGGATTTCCGCATCGGCGGCGCGGCGCCAGAACATGCGCGCCCACACACGGATGATCGCCAGCAGCGTCAGCAAACTGGTAAGCAGCCCGGCGGCGATCACCACCCAGGTCAACGCGTCGGCGTCCTGGGCCGCGGCATGCAGCAGGCCGAACTTCCCCAAGAACCCGGAGAACGGCGGGATCCCGCCCAGGTTGATTGCGGGGATAAAAAACAGCAGCGACAGCGCCGGGGAAAGTTTGGCCAGCGACCCCAACCGGGTCACGTTGGCGCTTCCTGCCCGGCGTTCAATCAACCCGGCCACCATGAACAGCGAGGTCTGCACGATGATGTGGTGCCCGACGTAGTAGATGGTCGCCGCGATGGCCAGTTCCCCGCCCACGGCCACCCCGAAGATGAGATAGCCGATGTGGCTGGTCAGCGTGAATGACAGCATACGTTTGAAGTCGGTCTGCGCCAGCGCACCGAGGATACCGATGACCATGGTCAACGCCGCCACCACCAGCAGCCCGGAGTTCACCGCCCCGCCGGGGAACAACAGTGTCTCGGTACGCACAATTGCATACACCCCCACCTTGGTCAGCAACCCGGCGAATACCGCGGTGACCGGGGCCGGAGCCGTCGGGTAGGAGTCCGGAAGCCACAGTGACAGCGGGAAGACCGCGGCCTTGATGCCGAAGGCGATCAGCAGCAGCACATGCAGTATCAGCTGCGGGCCCTGATCCAGTTGCGGCAGCTTCACCGCCAGGTCGGCCATGTTCACCGTTCCGGTGGCCGCATAGGTCATCGCGATACCCATCAGGAAGATCACCGAGGAGACCACGGAAACCACCACGTAGGTGGTGCCGGCGCGGATGCGTTCGGCGGTCGCGCCCAGGGTCAACAGCACGTAGCTGGCGGTCAACAGGATTTCGAAACCGACATACAGGTTGAACAGGTCGGCGGCCAAGAACGCGTTGGACACGCCGGCCAGCAGGATCAGGTAGGCCGGGTGGAACACGGACACCGGTCCGGGTTCATCTCCATCGGCCAGGCCCTGGCTCGTGGCGTAGAACAGCACCGCAAGGGAGACCAGCGTGGAGATCAACAGCATGAAGGCGCTGAATCCGTCCACCATCAGGGAGATCCCCCAGGGGGACTGCCAGCCGCCGATGTGTATCGCGTAGCTTTCACCACCCCAGACGGCGGCCAGCATCCCGGCCTCCAGGACCAGGGTGAGGCACAGGATCCCGATGGTGATCAGGCGTTGGAGTTTGATGCGGCGGCGGACCAGGAAGGCCGCGCCGGCTCCGAAGATCGGCAGGACCACTGCCAGCGGAGCAAGATCCAGAAAATTCACTCTTCCCCCTCGCGAACCGGGCGGCCCTCTTCGTCAACAAATTCGGTTGTATCCTCGGCCACCGGCGAGTCTTCCTCTTCGTCATAGGCGGTGGATTGCGACACCTTGATATCTTCGGTATCGTCGGCCAGCACATCGGCGCTGGTCAACGTCCAGGAGCGGTAGATCATGGCGAGCAGGAACGCGGTCACCGCGAAGGTGATCACGATCGCGGTGAGGATCAGCGCCTGCGGCAGCGGATCGGAATACTGGTCGGCTGGCAGGTCCGCTTTGAACAGCGGCGCCACCCCCTTGCGCCCACCGGTGGAAAGGATGAGCAGGTTGATGCCGTTGCCCAGCAGCATGATGCCCAGCAGCACCCTGGTCAGGGTGCGTTCAAGCACCAGGTAGAACCCGGCGGCCAGCAGCACTGCGGTAATTACCAAAAAGGTGATGTTCACACTCATCGGCCGACTCCCGTCTGTGAGGCGTGAATTGGGTCGTGTTGTTCGATCGGGCTGCGTCCCTCGGAGAGCAGGTCGATCTCGCTGCCCAGCGAACGCAGCACATCCTGGACCAGTCCCAGCACCACCAGGTAGACACCGATGTCAAAGATCGTGGAGGTGACAAACTTGTGCTCGCCGAAGATCGGCAACCAGAATTCCCACGCGTACATGGTGAAGATTTCATCCCCGGCGAATAGCGGGACGATGCCGGCCAGGCCGGCCAGCGCAATACCGCCGCCAATCAGCATGCCCGGGGCAACGCGCATGGATTCGGACAGTTCGATGCGTCCACCGGCCAGGTAGCGGATGGTCAGGGCCAACCCGGCAATCAGGCCACCGGCAAAACCGCCGCCGGGAGTGTTGTGCCCGGCCAGCAGCGTGTACACGGACATGATCAGCACCGTGTGGAACATCAAGCGGGTGACCACTTCAAAGATGATCGAGCGGCGTTCGGCCACCAGGGTGTTGCCGGCCATCAGCCAATCTTGGTTGTCGCTGCTGGCAAAACGCCGGGCGATGCGCAACTCGACTTCCTTCTCATCCTTGGACCCCATCGCTTCGGAACCCGAATCGATGCTGCCCGGCGCGACCTGGTGGGCGCGCACCCTGGTGCCGAATCCGCGGCCGGCGAAGATCAGCGAGGCCACACCGGTCGCCGCGGCGGCCAGCACGGTGATTTCCCCGAAGGTATCCCACACACGCAGGTCAACCAGGGCAACATTCACAATGTTTTTGCCGAAGCCCTCATAGTAGGCCAGATCCGGCCACTGCAGGGAAATCGAGGCCTGGCCGCGGGCGGCCATCATGGCAATGGCGATGTACACCACCATGATCGCCAAGGCGATCGCCAGCAACGCCCGTCCCCACTTGATATGGGTCAGTCCAACCCACAGTCGTTTGGGCAGTGCGCGCAGCGCCAGCACAAAGGAGACCAGCACAATGGTTTCCACCAGCAGCTGGGTCAGCGCCAGGTCCGGCGCCCCCTGAAGGGCGAAGATCGCCACCATTCCGTAACCGGTCACGGAGACCATCAGCACCGACATGAAACGTTTCGGAGCGGTAATGGCAATGAGGCTTCCGGCGATCATGATCGCCCCGATCAGCAGCTGCGCCGGGTGGTCGGCGATCACCCAGTTATCCGGCCACGGGGTTTGCACCGTGAGGGCGATCCCCAGCGGCACGATCAGCACCACCGACAGGATCACACCGAGGTAGAAGGACAACGAACCACGCTGGGTACGACCGGTGATCCAGATGGCCGCCATGTCCAGCGCATTCACGCTCATGCGGTAGACCTCCTCGGCGGAGATCATCATTCGACGCAGCGGAGCCCCGGTGTCAGTCCGCCGACGGAGCCAGTAGAAGACCAGTCCCAGCCCCACGGATATTGCGCTCAAGCCCAGGGCGGCATTAAATCCGGCGAAGGCCGCCAGGTGCATGTGCTCGGCCCCGCCCTGCAGCTCGGCCCAGTGCACGGAAAGCTTCTCCACCGGGTACGGGTAGAGCCCCAGGATCACCGTCAGGGTGCTGAGCACCAGCAGCGGGGCCAGGAAGATCAGCGTAGGGGGTTTGCAGGCCAGAGGTTCGACCTTGTACTTCTTCACCCCGAAGGCGCCGAAAAAGAATCGCAACGAGTAGGCCATGGTCAACGCGGCGCCAAGCACAATCCCGGCCAGCGCGAAAGGCCCCCAGGCGGTGTCGAGGTGCAGGGCCGCCTCGTAGACCGCTTCCTTGGCGACAAATCCCAGCAGCAGCGGCAGTCCGGCCATCGAGGCGGCGGCAATACCGGCGGCGGTGGTCAAGATCGGCATGGCACGGCGCAGCCCGGAAAGTTTGCGGATATCTCGGGTACCGGTGTTGTGGTCGATGATACCCACCGACAGGAACAACGTTGCTTTAAACAGGCCGTGCGCCAAGGTCAACGCCAACGCTGCGAAGGCCGCGTCCGGGGTTCCCAGGCCAAAAATTGCAATGATGAAACCCAGCTGGGAGACCGTGCCGAAGGCCAGGATCAGCTTCAGGTCGTACTGCTTCAGGGCGCGGAAACCACCGATGAGCATGGTGAGCAGGCCAATACCCACGGTCATCGGCACCCAGAGGTTGGTCTCCGCAAAACCTGGGGCCAGGCGGGCAATCAGGTAGACGCCGGCCTTGACCATCGCCGCGGCATGCAGGTAGGCAGAGACCGGGGTGGGTGCGGCCATGGCGCCGGGAAGCCAGAAGTGGAAGGGCACCAGGGCGGATTTGGACAGTGCGCCAACGATGATCAGCGCCACCGCCACGTCGGTGTAGGTGCCCAAGGACACCAGGTGATCGGAGGCCGCGATGATCTCGGAGAGCTGGTAACTGCCGGCTTCGGTCCCGAGCATCAGGATGCCGGCAAGCATCACCAAGCCGCCAAGGGTGGTCACGATCAGGGCGTTCATGGCCGAACGGCGCGCGGTGATCAGTGCCTGGCTGAAGCCGATCAGCAGGTAGGACAACACACTGGTGATTTCCCAGAAGATGAACATCACGATCACGTCATCCGCGGTCACCAGGCCGGTCATGGCACCGGCGAATGCCACCATCTTGGCGGCGAAGCCGCCAATCTGCGGGTCATCATTCTTGAAGTAGCGTGCACAGTAGAACAGCACCAGCGCTCCGACCCCGAGGATCAGCAGCAGGATGGTTGCCGAAAGGGTATCCATCCGGAAGTTCAAACCGATGTTCAGCCCGGAAATCCAGTCGATCTGAATCGATGGCGGGGCGTTCGGCGCGCCCGAAGCCAACGACTGGTCCGAGGCGAGCACCGCGGGAAATTGGAAGAGCAGCCAGATGAATCCCGCGGCCGGGACAACGGCGACAACATAAAAAGCGTTTCGCTTGAGCGCTCGGAAAAGAAGTGGGCACAGCAGCGCGGTGGCAAACAATGCACTAAGAATGATGAGCATTCGTCTCCTCTGTCGACTGGAAATGGGGCAGAGTTCGACGACCAAAAAATAGCCGGCACCTGTAATTTTATCAGTCGGAGCTCAGGGATCATTCATGTCAGAGCGTTTCTGTGCCATAATCTGAACTCTTTGTTACATCGCCGCCCGCATCCCAGCCGTCGGACCGGTCGCGTCAACTTCCGCTAATTCACCTGCTGATTACTACAAACGGGTACTATGCGAGCATGAGCGCAAATCAGGGGACGCAGGCAGTTCCACCAAGAGAGAAATGGCTGACCAAGTACACCTGGGCGTGGGCCAGTTGGGACTGGGGACAAGCCGCCATCAACGCGGTGATGATCACCTTCGTTTTCACCGTGTACCTGACCAGCGAACTTTTCGGGAATCAGGACCATGCGTCGTTGGTGCTGTCCCAGGCCTTGGCCATTGGTGGGGTGTTCATCGCGTTGCTGGTTCCGGTGACCGGAATGCGTGCAGATGCCGCCGGTCGGCGCAAGTTGTGGATTATGGTCAACACGATCCTGTTGGTGATCATCTGCGCGGCGGGGTTCTTTGTGTATCCGCAGCCCGAGTACCTCTGGTTCGGCGCCTTGTTGATCGCCGCGATGTCGGTAGTCAGCGAGTTCGCCGGGGTCAACTACAACGCGGTCCTCAACCAGATTTCCACCCCTGCCACGGTCGGCAAGGTCTCGGGTTTCGGCTGGGGAATGGGTTACGTCGGCGGGATCCTCGCCCTGGCGCTGGTGCTTTTCGGATTTGTTGAACCCGTTGTCCAATGGCCGGGGGCCGGCACGGAGAATTCGCTGAACTTGCGGCTGGTTGCCGTGTTCTCCGCCTTGTGGTGTTTGCTGTTCGCGCTTCCGCTGTTTTTTGTCATCCCCGAGGCTCCGGCCACCGTCAGTGAGAAAATCCCGTTGCGCAGCTCCTATGCGGTGCTGTTCCGCCGGATTGCCGGGCTGTGGCGCGAAGACAAGAACCTGATCTTTTTCCTGCTCTCCTCCGCGGTTTTCCGTGACGGTCTGGCGGCCATCTTCACCTTTGGCGGAGTCATCGCGGCGGGAACCTTCGGCTTCGCGCTGAGTGAAGTGATCATTTTTGCGATTGTCGGCAACGTGGTGGCGGCCATCGGGGCGATCATTGGCGGCCGGCTCGATGACCTCATCGGCCCCAAGGCGGTGATCAGCGGTTCACTGATCGGTTTGCTGCTGGCCGGCGCCGGGGTGTTCTTCTCCCCCGCAGCGACCGGGTTCTGGATCTTCGGTCTACTGTTGTGCCTGTTTGTGGGTCCGGCCCAGGCCGCAGCGCGGTCCTACCTGGCGCGGCTGATTCCCGCGGGACGTGAAGGCGAAATGTTCGGCCTCTATGCCACCACCGGACGTGCGGTGTCATTTTTGGCACCCGCGTTGTTCGGCGCCGCCATTGCCATCGCCACCCCGCTGGTCGCCGAGGGCCAGGCCCAACGTTATGGCATCCTGGGAATCCTGCTGGTGCTGGCCCTCGGCCTGCTGCTGCTCCTGCCGATCAGGGCCCCCAAAAAACCTTGACGTTTTCGATGCCTGAAGCGGTGTGTCCCGGCAACCATCGGCTGCCGGGACACATTGCATCAAGATGAAATCTAAGTGTTAACTCTCGATGATGGTGTGGTGGAAGTTCAGGTGGCTGCGCGAGGCGGTCGGTCCGCGCTGTCCCTGATAACGGTTGCCGTAGGGGCCAGAGCCGTACGGGTTTTCGGTTTCAGAGGTCAGCTTGAAGAAACACAGCTGGCCGATCTTGGACCCTGGCCACAGCTTAATAGGCAAGGTGGCCATGTTCGACAGTTCCAAGGTGACGTGACCGGAGAAGCCGGGATCAATAAATCCTGCGGTCGAGTGGGTCAACAGTCCCAGGCGCCCCAGCGAGCTTTTGCCCTCCAGGCGGGCAGCGACTGAATTGCCCAAGGTGACCACCTCGTAGGTGGAGCCCAGAACAAATTCCCCGGGGTGCAGGATAAACGGCTCCTGCGGGTCAACCTCAACCAAACGGGTCAGTTCGCTCTGGTCCTGTGCCGGATCGATATGCGCGTACTTGTGGTTGTCGAACAACCGGAAAAACCGGTCGATACGGACATCCACGGATGCGGGTTGGATCATCTCGGGGTTAAACGGCTCCAGGCCGATCTCTCCGGACTCTATTTCTCTGCGAATATCACCATCTGAATACAACACGCCTACAAATTTAGCGTGTCTGCGGTCCAACGGTTAATAGCTGGGCGCTATGTGTAGATGAATTTGTGCCAAATACCGTCTGCCGGTGATGGATTTCTCATGTGCCGTACAGAAAATCCGGTTATTCTGAAAACGGGACGCCCTGTCCCGACCGCTCCACCAAGGGATTACTGATTCATGCGCTTGGCTTCCGCTCTGACCGGCTCCGTGCTCGCCGGTGCGCTTCTGCTCTCCGGCACCGCGGCCATCGCCGCGCCCCAAGATCTCCCGGCCGTTGAGGCCAGTGAGCTGAGCGATGCCTCCAGCATGCTGGCGCTGATCAATCCGAGCACCAAGCTTTCCCCGGAAGACTACACACCCAAGGATTTGGTCACGGTCTCGGGGACCTCATTCCAGCTTCGCCCAGAAGCCGCCGACGCGGTGGAAGAGCTGGTCTCCGATGCGCGGGCGGCCGGGCACAGCATCAAGGTTTTGAGCGCCTTCCGTTCCTACCAGCGCCAAGCGACACTGTTCAGCCAGTATCAGTCGCAATACGGAACGGCCTACGCCGAACGGATCTCCGCCCGCCCGGGAACCAGCGAGCACCAGCTGGGTTTGGCCGCCGATCTTGGATACACCAACAGCCAGGCCGAACTCAAAGAGGCTTTTGGGCAAACTCCGGCCGGCAAGTGGATCGCTGAACACGCGGTCGATTACGGGTTGATTGTGCGCTACCCCCAGGGCAAGGAAGAGATCACCGGCTACAAGTACGAGCCGTGGCATGTGCGATACATCGGTGAGGATCAGGCCAAGGCCATGCAGTCTTCCGGAGCGCAAACCTACGAAGAATACTTCCAAATGCTGCAGGACGCTTCCAAACAAGCCCAAGCCACCCCGGCAGCTGAACCGAGCACGGAGCCGGCCGACACGAAGCCGGGGTCCGAGCCAACAACAAAACCCGAGCAGACCGAGGGCTCCGGCGTCCTGCGCGAGGACGACCTGCTGGTGTTGCGTTTCCTGCCGCCCTATCGGGACTGGAGTTTTGGTTTCACCCAGTAGGCGCTAGCCCAGTGAGATGGTGGCCAGCAGCAGCACCGGCAACAACAAGGTTGAGCCAAAGGCCGTGAGCCAATGCGCCGTTTTGCCGCTGGCATTCTGGCAGGCGCCGCTGCGTTTGCGCCGATTAACCAGATACACATTGATCAGAACCCAAACAATCGCCCCGATGGCCAGCGGGGGTCCAAGCACCTGATTGGATGAAAAGTAACCCTCAAGGTTGTGGGCGAACGAGGTGCCGGCCGCCGGGAGAATCGAACCCTGGCTGATATAGAGGGACAGCATCCAAAAATAGATAATTCCGGGAATTCCCAGCAAGACATTTACGACAAAAAGTCGAGTCATGCGGTTGCCTCCAAGTGGTGTCCTGATGTTGCGACTGCGCCGGGCAACACATGCTGCCTGCTGGTAAGTTGCTCCCGAGTCTACCCCGAACGCTCTGCTTTCCCGGCGTTTACCCACTGGCTACCCATGTGTATCCGCTGTGAGAATCCGGGTTAAGCACACAGCCCGCTGCCACTTCCCCACGGGGCAGTAGCAGCGGGCTGCGCTGGGAATCGCCGGTGGCCAGCGAAAACCCTGAGCGCTTAGGAGCGAACCGGGATGCCGGTGAAGGTCGGCTTCAGGGTGGAGGCGAAGAAGTCATTTCCCTTGTCGTCAACGACGATGAAGGCCGGGAAGTCCTCAACTTCGATCTTCCAGATGGCTTCCATGCCCAACTCTTCGTACTCGATGATGTCGACCTTTTTGATGCAGTCGAGCGCCAGGCGGGCTGCCGGGCCACCGATGGAACCGAGGTAAAAACCACCGTGCGTGTCGCAGGCGTCAGTGACCTGCTGCGAACGGTTGCCCTTGGCGAGCATCACCATGGAACCGCCGGCGGCCTGGAACTGATCCACGTAGGAGTCCATGCGACCGGCAGTGGTCGGACCGAAGGACCCGGAGGCCATGCCTTCGGGGGTCTTGGCCGGACCCGCATAGTAGACCGGGTGGTCCTTGAGATACTGCGGCATCTCTTCGCCCGCATCCAGGCGTTCCTTGATCTTTGCGTGCGCGATATCGCGGGCCACCACCAGTGGGCCGGTCAGCGAGAGCCGGGTTTTGACCGGGAATTTGGTCAGCTCGGCAAGGATCTCATCCATCGGCTTGTTCAGGTCGATCTTGACCACCGAAGAACCGCCGGTGCCTGAAACCCCGGTGGTGTCCTCGTCGTGCGCCGCGATAGCCGGGTGGGACTCATCAGGCATAAAACGTGCCGGATCGGTTTCCAGCTGCTCGACAAACAGGCCCTCTTCGGTGATCTTCGCCAGCATCTGGCGGTCGGCCGAACAGGACACGGCAATGGCCACCGGCATTGAGGCGCCATGGCGTGGCAGACGCACCACCCGCACGTCGTGGCAGAAGTACTTGCCGCCGAACTGGGCGCCGATGCCGAAGTGGCGGGTCAGTTCCAATACCTTCTCTTCCAGATCGGTATCGCGGAAACCGCGTCCGGTCATCGCTCCCTCGGTTGGCAGGGAATCCAGGTACTTGGCCGAACCGTATTTGGCGGTTTTCAGCGCCATCTCGGCGCTGGTGCCGCCGATGACGATGGACAGGTGGTACGGAGGGCAGGCAGCGGTACCCAGCGAACGCAGCTTCTCATCAAGGAACTTCAACATGGAGTTCTCATTGAGGATGGCTTTGGTCTCCTGATACAGGAACGACTTGTTGGCCGATCCGCCGCCCTTGGCCATGAACAGGAACTTGTAGCTGGTGTCCGCCCCGGGTTTGGTGTTGGCGTACAGGTCGATCTGCGCCGGCAAGTTGTTGCCCGTCGCCTTCTCTTCCCAGGTGGTGATGGGAGCCAGCTGCGAGTAACGCAGATTCAGTCGGGTGTACGCGTCGTAGATGCCGCGCGAGAGTGAAATTTCGTCTTGCTCTTCGGTGAGCACACGCTGGCCGCGTTTGCCCATCACGATGGCGGTTCCGGTGTCCTGGCACATTGGCAGGATGCCACCGGCAGCGATATTTGCGTTCTTCAGCAGGTCCAGTGCCACAAACTTGTCGTTCGGGCTGGCTTCCTCATCATCGAGGATGTTGCGCAGCTGCTGCAGGTGCGCTGGGCGAAGGTAGTGCGAGATGTCGTGCAGGGCGGTTTCCGCCAAAAGCTCCAGTGCTTCGGGGGCTACCTTGAGAAAATTTTTCCCGTCCGGGCCGGCGACAACCTCGACGCCTTCGGTGGAAATCTTGCGATAGGCAGTGGTGTCTTCGCCGAGGGGCAGAAGATCCTCATAACGAAATTCAGGCATGCTCGTTCCTTGAATCTATGGTGGGTGCTCACCGTCCAGTTTAGGCCTTCTCACCAAAATTGCCTTATTCGGGGTTTGCACCTGCGCAGTGATCACGACATGCTTGGGATATGAGTACCGAGAACACCTCCGCCCCGCTGGACGGACAAGATCCAAACGAGCGCCCGGATATGATCATCGAAACTCCGATGGACAACGAGCGGGCCCGGCCGAAAACGCACTTCGAAATGATGCTGCAGGCAGGGCTTAACAAACCGGAGCTCTCCGGCTCGGTCCTTGGCGCGTTCATGAGCGCCGAGGTATTTTTCCTCTCCCGCGAGGAAGTGACCGGAGAAAACAAAAACGCCCAACCGCTATTGCTGACCAACCCCGCCGGGGCGCCGATGGTTGCCGTGTTCACCTCCATTGAACGTATCCCCTCCAGCTACATCGATCAGGCCGGCTACGGCGTGAAGGTGCAGGGCGCCTCGATTGTCCGTGCCCTGCAGGGTACCGGGTTCGTCGTGAATCCCGGTGATGACCTGAGTTTCGAGATTCCTGCCGAGGGTGTGCAGATCCTCAAGGAACAGATGCTGAAGCAAAACAACGAAACTGAAGGCTAATATTTCGGCGCTTCGGCTGACCGATTTTTCTGTTGCCGTTTCGTAGGATATGCTGATTTCTGCCCGGGCCGTCATTAGGCCGCTCGGAGCATGCGGGCGTAGCTCAATGGTAGAGCGCTAGCTTCCCAAGCTCGATACGCGGGTTCGATTCCCGTCGCCCGCTCGCACGAATTGCCGGAGCACCAATTGGTGCCCCGGCAATTTTTTTGTTTTATTGCGAGGGGGAGATTCATGGCCGGTGTCTTGGAAGGCTTCTCCATCATCTGGGTGGTTATCGCCGTCGGTTACCTGGTGGGGCGTACCGGGGTGCTGGGCCCGCAAGCCCGCTACGTGCTGAACCGCGTCACGTTTTTTGTGGCCAGCCCGGCGCTGTTGTTCATGACCCTGGCAGACTCCGATCCTGTCGCGGTGCTTGGCCCATTGCTCTGGGTGGCGGCAATCTCTGCGGTCCTCACCGCGGTGGTCTACTACCTGGTGACCACCCGCTGGCTCAAACGCCAAGCCTCGGAAAAAATTGTTGCCGCCATGGCGGCCTCCACGGTGAACTCCGCCAATTTGGGACTTCCCATTGCGCTGTATGTGCTCGGCGACATTTCTTACGCCGCGCCCATCATCTTGTTCCAGTTGGCCCTGTATCAGCCGGTGAATCTGGCCATGCTTGATGCCACCACCTCCAAACACCGCACCACCCCGCTAGCCATGATTGCGGCTACACTCAAGAACCCGATGATCATCGGTTCGATGCTGGGCCTGGTGGTTGCGCTGACCGGTTTCGAAGTCCCGCAGATTGTGCTTGAGCCCATCGAGCTGATTTCCGGCGCTTCCATTCCGGCGATGCTGATGGCCTTCGGCATCTCATTGGTTGGCTCCAAGCCGTTGGCCAAAAGCTCCGGACGCCGCGCCGATGTTCTGGTGGGCTCGGCCGCCAAATTGGTTCTGCAGCCGCTGCTTGCATGGGCGCTGGCCTACTACCTTTTCGGCTTGCGCGACGAACTACTGATCGCATCGGTCATCATGGCTGGCCTGCCGACCGCGCAAAACATCTTTGTGACCGCCTCACGCTATGACCGCGGTGTTGTTGTCGCCAAAGACACCGTTTTGGTGACAACCATTTGCGCCATCCCGCTGATGATGATCTTGGCGCTGTTGCTCGGTATCTGACCGGTCGTATTTCTTCACATGTCCGCACTTCGGAGCGGTATTGGCGAGCGGGTCTATGATCGAGGAATACCCGGCGGTTGCCGGCCGTTGAAAGTGGGTATCTGTCCCCCTACATCTTTGTGAGGTTCTCGTGAAACGCATCGCTCCCCTGCTAGCCACCACCGCTGCCCTCGCCTTGGCCCTCAGTGGTTGCGGTTCCTCCACTCCCAACGGCTCGACCGAGGAAGCCGGCACCTCCGCCTTGCAGAAGGTCAAGGACGCCGGGGTGCTGACCGTGGGAACCGAAGGCACCTACCGCCCGTTTTCCTACAATGAAGGTTCGGAACTGACCGGCTACGACGTGGAGGTCATCAAGGCCGTCGGCGAAGAGCTCGGTGTCGAGGTTGAGTTCCAGCAGACGCAGTGGGATGCAATCTTCGCCGGACTGGATGCCGGACGATTCGACGTGATCGCCAACCAGGTCGCCATCAACCCTGAACGCGAAGCCAAGTACCTGTTCTCCGAGCCCTACACGGTCTCCACCGGTGTCATCGTCACCAAAAGCGATAACACCGACATCACCTCCTTCGACTCGCTCAAGGGCAAGAAGACCGCCCAATCGCTGACCAGCAACTACTACGAAACCGCCAAGGATGCCGGCGCCACCGTGGAACCGGTCGAAGGCTGGGCCCAAGCGGTGACCCTGCTGAAGCAGGGCCGCGTGGATGCCACGGTGAACGACAAACTCACCTTCCTCGACGCACAAAAAACGAATCCGGATGACAGCATCAAGATTGCCGCCGAAGCCGAGGAAGAAACCGACTCGGCAGTTGCCCTGCGCAAGGATGCAACGGACCTGCAAGAAGCCATCAACCAGGCGTTGGAAACCCTGCGCGCCGACGGCGAACTGGCGAAGATCTCCGAAAAATACTTCGGCGAGGACATCAGCAAATAGCGTCTGACTTCACAGTAGACTGGCTCCACACGTAGAACGCGTGGAGCCGGTTTCATTTTGCGCAAAAGGTAACCCATGGACTCGAATTGGCAGTTGTTCCTCGACTCGCTCTGGCCGCTGGCCAAGGCGGCAATCACCGCCAGCATTCCGCTGGCAGTCATCAGCTTCGCTATCGGCCTGGCCATCGCGCTGCTCGTGGCGCTGATGCGGATCAGCAGCAACAAGGCGCTCTCCACGATTGCGCGTATCTACATTTCACTGATTCGCGGCACTCCCCTGCTGGTGCAACTTTTTGTCATCTTCTACGGCATGCCCTCCATCGGTTTGACCATCGACCCGTGGCCCAGCGCCATCATCGTCTTCAGCCTGAACACCGGCGGTTATTGTGCCGAGATCCTGCGGGCGGCGATCCTCTCGGTGCCGGCCGGCCAGTGGGAAGCCGGCTACACCGTGGGGATGTCTCGCACCCGGACGCTGTATCGCATTATCCTGCCGCAGGCCGCTCGCGTGGCGGTCCCGCCGCTGTCGAACTCATTTATCTCGCTCGTCAAAGACACCTCGCTGGCTTCGGTCATCCTCGTCAGTGAAATGTTCCGCAAAGCACAGGAAATTACGGCAGTGACCTTCGAATTCATGCTCCTGTACTGCACCGCCGCCGGGATCTACTGGGTCATCTGCCTGCTGCTCTCTGCCCTGCAGAATTCACTGGAAGGACGGCTTGAAAAGCATGTCGCAAAATAATTCGGCTCCCGCTCTGCTGACGGTTTCCGGGCTGCATAAGGCTTTCGCGGATAATCAGGTGCTCAAGGGAATCAATTTCACCGTGCACGCCGGCGAGGTCGTGGCCTTGATCGGCCCCTCGGGTTCGGGCAAAACCACGGCGCTACGGTGCCTGAACGGGTTGGAAATCCCCAACGCAGGAACCGTGGCGTTCGCCGGCGGCCCCGAAGTTCAGTTCACCGCCGGCATGAAACCTAAAAGTGCGCAGGTCTTGCGTCAGCGTTCGGCAATGGTTTTCCAGGGACATCATCTCTTCCCGCACTTCACCGTGCTTCAGAATGTCACCGCTGGACCGCTGGAAGTGCAAAAGCGCCCGCGTGAAGAAGTGCTGGATCAGGCCACGGCACTGCTGGCACGTGTCGGTTTGGCTGATAAGGCGCAGGCCTACCCCAGTTCGCTCTCCGGCGGCCAGCAACAGCGTGTGGGAATTGTGCGCGCCTTGATGCTCAAACCCGACCTGTTGCTTTTTGACGAACCCACCAGCGCCCTGGACCCGGAATTGGTTGGTGAAGTTCTGGTGGTGATCAAGGAGCTCGCCCAAGAGGGTTGGTCCATGGTGCTGGTCACCCACGAACTTGCGTTCGCCCGCGATGTCGCCGACACGGTGGTTTTCATGGACGGCGGTGTGGTGGTGGAGACCGGACCGGCCTCCCAGGTGCTCAGCACACCGCAGAATCCGCGCACCCAAGCTTTCATGCAACGATTGCTGCATCCCTTCTGACCTCGGATTTTCGGCGGCGCGGACCTGCGGCTTCGGGCAAATGCCCTAGTGCTTTTTCGACACGATCGGAATTCCGGCAGTGGTTTCCGTCAGGGTTTTTCCCTTCGTCTCCGGCGCCCAGAGCTGCGAGACCACCGCGCCGATGGCGACCACCACCGCAAGGCACAGAAGCACCGGTCCGATGCCGATCTTCTCGATTCCCACGGGAAGCATAAAGGTTCCAATGGCCGCACCCAGCCGGCTGAAGGCCGCCGCGAATCCAGTCCCCACTCCGCGAACCTCAGTCGGGAAGATCTCGCTTGGATACACCGCGGTGAGAACCCCGTTAATCGCGTTCAGGAATGAGAAGAGGAAAAAGAGCACCAGCACCAGCCAGGACGGGGCACCCGACCAAAATCCCAAGATCAGGAAGATCCCCAGCATGATCCACTGCGGAGGGACCGTGAAGAATCGGCGGCCTGCCTTGTCGATTAATGACATCGTGGCAATCACACCGAGCACTGCAACCATCGAAAGTCCCACGCCTCCGCCTAGGCCATCGGCCAGGCCGTATTCACCCAGGACTGCCCCGGCGAAGGTCGCGATTCCAAAATAGGGAAGAACGTTGCAGAACCAGAAAATGGAGATGAACGCCGTGGACCGGATGTGCTCCGGTGCAAAGATTTCCATGAACCGGGCCTTGCGCCCTACCTGTGAATCTCGTTCGAAGTCAGCAACGTCGGCCGCACCCTCCATGTATTTGTACGCAATGGTTCGTGCTTCGTCTTTTCTGCCCTTGGACCACAACCATCTGGCAGATTCTGGAAGGCCGAGACGGCCAAGCAGCAGGGCCACGGCAAGAATCGTCGACGACCCTAGGATCAGATGCCATGAAACACCAATCTCACTCAGGTAGAACGCCAGTGCGTAGGCAATCATGAAACCGCCGTAGAACGCGATTTGATTGATGGACATGAGTCGGCCGCGTGTGCGGGCAGGAGCAAATTCCGAGAGCATCGGCCAGCTCACAGAATACTCGGCGCCGATCGCCAGACCCATGGCCAGCCGTACGAGCATCAACGCTTCGGGCGAGCCCACGAAAAACTGGAAAAATGACGCCAGCACAAACAGGGAAATGTCGATGATGAAAATTGGTTTGCGACCCCATTTGTCGGCGGCCCATCCTCCAAGCGGCGCGCCAACCAGAATACCGATCATGGTCATGGCTGCCAGGAGCCCAACTTGCAGCGCGGTAAAACCAAGTTCTGCCTGCAACACTGCTGTCACCGGGCCGATGATGCCCAAGATGTAGCCATCGAGTAAGGTGCCACCGGCGAGCACCCCGAAAAGCCGGATGAAAAACCGCCTCTTGAACCGTGTTTCTTCAGCGGATTGCGGTGTTTGAGACATGGCTTCTCCTTCGATAGGAGCACTGTATTCGGAATGTATGTTGCAGTTTTGGGGTACCTAGAACTTCATGACTGTGGACTTGCGGGAAATTCTACGCCTGCCAGAACTAGTCACACTAGGGTTTGGCCCCGCATGGAAGCAGATTCGCCATGACCGGTGGGTCTGCGTTCTTCGTGTATCACGACGCTAGGTGCGCAGTTGACTAACAAGAGGATCTCGAATCGCTGAACCGTTTTTGTACTGCAAGACCCGCGGAACGCTGTCAGCTGTTGCCTGGCCCGCACATAATCCACCGTTACCTTGGGGTTTCTGCGGACGAATGTCCCTCGTGAACCGGGGTGGAAAGATTATGCTATGGCTATGGAATCTGCGCTGCTGACAAACCTGATCAATGGGTACGCTTTCACCACCGAATGCTTGGAGCTGGGGGCCGCCATCGTTGACGGCAGTGCACGGCCCGAAGCCCAGGTCCGTGTTCCACTCTCGATGCTCAACCGCCATGGCCTGATCGCCGGAGCCACCGGAACCGGCAAAACCGTGACCCTGCAGGTGATGGCCGAGCAATTGGCCGTGGCCGGGGTGCCGGTCTTTTTGGCGGATATCAAAGGTGACCTGAGCGGTCTGGCACAGGCCGCCGAACCCAGTGAAAAACTTGAGACGCGGCTGGCAGGTATCGGGCACACGTTCACCGCCCGCGCCAACAAGGTTGAATTCCTGACACTGGGCGACGGCACGGACGGCATCCCGGTGAGGGCCACCGTGGACTCCTTCGGGCCGATTCTGCTCTCTCGGGTGCTGGAACTTAACGAGACCCAAGAACAGGTCCTCCAGCTGGTTTTCCACTATGCGAACTCCCGCCAGCTCCCGCTTGATGACCTCAAAGACCTGAAAACCGTCTTGGAGTTTTTACTCAGTACCGAAGGCAAGGAAGATTTGCGCGGACTCGGCGGGGTATCCCCGGCGAGCGCCTCGGTGATCCTGCGCGGTCTGACCATCCTGCAGGCCCAGGGGTTGGAACCCTTCTTCGGGCAACCGGAATTCGATACCGCCGACCTGTTGCGGGTCGATGGCACCGGAGTCATCAGCGTGCTGGAGCTGCCGTCGCTGAACCGCAAGCCATTGGTGTTCTCCACCTTCCTGATGTGGCTGTTGGCCGACCTGTTCGACGAACTGCCCGAAGCCGGAGATCTGGAGAAACCAAAACTGGTGTTTTTCCTCGACGAGGCCCACCTCCTGTTTAAGGGTGCTTCCAAGGCCTTCACCGAGGCAATCATCTCCACCGTGCGGCTGATTCGTTCCAAAGGTGTTGGCCTGTTTTTTATCTCCCAATCCCCCGCCGATTTGCCGGACGAGGTCCTGGCCCAGTTGGGCACCCGGGTGCAGCACGCAGTGCGAGTGTTCACTCCCAAGGACGCCGAGGCGCTCAAGGAGGTGATGGGGACCTTCCCCGCCGGAGAGCTGGATTTGAAAACCGCACTGACCCAAGCCGGTGTCGGCGAAGCGGTGGTCACGGTGCTGGGCGAACGAGGTGTTCCAACGCCGGCTGCATGGACCCGTCTGGCTTCCCCGGGCTCGCGGATCGGTCCTGCCGATGCCTCCATTGTTTCAACGCTGATCGCCCAATCGCCGCTCGCATCCACGTATTCAACCGCGGTGGATCGCGACTCCGCCCACGAAATATTGACGGGTCAGGCCGCTGCCACCGCCTCCCAGCCGGCGCAACCTCCTGTCCAGCCTCAGGCACCGGAGCCGGTGGCGCCCAGCACCAGCACACAACCCTCCTCGGGTGCCCAGATCGATGAAGAGGCACGGCGTATCGCCGAGTCGATCTTGGGCAAACCCACCACGGTGCCGGCCAGCGATTTCCCGATGCCCGACGCCCCGCAAGATCTGGACCCGGCACCGGCCAAGCGCCCTCACCGCGCTGATAGCTCCGGCCGCCCGGCACCCACATCGTCGCGGCGTCCGGCGGAGCGTACACAGTCCAATGACCTGATGGACTTTGCCTTGGACGCGGCGAACATGCTTGGCCGCGAGGTGCTGCGCGGGATGTTTGGCACCCGCAAACGCAAACGGCGATAAATCGGTGCAACACGTCGCTCAGTTTCAGTGTGGACCTAAAAAACCGCTAGCCTGATAGGTAATGAACTCTCGTACCTCCGTGCCCGTCCCCGCATCGCGTCTTGCCCTGCGGTGGATCATTGTCGCCATTCTTGTTATCGCACTGCTGATTGGCGGCGCGTTGACGGCGAACCGCTTCTTGTTTTCCGCGCAGCAGCAGGTGAGCAACCTGCAGCATTACCTGGTGCAGGGCGACGGGGCGCGGGCGCTGGGCCTGATGCAGGCCTCGGTTCCCCAGGGAGATGCTGTCGCATTGGATGGCGAGGTTTTGCAACGCACCCAGGATGGCATCACCGAATTCGCCGTTGATGCCGCGGTGCCCAGCGATCAAGATCCGGATCTGCGCCTGGTGACCGCCCACTACAAGGCCGCCGGGGTGGACAAGGAGTCAACCTACACACTGCGCCACACGGGCAAAAACTGGTTGTTTTTTGACACTTGGGCCTTCGAGCCTTCGACGCTTCCTACGGTTCAGATCAAGGCGAATACCGTCAATGAGGTCAACGTGAATCAGCAGGCCATCCCGCTGGAGGCCGGCACCAGCACGTTGCCGGTGTTCTACCCAGCCGTCCTGGATGCCAGTTTCAGCACCAAGAACTTCGAGGCTGATACCCGCGGTGTGGTGGTGACCGGACCGAGCAAGGAGCCGGTGGAAATTGCGCTGAAGACCCAACCCACCAAGGAATTTATCGCGTCAATCAACGCCAAGGTCAAGTCCTACCTGGATGAGTGCGCCACGCAGCAGGTGCTCATGCCTTCCGGTTGCCCCTTTGCCTACAACACCACCGCACGGGTGGATTCATCCTCCATCGCGTGGTCTATCGATACCTACCCCACCATTGAGGTCAGCTACTACAACGGCGCGTGGATCCTGTCTCCGCTAGAGGTCAAAGCCAGCGTGGACCTGGTGGAGCAAGACCTGCGCACCGGCACCAAGGAAGCCAAGAAGGTGACCGAAAAGTTCTCCTTCACCGCGCAGCTGACCACCAGCACCACCGAAGTGTCCGTGGTGCCAGTTGCCGATGGTGAGCAGGAAGCCCACTAGCCTAGCGCAGGTTCAGCAGCTCGCGGAACTGAGCACGCAGCGGTACCGCGTCATGGCGAAGCTTCTGCCAGGCGACCAATGCGGCAATGCTGGCTGCGAGGGAGAGTCCGGCGCCGATGGACACCGCCACTCGCACACCCAGTTCTTCGGCAAGCCATCCGATCAGCGGCGAACCGATCGGCGTGCCGCCCATCACCACCATCAGGTACAGGGCCAGCACCCGGGCCCGGTACTGTGCCGGGACCGAGGTCTGCACCATGGTGTTGCAACTGTTCAAGAACGTCAGCGAACACAGACCCACCGGCACCAGCATGAGGCCGAAGAGCACGTAGTTCGGCATCCATGCGCTGGCCAAAGCCGCCAAGCCAAAGGCAATGCCGCCGCCGATGATGTAGCGCCAGCGCGGGCTTGACCGCCGGGCGGCCAGCAGGGCTCCGCCGAAGGTTCCTACGGCCATGATGCTGCCCAGGATGCCGAACTCTCCGGCGCCCACCCCAAAGGCTTCCGTGGCCATCATGGCGTTGGTCAGCTGGAAGTTCAGCCCGAAGGTGCCGATCACGAAGGCCAAACCGAAAATCAGCAGCAGATCACGCCGGCTTTTGACATACCGGAACCCCTCGCGTACCTGCCCGCGTTCGCGTTTGACCGGTTTGGCCGGATGCAACTGCTCGGTGCGCATCAGGGCCAGGGAAAGGATCACGGCCAAAAACGAGGCGCCGTTGATCAAGAACGCGGGCCCGGTGCCGACGGCGGCGATGACCGCACCGGCCACCCCGGGGCCCGCCAGCCGGGCCAAGTTGAAGTTGGCGCTGTTCAGGGCCACCGCGTTGGTCAGGTAGGTGCCGGGAACAACTTCGGAGACGAATGCCTGGCGGGCCGGGGCGTCAAAAGCCGAGCCGATGCCCAGCAGCGTCGCCAGGATGTACACGTGCCACAGTTGGGCGGTGTCGGTGACCACCAGCACCCCCAGGACGATCGCGCACACACCCATAAACGCCTGGGTGAACATCAAGAGCCGGCGTTTGTTAAAGCGGTCGGCGATCAGCCCCGCATAGGGTCCCAGCAGCAGCACGGGCAGGAATTGCAGGCCCGTGGTGATGCCGGTGGCGGTGCCGTCGTTGTTGGTCAAGACCGTGAGCACCAGCCAGTCCTGCGCCACACGCTGCATCCAGGTTCCGATGTTGGAAACCAGCGCGCCCACCACCCAGTTGCGGTAGTTGGGTATTTCCAAAGCCCGGAACATTTGTGATGCCATCAGTATCTGCCGGATCCCTCCGGCGCCTCCCGCATCCAGTCTAGCCACATTCAACAGAAATTACTGAGGTTTCCTCATAATTTGTGTTTTGTATGACACCGGGTGACTCCTAGGCCGGCAATACCAAGGGGCACTTCGCATACGGGTCCTGGATGACGTGGCTGCGCAACCCGAAGACCTTGTGCACCAGCTCTTCCGTCATCAGTTCCGCGGGTTTGCCCTGAGCCACAATCTGCCCGTCTTTCATGGCAATCAGGTGGGACGCGTAGCGTGCCGCCTGATTCAGGTCATGGAGCACCGCAACCATGGTCCGCCCCTGTTCATTCAGGGTGCGGCACAACTCCAGCAGTTCGACCTGATGGGCGATGTCCAAATAGGTGGTCGGTTCATCAAGCAGCAGGATCGGTGTCTGCTGCGCCAAAGCCATCGCAACCCAGACACGTTGGCGTTGCCCGCCGGAGAGTTCATCCACGGTGCGGTGGGCCAGCTCAACGGTATTGGTGGCCTCCAAGGCCTCGTTTACGGCCTGTTCGTCCGCCACGGAGAACTGGCGGGTGATTTTCTGGTGCGGATACCGCCCGCGAGCCACCAGATCAAAGACCGTAATTCCCTCCGGTGCAATCGATGCCTGCGGCAGCAGGCCGATCTCGCGAGCGAGCTGCTTGCCGGAGAATCCCGCAATCGACCGGCCATCCAGGGTGATCTCCCCCTCGGCCGGGCGCAACAGCCTGGCCATGGCGCGCAAGAGCGTGGATTTGCCGCAGGCGTTCGGCCCCACGATCACGGTAAAGGAACCATCCGGCACACTGACATCCAGGTGTTCGGCGACTAATCGTCTGGCATAGCCAAGACTCACGTTGCGGACGTTCAACCGCGCAGGCTGCAGGTCGACAGGCATGGAAGTGCACTCCTTGGGATTCTCAGGATGTTCGGCGTTCACGGATCAGCAGCCAGACAAAATACACTCCGCCGAGGGTAACCGTCATGACACCCACCGGTAGCTGAACCGGAGCAAAAATTCGTTGGGCCGCCAGGTCCGATAGCAACAGCAAGAAGCAACCGGTCAGCGCCGCTGGAAACAAGCTGATGCTCGCGCTGGCGCACAGGCGCCGGGCGATCTGCGGTGCCACCAACGCAATAAATGCAATCGGACCGGCGGCCGCGGTGCAGATGGCCACCAGGATGATGCCCCACAGCATGGCGCTCAGCCGCGCCAGCTCGATGCGGGTGCCGGATGCCGCGGCCCGGTCATCACCCAACTCAAGTTGGCGCAGGGCAGGCGCGTGTGCCGCCAGCACCGGAACACACACCGCCAGCAGGGCCAGCACCGGCCAGAGCTGCTCATACCCCAGGCCGTTGAGGGAGCCGCTGCCCCAGATCGCAGCCTGCATGGCGTCATCCAGGTGCGCCCGGGTGATCAACCACGTGTTGACGGAAGCCAGGGTCGCGGAGACACCGATCCCCACGATGATCAGCCGGAATCCCTGAACCCCGTTGCGGTAGGCCAACAGGTACACCACCACGGCCGTCGCCAAACCGCCAAGCACCGCCCCGGCGGCGGTAGTCAGGTATCCCCCGCCAAGCACCAGGATCGCAATCAAGCCACCGGTGTAGGAACCCGTGGAGAAGCCGATGATGTCCGGGCTTCCCAGCGGGTTCCGGGTTAATGATTGGAACACCGCGCCGCTCAGGCCCAGCGCGAATCCCAGCAGGAGGGCCAGCGCCACCCGAGGGATGCGCCATTCGACAACCACCAATTGCGCCTGAGGGGAACCCCCGCCAAAAAGCACGGCCAGGGTTTCGTCCGGCGAAATCGGGTAGTCGCCAATGCCCAGGCAGATCACCGCCAGGAAAAGGCAGGCGCACAGCAGCAGCGCACACACCAGCACCGTGCGTTTGATCAGCCGCACGGAAATCTCGGGCAGCACCCCGGAGGTACGCAGCACCAGGTACCCGGGGCGGTGCTCGCCGGTGGGTTGTTTCATAGTCCAATCGTCTTTCGTCGTCGTGCCAACAGCACCAGTACCGGGGCACCGACAAAGGCGGTCACAATGCCAACCTGCATTTCCTGAGGTGTCACCACCACACGCCCGATAATGTCCGCGACCAGCAACAAAATCGGGGCAAACACCATGCAATACACGATGATCCACCGCTGATCCGGGCCGACAATCCAACGCACCACATGCGGCACCATCAATCCGACAAATCCGATCGGCCCGGCCGCCGCGGTGGCCGCGCCGGCCAAAAGCGTCACGGCCACCACCACCAGCGCCCGGGTCCGCCCCACGTGGGCACCCAGGGCGCGGGCACGGTCCTCCCCCAGCGCGATGGCGTTCAGCGGAACCGCTAAGAATCCGGCCAGAACCAGTCCCACCACAACAAACGGGAGCACCACCCAAAACACGTGTTCATCACGCGAGGCCAGCGACCCGGCACCCCAGAAACGCAGGCCGTCAAGCACCTTGGGATTCACCAAGGAAATCATGTTGGAGGCGCCGCTGAGTATTGCCCCCAGCGCTACGCCAACCAGTGTCAGGCGAATGGGTGTCGCACCGGCCGGCCCGGCGGCGCCAATGGTGAAAACCACCAGGGTTGCCGCGGCCGCGCCGATAAAGGCGAACCAGATGTAGCCGTTGATGCTGCCTACGGAAAACCAGCCAATGCCGACGGTGACCAAAAAACCCGCGCCTGCGTTGACCCCGAGCACACCGGTGTCGGCCAGCGGATTGCGGGTCAGCGCCTGGATGAGCGCCCCGGATACTCCCAGGGCCGCACCCACCAGGACCCCGACGAAGGCTCGCGGCAGCCGCATCCCCAGCACGATCTCGTGAATCTCCCCGCCGCCGGTGCCCTCCGCGGCGGTGCGCAGGGCCGCGATGACCTCTCCCGGAGCAATCGCCCGGGCCCCGATGCCCAGGCTGGCGATCATCACCACGACGAGCACCAACAGGGCCAAGCCCAGTACCAGCAGCCGATGGCGGCTGCCAATACCGGGCTTAACCGTAGATTGCGAAGTGCTGGATCCGTTGATCCGCATCCGGTTGTTAACGATCATTTAGCGGATGCAGGCTGCAACACATCCTGCTCAACCGTGGACAGCCAGTCGCTGGCCGTCGCGTAGTCGGTCACGCTGGAATACACCTGGTACACGTTCCCCTCCTTGGCGGCAGGCAGGTCGGTGAACAGCTTGGACTTCACCGTTCCGGCAAGATCCTCGGGAAGTTCGCCGTCGGCACTCGCGGCGGCCACGATGATCTCAGCCCCGTCCAGCACCGAGGTGGTCAGCTCCGGGGAAATGTACATCCACCCGCGATCCCCTTCGGCTTCTTCGGGAATGCTCGCCGCCAGGTTCGCGCCCAGGTCGTCAAAAAATAGCGCGCCGACCTCGCCACCTGGGTAGAGGGTGGAGAAGCCGCCTTCCACGTCGCCGCTGGCGATCGCTGCCCACGGCTGCTTTAGGACCTGGGCATAGGTGGACTTGATGCGTGCCAGTTCGGCATCGTAGCTGCTGCGCGACTGCTCAAAGACCTCGGTGCGCCCAACCGCCTCGGCGATTCCAGCGCCGATGGTCCGCCAGTCGCCGCGGGATTCACCCTCGAAGATGGCGGTCGGAGCGATCTTTGAGAGCTCTTGGAAGGTCTTCTCATCGATTTCCAGCACGTCGCCAACGATCAGGTCCGGCTTGGCGGCCATCACCGCTTCAACGTTGAGCTCGAAGAACCCGCCTACGGTGTTCTCCATCCCGGCGATCAGTTCCTGCTGTTCCACGGTAAACGAATCCGCGAAGGCGGAGTAGTCCTGCATGGCCACGGGCGTGATGTCCACGGCTTCCAGCTGCCACGGGGTGTTGTAGGAAACGGCAACAACTCGCTGCGGGTCGGAGGGGATCTCAACCTCGCCATAGGCCGTGGTGACGGTGTGGCTGCTGGGTGCCGCCTCTTCACTGCTCTGTGTTTCGGGCTGGGCGTCTGCCGAAGAACAGGCACTCAGGGAACCTAGCAGCAGCACCGCGCACAGCGGCACCGTCACCAACGAGCGCATCTGGGAATCACGCAAAATAAACCATCCTCAATCCACATTAATTAGGTAAGCCAAACCTCTACGAATCATGCTAGCGCTGTCTTGATTCATGAGGATGGACAATTAATACCTATTTGTGGACAGCGCGGTGGGTGTGGCCCCGCAAGATGTAGGGGCTAGTCGACGTGGCCGGCAAGCCCGGCATTCCAATAACCCACAATCCGCTGGCGATCACGCGGGACACCGTGCACCTGCTTCAGTTCCTTGCGCACCGCCCGCGCGGCCGACGCTTCAAGCGCTCCCCACACGTAGCCAGAGCCGCCGGGCAGCACGAGGGAATTCACCGCCTCGGGCAACACGGATTGCTCGCCTCCGGGCCCCACCAGCCAGACCCATTGGACCTGCGCGTCGGTCTCAATTTCCTGGCGGTCGGCCTCGCTTGGCACCTCAATCACCGCGATGGCCCGTTGGCCGGGTTCGAGCTCCTCAACGATGCGTCCAAGCCCGGGAAGCCCCGTGGAATCGGCGACCAGCAATTGCCAGTCGGCATCCTGGGGCGGCGCGTAATAGGCCCTCGGCGCGGAGCTTCCGCAAAAGACCCCCAGCACATGCCCCGGTTCAGCGCGCTGCACCCAGTTGGAGGCCACCCCGACCTGGTGAATCGCAAAGTCGATCTCAAGTTCCGCACCCTGGGCGTGCACCGAACGCACCGTATAGTGCCGCCAGGGCGGCTCGCCGTCCCCCGCCTCTTCGGCGAGGTGTTCGTTGTTGAAATACGCAACCTCCGCCACACTCTCGTGCTCGCGCGGGAAGGCCAGGTCGATCCGCTCGTCGCCAAAACCGGTGACATGCCAACGCCAGTCCCCCAGGGCGCGCAAGCGGATTCGCATCATCGCGGGCGTGATCCGCGCAACGCTGATTACTTCGGCCGGTTCGCAAAATGCCATGGCTTTGGCTCCTCAAGTTCGGTTGGTTCGTGCGAGTTTTCAAAGGTCTTGAAGTAGGCCGCCGGGGTGTAACCGGTGGTCTGCTTAAACAGCTGGATAAAGGTGCTTGGATTCGCGTAGCCCAGCTCGTGGGCGATGGACGCCACCGAATGCCCCGCGGCGATGTCAATCAACGCGCGTCGAATTCGCACCCGGATACGCCACTGCGTCAGCGTGGAACCGGTCTCCCGGTCAAACCCGCGATTCACGGTTCTTCCACTGACCCCCAGGCGTTTGCCCCAGTCCGCGCTGGTGCCGTTGTTGGCCGGGTCGCGGAGGATTTCTTCGGCGACAATCCGCAACGCCGGGTCCGCGGGCATCCGGATTTCCAGCGGCATGGTGCGCACGGGCGCCAACAAGTCGCACACCAACCGTTGGACCCGCGCCCGCACCTCATCGGTCAGCTCGGCATTTTTGTTGGCCAGAATGAGCTCGCGAATCAGGGTGGTCACCCCGATGGCGCTCATCCCCTCCCAGGGCACGCTGATTCGATCCGTCGCGAAATAGGTCACGTGCGCCACGGTGCCGGGTTCGGTGGTGACATGATGCGCCTGCCCGGCGGGAATCCAGATTCCCAGCCCGGGCGGCGCAATCCACAGACGGCCTTGAATTTCGACAGTCAGCGTGCCGTTGGTGGAAAAAATCAGTTCGTGGTCGCGGTGGATCCCGCCGGGCCAGCGCTGGTGCGCCTGGCTGAGGAAGGTTTCCGAGGTCAGCATCCACGGGAACGTGACAGCCGAGTCGCGGTCCTCGGTGATCTCCGCGAACTCCTGCGCCACGACCGTTGCCGTGGTCCACACCACGTCCGCGAGTTGTCCATGTATCTGCATCATCGATGACAATACGCGAAAATGGACAGCGGGGTGGCAATTTGGTCCTTTTGCGTCATCCGCGTTGCCGGGGCACAAAAGAAGCCCCTGCGTCGACACCCGAAAAGGTGCGGCGCAGGGGCTTGCCGGCAGATATTTAGTTCACGCCGCGCAGATCGAGCAGCAGCTCGTTTTCGCCCTCGGCATCCAGCACCACCGGGATACCCCAGTCCTGCTGGTAGAGGTGGCAGGCGGCGTGATCCGGGATCTCGCCGCCGGGCTCGCCGTCGCAGGCGGCCGCACGCGCGGTGATATGCAAAACGCCCTCGGTGATCTCCGGATTCAGGCTCAGGGTGCGGGTCAACCCGGTGGAGGTTCCCGAACCTTCGAGGATCAGGTCCTCCGGGCTGGCAGAGATCTTCAGCTGCGTCGGGTCGCCCCAACGGTCGTCAAGCTTCTGCCCCTTGGGCGCGGCGAAACGCACCACGATCTCGTGGTTGCCGGACTGCACCCGGGTCTTGGGACGCTGGGTCTGGCTTGCGCCCTCGTCCACCACCAGCGCTTCGGCAGGGATGGGGATACGCACCAGCTGGTGGGTATTGGTCTCGACCACCAGCAGCACCGGGTCGCCGTCCACGGAGGTATCCACCAGCACGTCGGCCGGCTCCTTCAGGCCCTTGGCCAGGGTGGAAACCGTGGCAGTCGACGGGTCGAAACGGCGCACCGCACCGTTGTAGGAGTCGGCGATCGCGATCGATCCATCCGGGAGCACCGCCACACCCAGCGGGTGCTGCAGGCGCGCCTGCTCGGCGGCGCCATCGCGGAAACCGAAGTCGAACAGGCCCGTGCCGATCGCGGTGTGCACGGCAACGGCCGCCCCGTCGGCAATCTCGATGCGGCGCAGCGCACTGGTTTCCGAGTCCGCTACCCACACGTCCTCGCCGGCCAGCGCCAGCCCCGAGGACTGCGCAAACCACGCCTCGCTAGGCTCGCCATCGGCCAAGCCTTCCAGCCCGCTGCCAGCGAAGACCGACACCGCACCCGTGCGCGGGTCGAAAGCGAAAATCTGGTGGGTTCCGGCCATCGCGATGAGCACCTGTCCCGACGGGTGGTACAGCACATCCCACGGCGAGGACAATGAAATGTTCAGCGCATCGGTGCCAAGCTGGGTTGGCTGCTGCGCGCTGCGCGCGGTATCCGCGTCCAGCAAACGCTGCACCCCGTTGCCGGCCAAGGTGCCGACAATCCCGGTGCTCAGGTTCACCGAGCGCAGCCGGTGGTTCACGGTATCGGCAACAATCACGTCGTAGCCCAGTTCTGCGGCCAGCGGCGCAGGAAGCGCGGTGAGCCCCTGCAGTTCGTTGAACTGCGCGGTGCCGGCATCCCCGTCGGCATAACCCTTAACCCCGGCGCCGATGGTGCGCACCAGCTGCAGGTCGGCAGAGAGTTCAACCAGGCGGTGGTGGCCGGAGTCGCCCACCAGGAAATTCCCATTGGGCAGCGCGATGGCCTTGCCCGGGAAACGCAGGTCTCCCTCGCGCGCCTCGGGGGCCACGTAGGGGCCGTCCCCGCGGTGCAAGGTGCCCTTGGCCTCATGCTCGGCGATCAGTTCATCGATCAGCGAGCCGAGCCCCTGGGCGTGGCCCTCGCCGGAGAGGTGAGCCACGATGTACCCCTCGGGATCCAGCACCACCAGGGTTGGCCAGGCGCGGGCGCCGTAGGCCTGCCAGGTCACCAGCTCCGGGTCATCCAGCACCGGGTGGTGGATTTCGTAGCGTTCCACGGCGGCGGCCAGCGCCTCCGGATCCGCCTCGTGTTCAAATTTCGGGGAGTGCACACCCACGGTGACCAGCACGTCGGAGTACTGTTCCTCCAGCGGGCGCAGCTCGTCCAGCACGTGCAGGCAGTTGATGCAGCAGAAGGTCCAGAAGTCCAAAAGCACGATCTTGCCGCGCAGGGCTTCAAGGTCCAGCTGTTTACCACCGGTATTCAGCCAGTTGCGGCCCAGCAGTTCGCTGGCGCGCACCTTGTAGTTAGCTCGGACCGAATCGGAAGTGGCGCTCATGAGCATCCTTTCGCAGTTGCCTGGGTGTGGCGGATTGTGTTCAATTATCCGCCACCATGCGGGTGGGGACTAACAGCGTTAAGCTACGTTGAGCCGCCTGCGGCGAGATGCTCAACACATCCGCAGGTCAGCTGGGTTCTTACCGTTGTATGTCCCAAAGGTGGAACACACCCGGTGGTGGAGGTATTCCACCGCCCCGGTCACACTGCCTCCCCAGCCGGAGCCGTCCTCCAGGCCGCGGCATCTGAATCCGGGTACGGACCGTCTCCCATGGCCGGCACGCCTGTTACCGGGCGAGCCTACTGCACCTGCGTCATGGCCGTCTGCAGGATGCTGGTCGCGACCTGGTTAAAGGTCTGGTCATCCAGCGCGGTGGCAGAGACAAAGGAAACCATGCCGGCATAGTCCTCGGTGAGGGAAATGAGCACCAGCGAATCCTGCGGGTACTGTCCGTCACGGGTGTAGTACAGCGCCGAATCCACCGAATCCACCGCGGGATCGCTGAACTTCAAGGTCTCGGAGTAGTCCAGCCCGCTGATCGTCACAGTTTTGCAATCAGCCAGGATCGTGTCCACGTTGGCGAAGTGCTCCGTCGCCGAGGCACGGTCTTCATCGTTTTCCAGCTTGGCAACCTCGATGGAACCGGTGATGTTCTGCGCATCATTGGTGAAATCGGTGCGTGCCCCTTCGGTTCCAAGCTGCACCGGCGACCAGTTCAGGTCATTCACCGGGTCCGCGCATTGACCCGGCAACACCACGATGTCTTTGAGGGTGTCGGTGGGTTTCACCGCCAGCGCCTCAAGATCCTCACCCTGGATTTTCGCCGAATTCGGGAAACCCAGTTGCGCGGCGATCACCGCGCCGGCGGTGGTGGCGATTTCCGCGGCGCTCAAGTCCTGCACTTCCGGGGTCGGGCTCGGGGTGGCGCTGGACTCGGATGCAATTTTATGGGTCTCATCCTGCGGCATTTCGGCCGGCGCCGCGCAGGCGCTCAGCGTCAGCAGCAGCCCCGCCGCCAGGGCAGCGGTCATCTTTTTAGCCACGGGTTTCCTTCTCATCAATCTTTTTGTAACGCTCAAACATTTGGTTGTAGGCGGCCAGTTCGGCATCCCCGTCGCGGTCGGCCTTGCGGTCGTAGCGTTTGGTGTCCTTGTTGTCCTGCCGCAGCCAGGAGACCGCCACCAGGATGGCCAGCACCAAGGTCGGGACCTCGCCGATCGCCCACATGTAGCCGGCGCCGAGTTCCTGATCCACGATGGCGCTGCCTCCCCAGGTGCGTCCCATGTTGCCGAAGTAGTCCGGGGCCAGCAGCTGGGTGGTGCTCATCAGCGCCACCCCCACAAACGCGTGGAAGGCCACCGTGGCCAGCAACGCCACCAGCCGGATCGGGTACGGGTAACGCTTGGGGATCGGATCCGCGTCAATCAGCGACAGCGCGAACAGGTACCCGGTAAGCAAGAAGTGCAGGTTCATCAGCTCGTGGCCTGCGTGGTACACCATGGCCGGTTCCAATACCGGGGAGAAGTAGAAAATCACGATCGAACCGGCGAAGTTCACGGCCGCGAAAATCGGATGCGTGATCACCTTCGAGTACCGCGAGTGGATCAGGTAGTTGATCCACTCACGCGGACCGCGGGTGCCGTCGGTGCGCGGGGTGAGCACCTGCAGCATCAAGGTCACCGGCATACCCAATACCAAGAATATCGGCACGATCATGGTCAGCGACATGTGATCGATCATGTGGGTGGAGAACTGGACCTTGCCATACACCGCAATGGCGCCGCTGGTCACGTAGAACAGCGCGATCAGCCCCACAATCCAGCTGGCCAAACGCAGGACGCTGGGTTTGTCGCCGCGGCGGCGCAGCTTGATAAAGGCCCACAGGTAGAACGCCAGCCCGAAGAGGCACACCGCCACCCAGAGCCAGTCCATCCGCCACACGGTGAACCAGCTGGACATGCTCGGTTCCGCCGGCAGGTCGTACCCGGTGAGCCGGCGGGCCGGAGAGATCACGGCCGGGGCCTCGTCGCCGGTCGGAGGTGCGGTGCGGCCGAGCACCGCTGCCAGGGACATCACCGCAGACATCAGGATCACCTCGCCGAGGATCACACTCCAGGCGGCTTTCAACGCGCTGTAGTCCCCTGCCAGAAGCTTGGGAATCACCCGGCGCCGATGCATCAGGCCCAGCACACCCAGCAGCACGGTGAGCACCACCTTGGCCATCAGCAAGAACCCGTAGGTGGAGAACAACTGGTTGAACTCGGTGATGCGGATGATCGCCGAGGCCACCCCGGAACCGATCATCAAAAAGATCGCACCGGTGGCCAGCGCGGAGAACCGTTTGAGCACCACACCGGCCAGGACTTGGCCCCGTTGCCGGCCAGGTGCCTGCCCGCCCAAACTCGGAGCCAGCAACGCGAGCATCATGATGCCGCCAAACCACAACACCACCGCCAGCAAATGCAGGGCGATCGAGTTCACCGCTGCAAAGTGGTCATCTCCCCCGGAAGCATGGCCGATAAACGCCAGGGGAACAATGCCGAAGAGCGAGAATGCGGCGCTGAGCCCCACACCGGTTTTCGACCGCACAGCCAATGCGAGCGACGCGGTGATGGCCGCGATCACCACCATCCAAGCCCAGGCCCGCCCGGTGGTGATCCCCACAATGTAGTCCAGCATCGCCACTGAATACTCCGGGCGCAGGTTGATCGGGGTGCCGGCCAAATCCCAGAAGGTCAGCATCAGCACCGCTGCCGCCGCGAGTGTCCACACCACCGCGGCCCCCGCGGCAATATTCATGCTGCGGGTGAACGCCGGGTGATCATGGGTCTGGTCTTCGGATTCCCCTGCAGAAGCCCGGGTCACCTTGGTGGCTCGCGGGAGAATCGCCGCCGCGAAAATCAGGGCCGCTACCGTCAACGCCATGGCCGAGTGGTGTACCACGCGGGTCGCTGGCAACGCCCAGCGCACAAATGGCCCGGGATCCGCCAGCAGGTTCGGCACGGCAATTCCGGCAAACAGCACGGCCACCACAAAGGTGAGTGCCATCGCCAAAATCCCGGGCAGGATCATGCGGGTGACTGTGGGTGCGCTTTCGCGCTGTGTGGTATTTGTGGCCATAACCTTTCCATCATCTCACTTGCCCGCGCCGTGCTGCCGACCGCCCAGCGCTTTTCGGCTGCACGGCGGTGCATCTCACACCGGCACACGGTCATGCGCCCCGGCGCGGCACTGGCTGCGTGCCTGCGCCGAGGGGAGGTTATTTGGTGTTTCGCATGAACTTGATCAGCACGGCAACCATGCCGCCAAGAACAACAACACCCACGATGATCCATACGATGGGATTCATCCCGGCACCCAGCTCCTGCACCGGTTCAACCGGCTGCGACTGGCTTGGCGAGGCCTCGGGGGCACTCTCAGTGGCAGGGGCGCTTGGTGTAGCGCTCGGGGTGGCAGGTGCATCCACGGTGAAGCTGATGCTCTCTTCCACCGGGTGGCCGTCGGAAGAGATCACCCGGGCGGCCAAGGTGTATTTGCCCGAGGCAAGTTCGCTCTGAGGCACCACGGTGACCGTTGTTCCCTTGGTGCTTGCGGTGGTCTCGATCTTTTTGCCGTCCTGGCTCAATGCCACCACGGTTGATTCGGTGCCGGGCAGCACTTGAAGCTCTGCGGAGAAGGTCATGGTGATTTCCTCCGGCGAGCTCTTCACGGTTGCCCCGTTTTCCGGGCTGGAGCCGGTCAACACGTCATGGGCGTTGGCCGCCCCCACGGTTCCCAGGGCTGCAATCAGCGCAATGGCCGAGCCGGCGATCAGTCGGGAGAGGTTGTTTCGCAGTTTCACAGTGGTCCTTCCGATTCCCTGGGTTTCAGGGAGTTGTATTAAAATTTTTAGGCAGTCAATACAAAACTCGGTGGTCCACGCCGTGCGGGCAGCTGGTTCAGCTGCGCGCGTTTCAGGTGAAAGCTGCGCGGGAAGTACCCGTTGCTCGGGCGCAGCGGCCGCACCGGACACCGCATCAAAAAGAACAGTAGTCGCGCGACCCTTAAGGTCAGTACCGCACGAAGCCCGTGAAGCAGACGCTCGGCGCCATACAGCACCACGACGCTGGTGACCGCGGCCAAGACGTGGGCATACAGCATCGAATCATTGGGTGTTTGGGCATAGTGGCGAAGGATCTGACCGGACAGTTCCATCGAGCCATGGTGTGTTCCGTGCTCAAGTGCGGAAAGGGTTCCTGCTTCGCTGTGCCCCATCACCGAGAACGACAGGTGAAACAGACCCTGGCTCAGCAACACCAGCAAACTGGTCGCCCACAGCGAAAATTTGCGTCCCAGCATGGCCATGGCGATCACCGCGCACACACAGGTGATCAGCAGCATCACCACCAGCGAGAGTTTGCTTGGCGCCTGGTGCGCGTGGGCGGCAAAGGCGGTCCAGGTGCATAAAGAAGCCGCGAGCCAACCGCGCACAACGCGGGTCGCTGGGTTCTTACGCACGTGGTTCAACCGTTCGTTGCCGGGGTTTGAGGATCATCGACGATTCTACGCGAAGTAGAAGAATGCCTCAAAGTGCGGGGTAAGCAGAAGGCCCGGGCCCACAACAAGGTGTGGAACCGGGCCTGCCGCCAAGCGTACGATGCTTACTTCTTGGCTACAGCAGCCTTCAGCTTCGAACCAGCGGTCAGCTTCACCGAGTGACCTGCAGGAATCTCAATAGCCTCGCCGGTCTGTGGGTTACGGCCGGTACGAGCGGCACGATCGGTGCGCTCCACTGCCAACCAACCTGGAATCGAAACCTTCTCGCCCTGCGAGATGTTCTCAACGAATACGTCGAAAAGGGCATCCAGAACACCGTTGACGGCAACCTGGGAGTTTTCGGTCTTCGCTGCAACGGCAGCAACAAGTTCGCTACGGTTCATAGCCAATGTATGTCCTCCTGGACTAGTGATCCAAGGCCCGGTACAGACCTCGAACGCCGCACGGTCGCACGGACTTATCAGTGAAGAACATATCAAATCTCGCGGACAGAAACGCCCGAAAACAGCGTATTCTCCGGGATTTTTTCGACTATTGGCCACTTTTTCGCCCGCCGAACCGTATTTTGGGCCCGCCCGGCCGTTAAAACGCTTAACGACACCGCCCGCCGATTCGACACTGGGCGTCGAATCGGCGGGCGGTGGCTGGTAGGTGCGAGGTCCTACTTCTTGGCTACAGCAGCCTTCAGCTTCGAACCAGCGGTCAGCTTCACCGAGTGACCTGCAGGAATCTCAATAGCCTCGCCGGTCTGTGGGTTACGGCCGGTACGAGCGGCACGATCGGTGCGCTCCACTGCCAACCAACCTGGAATCGAAACCTTCTCGCCCTGCGAGATGTTCTCAACGAATACGTCGAAAAGGGCATCCAGAACACCGTTGACGGCAACCTGGGAGTTTTCGGTCTTCGCTGCAACGGCAGCAACAAGTTCGCTACGGTTCATAGCCAATGTATGTCCTCCTGGACTAGTGATCCAAGGCCCGGTACAGACCTCGAACGCCGCACGGTCGCACGGACTTATCAGATTTGAACTTACCAGCTAATCCCGACAACAAGTGCATCATTCCGCGGTTTTCGGTGTTTTCTGCGCTGAAGGGCCGTGTGAAAGTTCACGAAACTAGCTCCCGCGAAACGGGTCGCAACCTTCATTGGCCCGCACAAAAAGCTCCCACACCGGGTCCTGCAGAGTTTTGCCGCGTGTAGATTTCGCCGCGCTGGCCAGCGAAATTCTGCCCTTGGATGTGAACTTTGGCCCCAGATACACCCCCGGTCCAAGTCCCGCCAGCCCCGGGTTCAGTGCTGCCTCAACAGCTGCCACCGCCCCCTGATGTTTGCCCTGCGCGAAACTTGACTGAAGCTGGCCTGCCAGGCGCTTGGAATAGCTTGGTTCATTGATGTTTGCCACCGGAATGCTCAGCCCGGAGATCGAGTACCCCGGGTGGACGGCCAGCGACCTTCCCGGCCAGGACAGTTGCCGCAGCCGGTGGTCCAAGCTGATGGTGAACGCCTGCAAGGCCGCCTTTGACTGTGCATACGCCCGATACGAGCGATACCCCTGCTCTAGGGCCAGGTTCCGCGGATCTGTGCGGCACAGCCGGGTGGCCATGGACCCCAGGCCGATCAAACGTAGCGGGTGATCACTGAATTTGTCCGCCAATTCACCGACCAGCCTGGCGTGGCCGATGAAATTGACGCTCATCACCGTCTCGAATCCGTACAATCCCGGTTGCCGGGTCGCCGGAGTATGGATCATTCCCGCGTTGGCGATCAGTGCGTCCACGGTGCGTGAGCGAAGCTCGGCCGCCAAACCCATGGCGGATTCCAGGCTGCCGGAGTCGAACTGCATGAACTCCAAGCTGGCCTGCGGAACACGGGCGCGAATCTGCTCGATGGCACGTTCGGCCCGCGCCTGATTGCGGCAGGCGAGCACCACGTGGGCCCCGGCCTCGGCCAGCGCCAAACTCGTGAAAAAGCCGAGACCGGCATTCGCTCCGGTCACCACCATCGTTTTTCCGTTACCCAGCCCTGCCCAACGCCGCCTGTTACGATAAACATCGGCCTCGGGCAGGGAACCGGGAAACGAGGGCTGCGGTGTGTACAACATGAGCCCTACGTTACTGCAGGAATCCTAGCCTTTCAGCCCCGGCGGGTTCAGCAAGGATTCGGTGATTCCCTCATCACTCAGGCCCCATTTGTCCAAGATCTCCTGGTAGGCGCCGGATTCGATCAACCCGTTGATCGCCACCTGCACCGCTGGGGCCAACCCGTTGTCCTTCGCACTGGTCACCGCGACCTGGGCGGTGTCCGGCCAGCCGCCGGGGAAGGTTCCGAGCAGACGCAGTTCCCCGGTGGTTGCGGCCTTGTAGGCTCCGGTGGCATTCGGCCCGAAACTCGCATCGGCGCGGTGCGAGAGCAGGGCCAGGGTGGAGGCCGAGTCATCATCGTAGTATTGGAAATCCACCGCGGCCAAACCATCGGCCTGGTTTTGTTTGTCCCAATCCAGCAGCACCTTCTCCTGATTGGTGCCCGAGCCGACAATGATCTTCAGCCCGGCAACATCCTTGGCCTCGTGGATTTCGCCGACCTCGGAATCCGCGGCCGAGTAGAAGCCCAGCAGGTCTTCGCGGTAGGTCGCGAAATCGAACTTCTTTTTGCGTTCCTCGGTCACCGTCACGTTGCTCACCGCGGCCTCGTACTTGCCCGATTCGATGCCCAACGGCCAGTCGGCCCAGGAGACCGGCACCAAGTCGAGTTCCAGATCCAATGCGTCCGCGACCGCCGAGGCAATATCCGCGTCGTTGCCGATCGGTGTGGTGTTATCGGTAGCGTAGAAACTGAGCGGAGCGGAGTGCGGGGCGGTGACCACACTGAGTTTTCCGTCCTTGGCGATGTCTTCCGGAACCAGCGCCTTGGCCTGCTCATTCACTGCAACATCGGGTCGTTGTTGTTCGGGGCTCAGTAGCGGATCGGCAGCTGCGGAAGAATCAGTTGGTGTTTGCGCCTGGGAAGGATCGGAGCAGCCGGTGAAACCCAGCAGCCCCACCAACAGCACCGGCACCAGGCTCACGCGGCGGCTCATGCGGACACCTGCCCGGCAAATAGTTCACCGCGGGCGCGCTGCTCATGCTGCGGCTCCAGGCTCAGCCCGAGGTTTTCACGCAGGGTCGAGCCGTAGGAGGTGGGATAGATCCCGCGTTCCTGCAGGCGCGGCACCAGCTCGTTGACGATGTCGTCAAGGCCGGTGGGGATCAGCCACGGGCTGATGTTGAAACCGTCCACGGCGCGGTGCGCGGCGTATTCTTCCAGCCGCTGCGCGACCTGGTCATAGGAACCGGTAAAGGTATGTCCGGCGCGGTGCGATCGTTCACGCACAAATTCCACGATGTTCTGCCCTTTCTGTGCTGCCTCGGCACGCCAGGCGGCCGCGAGTTTTTTGCTATCTGCGCCCTGGAACCCGCTGCCGCGGGTCACCGAGCTTTGCTCAACCACCGGGTCGCTTTCAGGCAGCGGACCGTAGGGGTCGACCCCCTCCAACCTGGTGCCCCAGAACTGTTCCAGGTAGGCCAGTGCCTGCTGCGGGCCGATCTGGTTTTCCCGCACCCACTGGTATTTCTCCTGCGCGGCCTGCGGGGTGTCGGCCAGGATGAATTCGGCGCTCGGCATGATCTTCACCGAGTACTCCTCACGGCCAACCCGGGCGGCTCGTTCGTTGATGTCCTGGCGGAAGGCCAAGGCGTCCTCGAGCTGCACATGAGCGGAGAAAATCACGTCGGTTTGGCGGGCGGCGAAGTCCCGGCCCTCAGAGGAGTCTCCGGCCTGGAACAGCACCGGGCGCCCCTGGGCGCTGGCGGGAAGCTTGCTGGTGTAGTCCACCGAATAGTGCTTTCCCTCGTGCCGCACCGCGCCATCGGCCCAGATCTTGCGGACAGTGCGCACAAAATCCTCGGCATGGGTGTAGCGGTCGGCATGATCCAGGTAGCCGCCGCGGCGGAAGTTCGCCCCGGTCCAGGCATTGTCGGTGGTGACAATATTCCAGGCGGCACGGCCCTCGGAGAGCAGATCCAGCGAGGCAAGGCGCTGCGCCAGGTGCGCCGGGTCGTTGTAGGTGGTGTTCTGGGTGGCGACCAGCCCGATCTTGTCGGTCACCGCGGCCAGGGCGGCCAGCATGGTCTGGGCATCGGGGCGCCCGGCAACATCCGGCTCATGCACCCGCCCCAGGTGTTCACGCAAGCGCAGCCCCTCACCGAGGAAGAATGCGCTGAATAGGCCACGCTGCGCGGTCTGGGCGATCCGCTTGAAGGATTCGACGTCGGTCTGCGAGCCGGATTCTGCGCTGCGCCAGATGGTGCCGGAATTGACACCCTGGAAAAATACGCCAAAACGGAGCTGGTGGGTGCTCATGAGGCCTCCTGAAAACGGTTCTGTGCCACTGGCAAGACAAAGGATTCGCGCAGTGTGGGGTGGACGGGTGCCAAAAGGTTGGCGGTGTGCAGGCCCGGAATCACCGAGTCGGCAAGGTGCTGAAGGTCAACGGCAAGCTCACCAGGGTGCAGGTGCACCAGGTGGCGGCGCTGGTCTTCGGGGTTGGCGGTCGCCTGGGCGAAGTCGGCCAGCAGCTGGATCAAGCCCTGCGCTGATCCGGCATACACCGCACGCTCAGAGGCCGCGGCCCGCTGGGCGAGCCGGAACGCACCGGATTGGCCCGCGTGATCCAGGTACACTTCAAGCTCGATCGCCACTGCGCCCCCGGCGCGGGCACTGGCTGCCTGCTCAATCAGAGCTGGCAGCGTGGTTGCGTTCAGGGCCACCACATCGGTGCCGTTCAGCCGGCAATGACGCAGCCGGGTCTCATCGACGAACTGGCGGGAGGCGATGATCGGCAGCTGGCCCTGGGGCGGGCGCGGGGTGATGGCCGGGCCCTTCACGAAGAAGTTCTGCCCCTGGACATCAACGTAGTGGACCTTGTCCGCGTCCAGGTAGCGGCCCGTGGCCACATCGCGGATGACCGCGTCCTGCTCCCAGCTGTCCCAGAGCCTGCGGTGGGTGATCACCACGTCGGCCAGTTCCTGGCTGATCGCCTCGGGCTCCAGCACCGGGCGCCCCACGGCCGCCGCCTGCGCCGGGGTATTGTCCGCCGCGAGGATCCAGCCGGCCCGGCCGTGGCTGATCGAATCGAGGCTAGCCAGCTGGGTGGCGGTGTGGAACGGCTCGGTGTACAGCGCGTCGATGACCGGCAGCAGTCCAATGCGGTGGGTGCGTGCGGCCACGAACGTCGCACGCTGCACCGCGTCGAGCAACCCGGCCTCGGAAAAACTCACCGCGTGGAATCCTGCGGATTCAGCCTCAAACGCCGCCTGGACACTCGCGGTGGAGCTGTGCCCTACCTCATCTAGGTTCAGGGCCAAAACTAGCGATTGCTCACTCATGCTGCGTGCTCCTTAAGTGGTGCGTGAACCCGGTTGGCCCGGGGTTGTTGATCGTGTTCGCTCCACAACGTGGTCGGTGTGGAGATCAGGGGGATCACCTGCGTGGCGAAGCGTTCCAAGGTTTCCAGCTGCCCGGCGAAGGGCAGCGTGGTGGGCAGGGAAATCGACTGCAGGTCATGCCCGTAACTGGTGTGGTAGTCGATGATTTTTGCCGCCACATCCTCCGGGCTGCCCACCAGCAGCGGCCCCTCGGCTACCGCGTGCTCGATACTGCGGTACGGGGTATTGTTGCCCGGCACGTCGCGCCGGGCGGTCAACCCCTCATACACCGGGCCGAACTGCTTGATGGCTTGGGCGGTGCTGTCCGCCAGGTACACTCCGCCGGCCCCGCTGCCCGAACCGATGTACCTGCGCGCCGGGTCGTGTCCGGCCTGCTCGTAGTGCTCTTTGTAGTGGTTGATCAGGCGCAGGTAGTTTTCCCGGGGCTGGATCGCGTTCGCGGTGAACAACGGATCTCCGTAGCGGGCGGCCAATTCGGCCGAACGCAGCGAGGTCGCCGATCCGTGCCAGATCCGGATGCCGGGTTGGAATGGCCGCGGTGTGGTGCGCACCTGGTGCAGGTCGGCACGGAAGCGGCCGCTGAAACTGACCTCGTCCTCGGTGAGCAGCCGTGAGAGCAGCTGGTAGTTTTCCTCCAGCAGGTCCCACTGGTCATCCAGGTCGCGGCCGAACAGCGGGTACTGCAGGACCTCGTTGCCTTTGCCGATCCCCAGCTCAAGCCGGCCGCCGGAGAGTTGATCCACGGTGGCGAAATCCTCCGCCACCCGCACCGGGTCGAGAATGGAGAGCACCACCACCCCGGTGTGCAGCTTGATCCTCCGGGTTTGGGCGGCGATGGCGCCCAGCACCACCGCCGGCGAGGAAGAGATGAATTCCCCCGCGTGCCGCTCCCCCACGGAGAACGAATCAAAACCCAGTTCTTCGGCGCGCACCGCGGTTTCAAGCACCTGGGCGAACCTGGTGGCGGTGTCCACCTGCGCCCCGGTGACCGGGTCTGCCTGGTGCGGGATGATATCCAGGACCTGGAAACGCATTATTTGCCCTCGTAGTTCGCTTCGGTGATGGTTTGCGATTCCGGGACCGCCTCATTGCCCAGGCCCCACCGTTCAAGGACCTGGGTGTAGCTTCCGTCCTCGATGCTCGCGTTCAACGCCGCGGTCAGCTGCTCGGCCAAACCGTTCCCGGCCTTGGTGGTGGCCGCCACGAGCGTCTCGGAAGGCCAGCCGGCGTTGATTTTGCCGACAACTTTCAGGTCGTCGCGGGTGTTTTCGCGGTACACGGTTGACGGGTAGGGGGCGATGTTCAGATCGATGCGCCCGGAGGAAAGCGCCAGGATGGTGTCGGCCTCGCTGGAGTAGTACTGCAGCTCGGCCGGGGCCAGCCCTTCCTCGGCGAGTTCTTCGTTCCAGGCCAGCAGGATCTTTTCCTGATTGGTTCCGGAGCCCACGGCGATCTTCTTGCCCGAGATGTCCTTGGCTGATTCAACGGTGATCTCGCTGTCCGCACGCGCCTCGAACCCCATGAACGCCGCGCGGTAGGTGGCGAAGTCGAACTTCTTCACACGTTCGGCGTTCACTCCGACGTTGGAGAACACCGCCTCGTAGTCGCCGGATTCGGTTTTCAACGGCCAGTTCTCCCAGCTGGTGATCTGCACATCCAGTTCCAGTCCGAGTTTGTCCGCCACCAGCTGGGCCAGATCGACCTCCACCCCGATCAGGGTTTTGTCATCGGTGGCGTGGAAGGACAGCGGGACCGAGCCGCCGGTGGTCGCCACGGTCAGCTTGCCATCGGTTTTGATCTCTTCCGGGACCTTCGCGGCCAGTGCAGGGTCTTCTTCGGTGCGGATGCGGTCCTGTTCGGGGCTGGTGTTGTACTGGATGCTGCTGCCTTCTGAGGCATCCACGGTGGTGGCGGCGCTGCCGGGGTCGCTGCAACCGCTCAGGGCCAAGGCGGAAAGGGCAACAAGGCTCAGAGGTGCGGTGTGTTTCATGTGGTGTCCTTTAGATATGGAAGGCCGGTTCAAGGACCTTGGAGAGAAAAGCTTTGGTTCGTTCGTGGCGCGGGGCGCCGAAAACCTGGGCTGGGGTTCCGGTTTCGATGATGCGTCCGGCATCCATGAACACGATGCGGTCAGCCACGTCGCGGGCAAAACCGATTTCATGGGTCACGATCACCAGGGTGGTTCCGGATTCGGCCAGCGAGCGGATCGTATCGAGCACCTCGGTGACCAGCTCGGGGTCCAGCGCGCTGGTTGGTTCGTCGAACAAAACCACCTTGGGATCCAAGGCCAGTGCTCGGGCGATGGCAACCCGCTGCTGCTGGCCGCCGGAGAGCTGGCGCGGGTAGGCATCGGCCCGGTCCCCCAGCCCAACCCGGGCCAGCAGCTCCTTGGCCCGGGCCACGGCCGCGGCCTTGCGCACCTTCTTGGCGTAGATGGGCGCCTCGGTGATGTTCTGCAGCGCGGTCAGGTGCGGGAACAGGTTGAAGTTCTGGAACACCATGCCCACCTCGGTGCGCTGGGCCAGCACCTCCGATTCGCGCAGCTCGTGGAGCTTTCCGTGGCGCGGGCGGTAGCCGATCAGTTCCTCGTCGATCGCGATGGTGCCGCGTTCCACCTTTTCCAGGTGGTTGATGGTGCGCAGCAAGGTGGATTTGCCCGAGCCTGAGGGGCCCAGGATCACCAGCACTTCCCCGGGGGTCACATCCAGGTTGATATTGTGCAATACCTGCTGCGCCCCAAAACTTTTGTCCACGTTGCGGATGCTGATCGCGCCGCGACTGGTGGCCTGGGAATTATCGGTTCGATTTAGCAGGCTCATGGCTTTCCTTTCGCGGGGCATGGGTGGAGGCAAAACGGCGAACCTTCTGCCACGGGGTCAGCGGCAGGGTGCGCAGTGCACCGCGTGAGTAGTGGCGTTCGATGTAGTACTGGGCGATGCTGAGCACCGAGGTGATCACGATGTACCAGATGGTGGCGACCAGCAGCAGCGGCAGCACCTGCTGGGTGCGGTTGTAGATGACCTGCACCGTGTAGAACAGCTCCGAGTAGGCCAGCACGTACACGATCGATGTTCCCTTCACCAGCCCGATGATCTCGTTGAACGCGGTGGGCAGGATCGCCCGCATGGCCTGCGGCAAGACAATCCGGGTGGAGCGGCGCCATTTGGGAATGCCCAGGGCGGCGGCGGCCTCCAGCTGACCCTGGTCGACCGAGAGGATTCCGCCGCGGATGATCTCCGCGCTGTAGGCGGCCTGGTTCAGCGTCAGCCCGAGCACCGCGGCGGCGAACTGGCTGATCAGCGTGGTGGTCTGCACCTCGAAAAAGGTCACCGAGGTGAACGGAATGCCGAGGCTGATTTTGTCGTACAGGTACCCCAGGTTGTACCAGAGCAGCAGTTGCACCAGCAGCGGGGTGGATCGGAAAATCCAGGAGAACGTCCAGGAAACCGAGGAGAACAGCGGCGAGCTGGACAGCCGCATCAGCGCCAGCACAAAACCGAGCACAAAACCCAGGGTGCCGGCGATCGCTGTCAGTTTCAGCGTCTCACCCAGGCCGCGCAGGATGGATTCGGCGGTGAACCACTGGGCCACCACGTCCCATTCCCAGCGGGGGTTGGTGAACAGCGAGTACAGGATCGCCGCTGCGATTCCCGCGACGATCACGGTGCCGACCCAGCGCCATGGGTGACGTGCGCCCACCACGCTGTATCCAGAATAGTCGGTGGTCAGCTGGGGTTGCGCGGCGGGGGTACCCTCACGCTCCGGGTCTTGCACGGGGGCCGTGTCGATAGCTGGCATCGGGTCCTCCTTGGAAAAGTTCGAATGTTGTTGATGCCAACGCTAAACACCGCCCGGCACCCACCGCACACCGCAATTTCACACGTGGCAACAACAATTCATGCGCCGACATGATGTCGATTCGTGACGCGAAAAAATGGCTGACACGTCACGGAATGTGACGGGATGCGTCGATCCGGCGTGCTCCAAGTCGCCGCGAGTCCTGCGGCTGGCCGGTCCGGCGCCGCGCTTCGTAGGGTGATCTGAAGAAGCACGAGGAAGGAATGCCGATGAGCGAACATCACATCGTTTTTGTTGGGGGCGGGCCACGCACCTCCATGATCCTGGAGCGGATCGCGGCCAACCGGTCGCAGTTCCCCGGTGGTGCGCTCAAACTGCATGTGGTTGACCCCTACCCGGCCGGTGCCGGACGGATCTGGCGTGAAGACCAGTCGCCGCTGCTGAAACTGAATTCCCGGGCCGCGGACGTCACCATGTTCACCGATGAGTCGGTGCAGTGCCTGGGCCCGGCCGTCAACGGCCCGGCCCTTGATGCCTGGGTGCAGCTGATCCGCGACGGGAAACTGCCCGATGTTCCCGAGCTGCTCACCACCGATCGCCTGTTACAGGAAGAGGTGCGTACACTCGGGCCGGAGGATTTCCCCACCAGGCGTTTGCAGTCCTGCTATCTTCACTGGTTTTTCACCCTCATCCGGCGCTGGTTCCACACACCGGATGAGGTTTTGGTCCACCAGGACACCGTCGTCGACCTGATTCAGGGCGATTCCCGGCACCAGGTCCAGCTGGCTTCCGGCCAGGTGCTGCTGGCCGATCAGGTGGTGCTGGTTCAGGGCCACGTGGATGCCAGGCTCGATGCCGAACCGCGCTCGCTGCAGTTGGCGGCGGCCGCCGCGGCGCATCCGGATCTTGGCTACTTCGCCCCGGGGTACACCAATGACATCGATTTCAGCGGCATTCCCGCCGGGGCCGAGGTGCTGGTCTCCGGGATGGGGCTGGCCTTCACCGACCTGTTTGTGCTGCTTTTCGAGGGGCGCGGCGGGCGCTTTGAAAATCTGCCCGACGGCACCCTGCGTTACCTGCCCAGCGGGAGGGAGCCGCGGCTGCTGGCCGGTTCGCGCCGCGGAGTTCCCTACCACTCAAAAATTCGCAGCACCCCGCGCGGTGAAATTTCCGCCGAGGCCCGCTACCTCACCGTCGACGCGGTGGCGCGGCTGCATCAGGAACATGGATCGCTGGACTTTTTCACCCACCTGTGGCCGCTGATCGCCAAGGAGGCGGGGTTCTGGTACTACCGCGAACTGCTGACCGGGCATCCCGAACGCACCACGGGCAGCTTCGCAGACTTTGTCCACCGCTACGACGCACTGCACTGGTATTCGGCCGCGCGCAGCGAGTTGGTGGCTCAATTCATCCCGCACCTCGCGGACCGGCTGGAGTTCGACCAACTTGAATTCCCGCTGCAGCTGGCCAACCCGCCCGGCGCGCCCGGATCGCCCGCTGCACCCAGCGCCAACCAGATAGATCGGCTGGTGAGCGAACACATTCGCCAGGACCTTGAACTGCGCGACGGGCTGGAGCATTCACAGCTGCAGGCATTGTTTTTGGGCTTGCTGCGTTCCTACATGGACCTGCGGCTGGTCACCCACCTGCTCAGCGACGCCGGCCGGTTGCAGCTGGCCGGCTGGTGGCAGGGATTTTTCAGTTTTGTCGATTCCGGTCCGCCGGCCCACCGGCTGCGCGAACTGCTGGCCCTGCATCAGGCGGGGTTCATCGGCTTCCTGGGGCCGCAAGTGGGTTTCGGGTTTGACCCCGATGCCCAGCTTTTCAGCGCGGCGACCATTTCCGGGCCGGTTCACGCGCGCTGGCTCATCGAAGCCAGGCTTCCGCAATCCACCGTCGAGAGCACCGCCAACCCATTGATCGCCGCACTGAACCGCCGCGGTCTGGCGGCCACCGAACCAGGAGGTTCAGGAAAAATGAACATCAACACCCAACGCCAGGTGATCGGGGCCGATTCCAAGGCCCGCCGCTGGCTTTTCGCCGTCGGCGCCACCGTTGCAGGATTCGGCGGCGGAGCGTTCTCCCGCCCCGCGTCCAATGCCGCGCCCTTTGTGGATTCCGACGATCTGGCCCGCGAGTTGCTCACCGCGCCAACCATGTCAGAATGGGAATTGGCCGGATCCGTTGCCAGCGCCCACCACACCATCGGATAGGACCACCATGCACCTGATTACCCCGCACATTGTGGAGCTCACCGATCCACGCCTGGCCCCGCTGCTTGCCGGGCTCACCGCGGAATACACCCAACGCTACGGCGACCACGACGGCTCCGTGGCCCGGGAGCTGAACCGATTCCCGGCCGAGGAATTTCGCGCGCCGGTAGGGCGGATCGTGATCCTGGAGCTCGACGGGCAGACCGTGGCCGGCGGGGCATTTCGCCCCTATGATCGGCAGACCGCAGAATTCAAGCGCATCTGGACCCATGATGACTACCGCCGCCGAGGCCTGGCCCGGAAAGTCCTCACCGAACTCGAGCTGGAAGCAGCGAAGCTCGGGTATAGCCAGGTTTATCTCACCACCGGACCGCGGCAGCCCGAGGCGCGGAACCTCTACCTGCGCGCTGGCTACACCCCGCATTTCGATCTGCACGCAGATCCTGCCTCGCTCGCATACCTGGCCTTCAGCAAATCCTTGGCATCCCTGAGTGCGCAGTGACACCATTGGTGTATGAAGGATGAGAAGTCCGCCCGGGACGCGGCCCTGAATGCGGCACGCTACCGGGCGCAGCAGGCAAGCCAGGAGCCGTTGCCGGTCGACGAATACGCCGAAGCGACCGGCATGGCCCCGGTGGCCGAGCCGAAAACCCCGCTGCAGTTCTACGCGCAGGATGAAGCTTGGGAGGTCGCCAATTCGGTGCTCGACGAGGCATTCGCCCGCGGCGACTTCGACAATCTTGCCCTGGCCGGGCAGAACATCGATCACCTGACCAGCTCCACCGACCCGGATTGGTGGCTGAAGTCGATGATGCACCGCGAGAAGATCTCTGGCCTCGGCCCGCCGGCGCTGACGCTGCGCGTGGAAGACGAGCATATGGACAAGACCCTGGATAAGCTGCCTACCGAGGCGGTGGTCCGCGAACATATCGAGGACTTCAACCAGCGCGTTATCGAGGCCCGGCGCCAGCTGCTGGGCGGCCCGCCGGTCATCACTTCGCTGCGCGAGCCCACCGCGGAGGTCCTCGCCTGGCAGCAGCGACGCCACGCCAACGCCCCCGAGGAGCAACCTGCCCAGCCCACGCGCCGCTGGTGGCGGCGGCGAAAATAGGTATTAACGGCGAATGCCGCCCTCCCGAAGGAAGGCGGCATTCGCTAAGTCAGAAGACTTGCAGGTCTTACCAGGAAGACTTGGTGATGCCCGGAAGCTCACCACGGTGTGCCATGTCGCGGAAGCGAACACGGGAGATACCGAACTTCTGGAAGGTACCGCGTGGGCGGCCGTCGATTGCGTCGCGGTTGCGAACGCGCACTGGGGAAGCGTTGCGTGGCAGCTTCTGCAGGCCAACGCGGGCTGCTTCGCGAGCCTCGTCGGTTGCGTTTGGATCAACCAGGGTCTTCTTCAGTTCGAGGCGCTTTTCAGCGTAACGCTCGACGATGACCTTGCGCTGTTCGTTCTTTGCGATCTTGGACTTCTTGGCCATGTCTTAGCGCTCCTCTCGGAATTCTACGTGCTTGCGGACTACCGGATCGTACTTCTTCAGAACCATACGGTCTGGATCGTTACGACGGTTCTTACGGGTGACGTAAGTGAAACCGGTGCCGGCGGTGGACTTCAGCTTGATGATCGGACGTACGTCCTTATCCTTCTTTGCCATTTTTAGAGCTTCACACCCTTCGCAATCAGGTCTGCAACAACAGCGTCGATACCGCGGGCGTCGATGATCTTGATGCCCTTGACCGACAGGGTCAGAGTTACCTTACGGCGCAGTGAAGGCACGTAGTAGGTCTTCTTCTGGATGTTCGGATCGAAACGACGCTTGTTGCGACGGTGCGAGTGGGAGATGCTATGTCCGAAGGCCGGAGTAGTACCGGTTACCTGGCAAACAGCTGCCATGATCACTCCTTAGTTAGTTAGTAGTAAAAATTCGGCGGTACTCGCGCGTGCTGCCCATAAGTGAATATCGGCACCACATCTGCGTTATGAGTCCCGCCAACCAGTGAAACACCGTTATTACTGCACACTAGGAAGAAACCAGGCTGGGTGAGAACCAACCGAAGAGCCTATAAGTATGTTAGACGGTGAACTTCGCAGCCGATCGAGCATTTTCCCCGTACTCAGTGGGTTGCGACATTCGGTATTACGGGCTATTCGTGCCTGCCAGGATCCCAAAAGATGGCATCACGGCACACGCGATTAACGCCAGATTAGCTTATCGAGAATTTCTCAGGGTTCCAAATCCTCCGACGGGTCCCGCAAAATCCAATGTTCCGCATCCATCCCCGCGGTCAGCTTGCGGGTAATTCGTCGAAGATCGTTAACATCCTTGTCATCAAGGGAATCAAAGAGTTTTTCACGGACTGTTGCCACGTGATGCGGCGCCATCCGCACTACCGCATCCCATCCCGCGTCGGTTAATGAGGCGATTTTCACACGTGCATCCTCGGCAGATTGCTCACGCGCCACCCAACCGCGGGCCTCAAGCTTCTTCACCACGTGCGACAGGCGGGAGAGCGAGGCGCTGGTGTGCGAGGCGAGTTTTGTCATCGTCAGCTTGCGGTCGGAAGACTCGGAGAGCATCGCGAGCATGTGGTAGTCGAAGAGCGTGATCCCATCCAGCAGGTGCAGGTCAGAATCAAGTGCGGCTGGAAGCAATGTCAAAACGGCGTTCAGCCCCAACCAGGCCTCGCGTTCCTGCTCCGAAAGCCACACCGGCGCCTCACCCATCAACAGTCCCATCCTTCGCTGTGCACCACGTCGCACGGCACGACGTACTTTCATTGTAGGTGCCGCAAACCCCTGTAACAGGCGCGCCTAGACCTTTTCGAGTTGCCGCTTCTTCCGGTAGCTGATGATCTGCCCGATGATCACCACCAGCAGGGCGATGATGAACATTGCCGAGCCGATCACGTTGGCCTGGGCGGGGATGCCGCGCGTGGCCGAAACGTAGATGAACTTCGGGAAGGTCTGGAAGTTTCCGGAGTTGAAGTTCGTGATGATGAAGTCGTCGAAGCTCATCGCGAAACTGAGCAGCGCGGCCGCCACAATCCCGGGCAGCAGCAGCGGAAAGGTGATCTTCCAAAACGCGAGCCGCGGTGAGGCATACAGGTCGGCGGCGGCCTCTTCGAGCCGCGGATCCAAGGAGGAGACCCGGGCGCGGACCGTGACAATCACAAACGACATGCAGAACACCGTATGGGCGATCACGATGGTCCAGTAGCCAAGCTGCCAGCCGAGGTTCAGGAACTGGGCCAGCAACGAAGCGCCGAGCACCACCTCCGGGGTGGCCAGCGGCAAGATGATCAACACGTCGGTGAGCCGGCGGAACCGGAACCGGTAGCGCACCAGGCCCAGGGCGATGCAGGTGCCCAGGGCAGTGGCGATCACCGTTGCGACCAGGCCGACCTGCAGCGAGTTCGCCAGCGATTCGCACACCGCCGGGGCGCCGCAGGGATTTTGCCAGTTCGCCCAGGTGAACCCGCGCCATTCAAGGTTGGTACGGCCCGCATCGTTGAACGAAAACACAAAAATGTAGATGATCGGCACCAGCAGGTACACAAATGCCAGGCCCCCGGCGAGCGGGACAAACCAGCGTCCACGTGTCATTTACCTCAGCTCCTCGGTGCCGAACCGCCGGATATAGATCGTGACCAGGATCAGGATGGAGAGCATGAGCACGAAGCTCAATGCGGCCGCCCCGGGGTAATCGATGACCTTGAAGAACCTGGAGTCGATGACCTGGCCGATCATCGTGGTATTGCGGTTGTTGCCCAGCAGCGCCGCGTTGACGTAGTCGCCGGCCGCCGGGATGAAGGTCAGCAGGGTGCCGGCGAAAATCCCCGGGGCGCTCAGCGGCAGGGTGATCTTGACGAAGGAGTTCACCGGGCTGGCATACAGGTCCCCGGAGGCCTCCAGCAGGCGGGTATCCAGCCGCCCGAGGTTCGCATAGATCGGCAACACCATAAACGGCAGGAAGTTGTAGGTCAGGCCGGCGACGACGGCGATCGGGGTGGCGGTCAGATGGCCGTCGGCCGGCAGGATCGCGACGAATTTCAGGCTCTGCGCGATGAACCCCTCATCGGCCAGGATCTGCTTCCAGGCCTGGGTGCGCAGGATGAAGCTGGAGAAAAACGGGGCGATCAAAAGCACCAGCAGCATCCCCTGCAGCAGCGGTTTCTCCCGCAGACGCACCGCCACCAGGTAGGCCATCGGAAAACCGATCAGCAGCGCCAGCACCGTGGCGATCAGCGCGAAACCGAATGAACGCAGCAGCTCCGGCCAGTAGGCGGAAAGCACCACCAGGTAGTTCCCGATCTCGAAGCCCGGAACAAATTCTCCGATCTCCGCGCCCGGCGGTTTCACATACAGGCTCATGGCCAGCAGCACCACCACGGGGAGCGCGAAAAACAGCGCCAGCACCGCCAGCCCCGGGGCCACCAGGAACACCCCGGCGCGCCCCTTGCGGCGTTCGGACCGGATCTCGTCCTTGCTGCGCAGGTCTGAGGTGGCACGCCGAGTCATGACTGCACCCCGGCATCCATCCGCTCGTCCCCCGCCAGCCCAAAGGAGTACTCGGTGTCCCAGGAGAGGAACACGGTATCCCCCACGGCCGCCGGCTGCTGCCCGCGGTTTTGCGTGAAGGTTCCCAAACGCCCCACCCCGGGCACATCCACCAGGTATTCGGTGGTGGTGCCGGTGAAGGAGACATCTACCACGATGCCGGAGAATTCGTTGAAGCCGGCCCCGGAGGCGGCCCGGGCGATGCTGATCTTCTCCGGGCGGACCCCCACCACCACCTGCCCGCTGTGCTGCACCGCACGATCCGCCGGCAGCAGCACCCGGTGGCCGTCGACGTCCACCTCCAGCACCGCATCCTGCTTCCCGCGCACCTGCCCGCGCATCAGGTTCGATTTGCCCAGGAAGTTCGCCACAAACGCGGTGCGCGGCAGCTCGTACAGTTCACGCGGCCCTCCCAGCTGCTCGATCCGCCCCTCGTTCATGACCGCGACCACGTCGGCCATGGTCATGGCCTCCTCCTGATCGTGGGTGACGTGGATGAAGGTCAGGCCCACCTCGGTCTGGATGGTTTTCAGCTCGAACTGCATCTGCCGGCGCAATTTCATGTCCAGCGCGCCCAGCGGCTCGTCCAGCAGCAAGACCCGGGGGCGATTGACCAGTGCGCGGGCCAGCGCCACACGCTGCTGCTGGCCGCCGGAAAGCTGCGCCGGCTTGCGCGAGGCCAGCTGCTGTAGCTGCACCATTTCCAATCCAGCCTGGGCCTTGGCCATGGCCTGGGGATCCTTGGTGCGTTTGAGCCCGAAGGCCACGTTCTCCAGCACACTCAGGTGCGGGAACAGCGCATAGGACTGGAACACCGTGTTGACCGGGCGTTTATGGCTGGGCAACGCGGTGACGTCAGCGCCGCCGATCAGGATCTGCCCCGAACTGGGAGCTTCCAGCCCGGCGATCATGCGCAAGGTGGTGGACTTCCCGCACCCGGAGGGTCCAAGCAGCGCAAAAAACGTGCCCGGCTCGATCAACAGATCCAGCTCCTGCACCGCGGTGAACTCCGCGAACCGCTTGGTGATGGAGCGCAGCTGCAGGTGGGCTCCGGAGGTTTCGGGTAGGACGGGCGCGGTGTTCAGCACCGGATCGTTTCCTGGCATTGGTTGCCTCGGTTTCCTCCAGCCCGGGCTCCCGCGGCTGGGTAAGTAAGTGCGCGGCTAGGCGCCGATGGCGTCCTGGAAATCCGCGGCGAAGCTCGACTCCTCGTCGGCATCCAGCGAGCGGAACACATAGGCCTTTTCCAGGTCCTCCTCGGCCGGGAAAATCAGCGGGTTCTCCATGAGCGACGGGTCGATCTTCTCCATCGCCTCCTTGGCGCCGGTGACCGGGCAGATGAAGTTCACGTAGGCGGCGACCTGCGCGGCGACCTCCGGCTGGTAGTAGTAGTCCATCAGCTTCTCCGCGTTGGTTTTGCGCGGCGAGGCCACCGGGACCATCAGGTTATCGCTCCACAGGGTGCCCCCGGCTTCCGGAATCACGAACTCCCATTGGTCGTTGTTCTCAAAATTCATCTGCACCAGGTCCCCGGACCAGACGATCCCGGCGATCGCATCGCCGGAGATGAAATCCTCCTTGTAGGAGTTGCCCTTGACCTGGCGGATCTGGCCGTTGCCGATGTTCTCGCTGAGCACCTCCAGCGCGGCGTGGAATTCGTCGGTGCCCCAGGACCCGGAGATGTCCACCCCGTTGTTCAGCATCAGCAGGCCCATGGTGTCGCGCATTTCATCGAGCACGGTGATCCGGCCCTTGAGCTGCGGGTCCCACAAATCCGCCACGGTGCGCAGCCCCTTGGGGAATTTCTCCTTGTTCCAGGCGATTCCGGCATAACCCGACTGCCAGGTCAGCGAGTGTTCGCGCCCGGGGTCGAAATCCACGTCCTGCAGGCTCGGCAGCAGGTTGGCGCTGTTGGGAATGTTCTCCAGATCCAGCGCCTGGGTGTAGCCCTGGCGGATCATGCGCCCGGCCATCCAGTCGGTCAGCGTGAAGATGTCCTGCCCGATGTCCTGCCCGGCCTTCAGCTGCGCCTGCACCTTGCCGTAATAGGTGTCGTTCCCGTCGATGTCCTCCGCGTAGTTCACCGAGATCCCGCTGCTCTGGGTGAAGGCTTCCAGGGTCGGGTACACCTTCTTTTCATCGTCGTAGTCCAGGTACAGCGTCCAGTTGGCCCAGTTCAGACTTGGATCGGAGGCTGAAATGTCGGTGACGGCCGGGCCAGCGGCCGTACCGTTGCCACCGCCGGTGCCTCCGGTGCCGCAGGCGGCCAGCAAACCACCCAAGCCCAGGGCCCCGGCCGCTGAGAGCACCGTGCGGCGCGAGAGGTTGCGCTGGCTCAGGGCGACCAGTGCTCGAATCTGCGGATCTTGCGGCGTGTTCCCCATCGGTCCAACCTTCTCCTCGCAGGATGTGTGCTTGGTTGTGGAACATCCTGTCAGGTCGGGCCGGCACTGACAAGACCCGGGCGGAAGATTCCACATGAGAATCCGCCAAGCTAGGGCGAAAACTTTATTGAACGGCCCCTATCGCAACTGATTCGGTGGAGGTAGTCTCGTGGCTAACGCTCTTGAGACGAGGACGATCATGACATTGCCAGCACCGGCGAGCGCCAGCATCGACACAATTTCCAAGCAGATCATCGAGCAGCTGCAGCAGGACGGGCGCCGCTCCTACGCCAGCATCGGCAAGGCCGTGGGCCTGAGCGAGGCGGCCGTGCGCCAGCGGGTGCAAAAGCTCTGCGAAAGCAGCGTCATGCAGATCGTGGCGGTGACCAATCCGCTGGAACTCGGATTCACCCGGCAGGCACTGATCAGCGTCGTCACCGACTCCCAGATCAGCGCGACAGCGGACCGCATTGCCGAACTTCCCGAGGTCGACTACTGCGTGATCACCACCGGCAGCGCGGACATCCTGGCCGAGGTGGTCTGCTCCGGCGACGAAGACCTGCTGCGGGTGATCAGCACCATCCGCGGCCTTCACGGGGTGCTGCGCACCAGCACCTTCACCTACCTCTCACTGAAAAAACAGGAATACAACTGGGGAACCCGATGACCGACAACCGCCAGCAAGCCGCCCGCGACCACCTCTGGATGCACATGGCCCGGCATTCGGGCCTGGCCAACGGAGGCACCGTCCCCATCATTTCGCGCGGCGAAGGGCATATGATCTACGACGACGCCGGCCGCGGCTACATCGACGGGCTGGCCGGGCTGTTTGTGGTCAACGCCGGCCACGGGCGCGCCGAGCTGGCGGAGGTGATGGCCGCACAAGCGCAAAAGCTGGCCTTCATGCCGCTGTGGTCCTACGCGCATGAGCCTGCCATCGACCTGGCCGAGCGGCTGGCCGGGTACGCCCCGGGAGAGCTGAACCGCGTCTTTTTCACCACCGGCGGCGGCGAGGCGGTGGAATCCGCGTTCAAACTGGCCAAGCAGTACTTCAAGCTCACCGGCCAACCGGGTAAAACCAAGGTCATCTCCCGGGCCCTGGCCTACCACGGCACCCCGCAGGGGGCGCTGGCGATCACCTCGCTGCCGAGCATGAAAACCCCGTTCGAGCCGCTGGTCCCGGGGACTTTCCGGGTGCCGAACACCAACTTCTACCGGGCGCCAGAGATGTTCGCGGACAATGAGAAGGACTTCGGCCTGTGGGCCGCCGAACGCATCCGCGAGGCGATCGAATTCGAGGGAGCCGATTCGGTGGCGGCGGTTTTCCTGGAGCCGGTGCAGAATTCCGGAGGGTGCTTCCCGCCTCCCCCGGGCTACTTCCAGCGGGTGCGGGAGATCTGCGACGAGTACAACGTGCTGCTGGTCTCCGATGAAACCATTTGCGCGTTCGGCCGCGTCGGGGAGATGTTCGCCTGCAATACCTTTGGCTACACCCCGGATATCATCACCTCCGCCAAGGCGCTGACCAGCGGTTATGTGCCGCTGGGGGTCATGATCGCCTCCGAGAAGCTCTTTGAGCCGTTCACCCGCGGGGATACCACCTTCTACCACGGGTACACCTTCGGCGGGCATCCGGTGGCCGCGGCGGTGGCCATGGCGAACCTGGACATCTTCGAGCGCGAGGACCTGAACGGCAACGTGCAGCGAAATGCCGACGCCTTCAAATCGACCTTGGAAAAACTCAAGGACCTGGATATTGTCGGCGATGTGCGCGGGGCCGGCTACTTCTACGGGATCGAACTGGTCAAGGACAAGGCCACCAAGGAAACCTTCACCGACGCGCAGTCCGAACGGCTGCTGCGCGGGTACCTGACCCCGGCGCTGTGGGAGGCCGGGCTGTATTGCCGGGCCGATGACCGCGGTGACCCGGTGATCCAGCTCGCTCCGCCGCTGACCATCGGGCAAACCGAGTTTGACCAGATCGAATCGATCCTGCGCGGGGTGCTGGCCGAGGCCGCCAACCGAATGTGACGGTAACCTGACTACGCCGGATTGGTGCTTTGTGGCCTGTGACACTACTGTGTGGATTAAGCAGCCATGGAAGCAGGAATCTCATGCTGGAACCGACCCGAATTACGCTGGCCCGCCACGCAGCGGGGTACAGCCTTGTGGATCTTGCGCGACTTCTTCAGGTGCGCGAATCCACCATCCGCCATTATGAATCCTGCGGCGCCCCGCAACGGCTGGCACCGGTGTTGGCCGAGGCGCTGGACTGCGCACCTGGATATTTCCGACGACCGCCGGCGCAGGGAATCGAGAAGGAACGGATCTTCTTCCGCGCCCCGCGCCGCATGGGGCGCGCCCAGAAAAACGCCTGCGCCGCGCTGGGCCGGACCGGCGCCGAGCTCTACCAGCTGATCACCGCCAAATACACGCTTCCGGACACCGAGGTTCCGGACTACACCGGATTCGGGGCCCAGGCCGCCAGCGCACAGCTGCGGCTGGACTGGAATCTGGGGTGCGGGCCGGTACCCGACCTGCTGCACGTGCTGGAATCGCGGGGAGTGCGGGTGCTCAGCGCGGCCAGCGGTCCCACCTTCAGTTTCTGGGAGGATTCCCAGGCCTTCATTTTCCTGGCCGCCGGGGATGTGGCCAGCCAGCGCTACCAGCTGGCGCACGAACTGGGGCATCTGGTGCTGCACTCCGCGTTGGGAACCGACGGGCAGGCGGCAGAATACGAGGCGGAGCAGTTTGCCGCGCGCCTGTTACTGCCGGCCCACTCGTTGCAGGCGCGCATCTCCGACACCCTGCAGCTTCCGCAACTGCTCGACCTGCAGGAGCTGTTCGGAGCGCCGGCGCGGTTGATCCTGGGCCACGCCCGGGAATGCGGCATGCTGGCCGATGAGCCTTACCGGTGGCTGGTGCAGGAGCTGGCCCTGGAACGGGCTCCAGGGGCGGGGCTGCTTACCTCACGGGTGTTCTCCTTGGTGTTCCCGTCGCTGCGAGGCGAGGACCGGCTGGACGCCGCACGGATGGCCGACACCCTGGGCCTGCCGGCGCGCACCCTGCATGAACTGACCTTTGGCCACGCGTTTATGGTGGTGCCCGGCCTGAAGGATGCAATGGTGCTTCGAGCCGAAGGGCATTTGCGCGCGCTGCCCTAGCCGTGCGCCGTCCCGCGCACTAGGCTGGGGATTCCAGGCGGTGGCCTGCCGCCTGGTCGCGAAAGGGTAGTGCCATGGAGATCAACGCCGCCAAGGCCCGTGAACTGGCCGAAGAATCCCGCGAACAAGGCTGGCAGCGGCCGAGTTTCGCCAAGGGAATCTACATGGGCGAGGTTGATTTCTCGCTGATCGATCCCCTGCCCGCCCCGAAAACCTCCGACCGCGCCGCCAGCTTCCTCACCGAGCTTCAGGCCGTTTTAGCCGGGTTCGACCCCGGGCGGATCGAGGCGGCGGCCCGCGTCCCCGACGAGTACATCGAGGCCCTGCGCCAAGTGGGCGCGTTCGGCATGAAAATCCCGGTTGACTACGGCGGGCTGGGGCTGAGCCTGCTCGACTACGGCCGGGCGCTGATGCGGGTCGGGTCATTGAGCCCCGCCCTTGGCGCGCTGCTCTCCGCGCACCAGTCGATCGGCGTGCCCGAACCGGTGAAGTCCTTCGGCACCGAAGAGCAGAAACGCAAGTACCTGCCGCAGTGCGCCGCCGGAGCCATCAGCGCCTTTTTGCTCACGGAGAATGACGTCGGCTCGGACCCGGCCCGGCTGGGAACCCGCGCCACGCTCAGCGAGGACGGCAGCCACTACACCCTGGAAGGTGCCAAATTGTGGACCACCAACGGGGTGGTGGCGCAGCTGCTGGTGGTGATGGCCGCCGTCGAACCCCACGAGGCGCGCGGGGACCAGCCGGCCGGCAAGGGCGGGATCACGGCCTTTGTTCTCCGGGCCGACGCCCCGGGCATCACCGTGGAGAACCGCAACACCTTCATGGGCCTGCGCGGGATCGAAAACGGGGTGACCCGCTTCCGCCAGGTGCGGGTGCCGGTCGCCGACCGGCTTTCCCGCGAGGGCACGGGCCTGAAAATCGCGCTGAGCACCCTGAACACCGGCCGCCTGTCCATTCCGGCGATGTGCGCCGGGGCGGGCAAGTGGGCGACGAAGATCGCCCGCGAATGGTCCGCGGCCCGAGTGCAGTGGGGCCGGCCCATCGGCGAGCATCAGGCGGTGTCCGCCAAACTCGCCTACATCGCCGCCAGCACCTACGCGCTTGAGGCGGTGTTCGAGGTCAGTGCGCTGCTGGCGGATGCCGGGATGAAGGATGTGCGCCTGGAGGCGGCGCTGGCCAAGCTGTACTCCTCCGAGGTGTCCTGCCAGATCGCGGACGAGTTGATGCAGATTCGCGGTGGGCGCGGCTATGAAACCGCCGCGTCGCAGGCGGCCCGCGGCGAGCGTGCGGTCCCGGTGGAGCAGCTGCTGCGCGACCTGCGGATCAACCGGATTTTTGAGGGCTCGACCGAGATCATGCACCTGCTGATCGCCCGCGAGGCGGTCGACGCGCACCTGCAGGCCGCCGGTGCGCTGGCCGATGCCGGATCCTCTCTGGCGCAGAAAGCCGCCGCGGCGCGTGATGCCTCCGGGTTCTACGCCCGCTGGCTGCCCACCCTGGTGGCCGGCGCCGGGAGCCTGCCGGGCAGTTATTCGCAGCACGGAGTGCTGGCCAAACACCTGCGCTACATTGAGCGCAGCAGCCGAAAGCTGGCGAGGGCCACGTTCGCCGGGATGGCCCGCTGGCAGGCGGGGCTGGAAAAGCAGCAGGTGTTTTTGGGGCGCATCGTGGACATCGGGGCGGAGTTGTTCGCCATGGCCGCGGTGATCGCCAAAACTGCCGCGCTGGATGCCTCTTCGCCCCAGCGCGAAGCGGCGCAGGACTTGGCGCAGGCGTTCTGCACGCAGGCCGCCAGACGCTGCGAGGCCCACTTCGAGCACCTGTGGGAGAGCACCACCCAGGATGACAGGCTTGCCGCCGACCTGCTGGCCGGCGACTACCTGTGGCTTGAGCAGGGGGTGCAGGATGTGTCCGAGGGCACCGGGCCGTGGATCGCCGAGTGGTCCCAGGGTGAAACCGAGGATCTGCGCCGCCCCTATGGGGTGGACTGACGGCTATGGGTCGGCGATCTGCGCGTCCAGTTTGCCCGCCCGCCACAGGGCGGTGGCTTCCCGGGCCTGCCGGTTCAAATGCAGCGCCTGCGAGGGAGCGAAAAAGTAGGTGTTGAACTGCAGCTTTTGCTCCGGATCCAGCTCCGGGGGCAAAAGCACCATGGGCCTGGAGCCCTTGACCTTCACCGCGTGGAATAACCCGCAATGCCGGGCGATGTGGTGCACGGTGCAGTACAGGTCGCTGGACTCGATGTCGGTGCACCCTCCCCGTTCCCACTTATCCAGATGGTCCAGCTCGCAGCGCTCCGCCGGCATGCTGCACCCCGGATAAGCGCAGCCGCGGTAGGCGGCGCGGATGGCCCGGGCCTGCGCCTTGGAAAACAGCCGCTGGGTGCGGCCCAAATCCAGGATCTGGCTCTTGCCATTGAGCACCACCGGATACAATCCGGCATTGCATACCATGGCGCGGGCCTCGCCGGCAGAGATCGGGATGCCGGAGGCGGTGGTGGCGAAGTCGTGCCCGGTTTCAACCATCTTGCCGTAGTCCAGCAGCACCCCGATCTGCGGTGTGATCACCGCGTGCGCCGAGTCTCCGGCCCCGGATGCGGCAGGCACGTGGGCCTGCAACACCGCCATCAGCCCCAAGAGGTGGCGCAGTTCCGGGCGTAAATCCTCAAATGGGGCGAGCGGGGACGCGTCCTCCGGGTGGGTTCCGTTCTCAGGCGCGCAGGATTCGGCGGGTTCCGTGTCGGCGGTTTCGCCGGGCTCCTCAGCGTCGGCGGGTTCCTCGGGAAAATCATGCGCTTCGGTGTGGCCAACACCCTCGGGCTCCTGGGAATCGGCGGTTTCGACGGCGGGGTCCTTGGCCCAGTCCGGCATGGTGCTTTCATCGTCCCACTGTCCCGCGGCGCCGTCTTCACGCAACGCGGCGGCCTGCGCGGCCAGCGCCTCACGGTTTCCGGCGACGGTTTTCGGGTTGTCGATGGCGCGGAAGGAGGCGCGCCAGGTCTCACCCTGGGAAGGCAGGACCTTGATCAGGAAATGCTCCAGGCCGCGACGGATTCCCAACGGGTAGACGCCAATCTGGGACAGCAAGTCCTGCGGCGGGCGCTTCTCCCCCACCGCCTGGGCGATCAGCGCGCCGATATGTTTGCGAGCCGTGGCAGGCTGGGCGCAGATCAGCTCAACGGCGAGTGCCTCAAGCTCGGACCGGATGGATTCCGCGTCGTCCCCGGCGCCCAGGTCCTTGTCCGCGGCCTTGAACTTGCGGGCCGCGGAAATGACCAGCCGGGGGTCCAGGTCCGGGTCGGCGAAGGCGGCGGCCAGGATGGGCAGGCCCGGGGCGGCCTGCTCGCCGGCCTCGGTGACCTGTGCGATCAGCTGATCAGCGGTGGCTAGGCGTTCGCGGGCCGTGGAGGCCGGAATGTTCAACCAGCCTGCGAGCAGGTCAAGTGCCTTTTTGAAGTGCGTGCGGGCGCCGGTGGTGCGACCGGTGGCGGCCTGAGCCTGCGCTGGCGTGGGGTCCAGCCCGGCGTCGGCGATCATTTGAAGGGATTGCGCATCGAGTTTGTGCGCGCCGGTGCGGCGCACCGCCTCGGCGGCGTGAAGTTGCGCGCGGGAAAGCTGCCCGGCCAGGTGTTCGATGAGCAGCGCGGCGTAGGCGGCGTGCCCCGCCGGAAGCTCGGGATCGGACAGGGTATTCACCGCCGTCGCCAGCAACTTGTCCGCGTGGGACAAGTCCAGAAGTGTTTGACTGCTGCTCATGAACCCAGTGTGCCCCCGTTGCGCGCTTCCGGGGCGGGATCATCGCGAACTGGGGATAACTCGTGCGCCCTGTAACAGGCGCCGTCACACGCCCGGTAACAGGCGCGCTACTGGACCCTGCAACAGGCGCGCTACCCGTGCATCCGGTACCAGAGCAACGCCACCTGCAAACTGGCGCGTGACTCGGCCGAATCCAGTGACACCCCGAGTTTCTCCTCGAGTTTGGCCAGCCGCGCATACAGCGTGGGGCGCGAAAAATAGCCGGCCTTGGCCAGCGCGGATTTATTGCCGCCGTGGCTCAGGTACAGCTCCAGCAGGTGCAGCCCGTCCTCGTCGGGCCCGGTGAGCAGGCCGGAGAGTTCGGTGTGGGCGAAGGCGCGCAGCCGCGCATCGTCCCCCATGGCGGAGAGCACCCCGCGTAGCCGCAGGTCGGCGAATCGGTAGTAGGGCTGGGCGCGGGTGGGCAGATGCGGGACGATGTGCGCGACGTGGGCGGCCTCGTCCAGCCGGGCCAGGGCGGCGGTGAGCGCGCCGGGTTCCGCCACCCCGATCGCCGCCGGGATGGCCAGTTGTTCGGCCAGCCGGCGGGTGAATCCCTGCAGCACCGAATCAACCAGCTCGCGGGCGCGCAGCGGCAGGATCACCGCGAGGTAGCCCGGGCGCAGCGAGCCGGCCAGCACCCCCAGGCGCAGGGTGTCGGCAAGTTGTTCGATGACCTCCAAGGCGGCGCGCTCGGCCAGCTGGGACTCCGTGGGGGTCAGCTTCTCGGCGCCCAGCGAGATGACCAGCGGGACATAGTAGGGCGCCTGGTCCAGGCCCAGTGACTGCGCGCGGTCGGTGATCTGCTTGGGGCTGTAGCCGTGCGCGGTTTGCAGTTCGTGCAGCAGCGCGGTGCGCGCCTGGTAGACCTGTTCGCGCTGGTCGCGCCCGGACAGGCGGGCGATGGTCAGCGCCTGGCCGGCGCGTTCGAGCACCAGGGCGGCGCTGGCGTCGTCGGCCAAGGCGGCCGGCACGATCAGCCGGCCCCAGCGGCTGCGCACCGCGCCGACCGGGGTCTGCAACCAGTTCTCCGCCCCGGCGCACCGCCCGGTGTGCTCCAGGTACCCCACAAACCGCGAGCGTTCGATCCAGTGATCCAGCTCCGCGTCGGCGTGGGCGAGCACCAGGTGGCGCACGTCTTCGAGCACCACGGGAGCCTGCAGCAGCGCCGCGGTGCGCTCCACAATTTTCTGCTCGTCGGCCTCGGAGAGCGAAAGCTCGGTGTAGATTTCGTGCACGCTGCGTGAAAACTGCAGGTCGGCCAGCTGCGCGGCGACCAGCTTCTGGTGGATGACCTCGGTGATTTCCACAAACCGGACCTTGCGGCGCAGCCGGATGACCGGGAAGTCCAGCCCGTGAAGGTCCAGCGGCAGCGGGTCGGGGGCTTCGATGATCACCCCCACCGCGCCGGCCTGGCGCAGCCGTTCGCAAAAACCGCGCACGTCGTGCACATTGCGCAGGGTGCTGAGCACCAGCTCGCGCCCGATCAGCAGGTCCACGTTCGCCTCCGACTCGGTGACGTGCACCCAGCGCAGTTCGTCGTCCAGCCCCGCCGCGCATAAAACCTGCGGATCGGCCGCCTGGACCACCGGCAGGGACAGCACCTCGTTGACCGTGAGCATCGTCCGCCTTTACACGTTGAGAAGGGTTCAGCATAAATCATGACACAGTGCTCGTGTTGTGACCCCGAGTTTTACGCCACCATGGAAACACACCAAGAACGAGGAGCACCATGACAACGCTGCAGCACTGGATCAACAACGCCGCCTACCAGGGCGATGACCGCTCAGGCAACGTGTACAACCCGGCCACCGGAGAGGTGGCCCGGCAGGTCGCGCTGGCCTCCAAGGCCACCACGCAGGCGGGAATCGCCGCCGCCCACGCCGCCTTCCCGGGCTGGCGCGACACCTCGCTGGCGCGCCGCACCGCGATCATGTTCCGCTACCGCGAGCTGCTCACCGAACGCAAGGGCGAGCTGGCCGCGATCATCACCGCCGAGCACGGCAAGGTGCTGGACGACGCGCTGGGCGAGGTGGCCCGCGGCCTTGAGGTGGTGGAGCTGGCCTGCAACGCGCCGTACCTGCTCAAGGGCGAGTACTCGGAGAACGCCTCCACCGGGGTCGACGTGCAGTCAATGCGCCAGCCGCTGGGTGTCTCGGCCATCATCTCCCCGTTCAATTTCCCGGCCATGGTGCCGCTGTGGTTTTTCCCGGTCGCCATCGCTTCGGGCAACACCGTGGTGCTCAAGCCAAGCGAGAAGGACCCGTCGGCCGCCAACTGGATGGCCGAGCTGTTCGCGGAGGCCGGGTTGCCCGCGGGTGTGCTGAACGTGGTGCACGGGGACAAGGAGTCGGTGGACACCCTGCTGCACGATGAGCGGATCGCCTCGCTGTCATTTGTGGGTTCCACCCCGATCGCGCAGTACGTGTACTCCACCGGCACCGCCAACGGCAAGCGGGTGCAGGCCTTCGGCGGGGCCAAAAACCACATGCTGGTGCTCCCGGACGCGGACCTGGATCTGGCCGCGGACATGGCGGTCAATGCGGGCTTCGGCGCCGCCGGCGAGCGGTGCATGGCGATCTCCGTGGTGGTGGCGCTGGATTCCATCGCCGACGAGCTGGTGGCCAAGATCGCCCAGCGCGCCAAGACCCTGCGGGTGGGCGACGGCACCCGCGGCTGCGACATGGGACCGCTGATCACCGGGGAGCACCGTGACAAGGTCGCCGGGTACATCGAGGCCGGAATCGCCGCCGGCGCAACTCTGGCGCTGGACGGGCGCACCGGGGCCATCGACGCGGACGGCACCGGCTTCTTCCTGCACCCGACCATGTTCGACCATGTGGGCACGGACATGAGCATCTACACCGATGAGATCTTCGGCCCGGTGCTCTCCGTGGTGCGCGTCAGCTCCTTTGAGCAGGGGGTCGAGCTAATCAACTCCTCCAAGTACGGCAACGGCACCGCGATCTTCACCAACGACGGCGGGGCGGCCCGCCGCTTCGAGAACCAGATCCAGGTGGGCATGGTCGGTGTGAACGTGCCGATCCCGGTCCCGGTGGGTTACCACTCGTTCGGCGGCTGGAAGGCGTCGCTGTTCGGAGACCAGCACGCCTACGGCCCGGAGGGCTTCAAGTTCTTCACCCGCAACAAGGTCGTCACCAAACGCTGGCTGGACCCCAGCCACGGCGGAATCAACCTCGGCTTCCCACAGAATGACTAGGACCATGAGCACAGAAATCACCGAGATCAGCGACGAACTGATCGCCGCGGGCCGGCGCGCCCATGAGCTGGACCGCGAGCACGTTTTCCATTCCTGGCAGGCCCAGGGCCCGTTCAACCCGATGACCATCCTCAAAACCGAGGGCTCCTTTGTCTGGGACGGACAGGGGCGCAAGCTCATCGACCTCTCCAGCCAGCTGGTCAACACCAACATCGGCCACCAGCACCCCAAGGTGATCGCCGCGATCCAGGAACAAGCGGGCAAGATCGCCACGATCGCCCCGCAGCATGTGAACGACGCACGCTCCGAGGCCGCGCGGCTGATCGCCGAACATACCCCCGGGGACCTGAACAAGATCTTTTTCACCAACGGCGGCGCGGATGCGGTGGAGCACGCGGTGCGCATGGCGCGGCTGCACACCGGGCGGCACAAGGTGCTCTCCGCGTACCGCTCCTACCACGGCGGCACCCAGCTGGCCGTGAACATCACCGGGGACCCGCGGCGCTTCGCCTCGGATTCCGGGTCAGAGGGAATCGTCCACTTTTTCCCCGCCTATCCGTACCGCTCCTACTTCGGAGCGAGCACCGAGGAGGAGGAGACCGCGCGGGCGCTGGCGCATCTGGAGGACCTGATTGTGCTGGAGGGCGCGCAGAACATCGCCGCGCTGATCCTGGAATCTATCCCGGGCACCGCCGGCATCTACCTGCCGCCGCCGGGCTACCTGGCCGGGGTGCGCGAGCTGACCCGCAAATACGGCATCGTGTACATCGCAGATGAGGTCATGGCCGGCTTTGGCCGCTCGGGTGAATGGTTCGCGGTGAACCACTGGGGTGTCACCCCGGATCTGCTCACCTTCGCCAAGGGGGTGAACTCCGGGTATGTGCCGCTGGGCGGGGTGGCAATCAGCCCGGAAATTTTTGAAACCTTCCGCGAGCGCGCCTACCCGGGCGGGCTGACCTACTCCGGCCACCCGCTGGCCTGCGCCGCGGCCGCGGCCACCATCAAGGCCATGGAAGACGAAGAGCTGGTCCAGAATGCCAAACGCCTGGGGGCTGAGATCATCGGGCCGCGGCTTGAGAAGTTCAAGGCCGATCACCCCTCGGTGGGCGATGTCCGCGGGGCCGGGGTGTTCTGGGCGATCGAGCTGGTCACCAACCGTGAAACCCGCGAGCCTTTGGCAGCCTACGGCGGCAGCTCGCCGCAGATGAATGAGGTGATCGCCGCCGCCAAACAGGCGGGCCTGCTGCCGTTCGCCAACTTCAACCGGCTGCATGTGGTGCCGGCGATGAACATCCCCGACGCGGTGCTCATCGAGGCGCTGGATAAGTTGGAGCAGGCGCTGATCGTCGCCGACGGTTTTGTGAAGTAGTCTCCCGCAGCTGGCAGGTTCACCCCTGCCAGCTGCGTTTTTCTTTATTCGCTGGCAGATGAATGGGCCACCGGCGCGGGGACCGGCTGTGGAATACTGGGAAGACTCGCACAAACTTTCGGGAGGAACCAATGGCAGGCGACGCATACCAGCCGCATCTACAGTGGGGTGTCAAGGCCTCCTTTGTCGGATACATTTCATCGCTGGCCGACGGCCGCATTGAGGCGGCCAACGGCGTGTGGCAGATCGGCAATTCGCTGGCCTTCCCGCTGCACCCGGCCACCGATGTTCCGGAAAACGAAATCTGGTTCAACGGACGGGTCTCCTTCTCCGGCCACGGCGGGATGATGAAACTCGACCTGAACGAACCGCGCATCGAGAATGCGGGAGAGTCGATTTTCCTGACCATCGACACCCCCGAGGGGCGCACGGCCATTGCCCAGCTGACCGAAACCGGGGTCTCCACCGCGATGGGGCTGACCCGCACCCGGTTCTCCGCGGTGGTTACCGAACAGGGATCCAAGATGTTCAACGGCCAGTACCCGGCCGGGCAGGAAATGGAAGAAGTCGAAGTCACCCTGCGCAGCTAACAATGAAGCCCTGCACCATTGGTGCAGGGCTTCATTGTTAGCTACTGGCGCGAGAATTCCGAGGCGCGGGCAACCTGATCGTCGCTCAGCGCCTGGCCCGTGTACTTTTCGAACTGGGCGGCGGCCTGCAGCGCGATCACCTCGGCCCCGGTGATCACCGGTTTGCCCAGCCGCAGGGCGGCCTTGATCAGCGGGGTTTGGCTGGGGAAGGCCACCACGTCGAACACCGTGTGCGCGGCGGCCAGCTGAACGTCGTCGAATGACTGGACTTCTTCCTGCGCCCCGGACATGCCCAGCGGGGTGACATTCACCAGGATCTGGTGCCCAGGCTGCGGATCGGCGGCGCACCAGGTGTAACCGTATTTCTGCGCCAACCCCTTGCCGGCGTCTTCGTTGCGGGCGAGCACCGTCAGGTCCTGGAACCCCGCCTCGCGGAAGGCGGCGACAACCGCTTTGGCCATGCCGCCGGAGCCGCGCACCAGCACCGAGGCCGCGGGATCCAGCTGATGGCGGGAGATCAGGGTGGCGATCGCCTCGAAGTCGGTGTTGGAGGCACGCAGCTCACCGTCGATATTCACGATGGTGTTCACCGAATCGATGGCCGCGGCCGAAGGCTCGACGACGTCCACCAGGGCCATCACTTCTTCCTTGAACGGCATGGAAACCGAGCAGCCGCGAATCCCCAGCGCCCGCACCCCGGCAATGGCCCCGGGCAGGTCCTCGGTGGAGAACGCCTTGTAGATGAAGTTCATCCCCAGCTCTTCATACAGGAAGTTGTGAAAGCGCGTGCCGATGTTCGAGGGGCGTGCGGATAGCGAGATGCACAGCGTCATGTCTTTGTTCAAGATCGGCATGGGCGGCCCTTCCGTTGGGGGTTGTTTCTCCCAATATACGGTCGGGCAGGGCCACCAGGGAAGAATAAAGATGATTTTTTACGCGCGGGTTATGGACCGGTCGGGCAGCGGTGCCGCCTACTTCATCCAGCTCATGCAATAGTCCAGGTTCGCAATCACGGAGCTCGCGGCGGCGTCCGAATCGCCGGCTTCCACCGCATCAACCAGAAAATCGTGGCCCTCGGGCAAGCATCCGTTAAACCCGTCTTCCAGGCGCTGGACCATTTTGGTTCCGTGGAATACGTCGCCGAAACTGCCGTAGAGCTCATGCATCAGCGGCACCCCGGAGGCGCGGGCCATTTCCAGATGGAATTGCCAGTCGGCCTGCGACCACGCCTGATAGTCCTGCCGCTCCCAGGCCGCAACTCGCTGGGTCAGCAACTCGCGCAGCCGGGCGATCACCGAAGCGTCGGCAACTTGGGCCGCCAGCCGGGCCGCCTGGGTGTCCAGCGCGAAGCGCACCTGCAGCACGTCCTGATCAGAATGCTCGCGGTAGACACGTTGCGCGGTGCCGCTGATCTCACTGGTGGCCCGCACGTAGGTGCCGTCACCCCGGCGGACCTCGAAAACCCCGGTGCGGGCCAGGGCCTTGATGGCCTCGCGCAGGGTGCCGCGCGAAACACCCATCTGCGCCATGAGTTCCGGCTCGGCGGGAATCTTCTCCCCCAGCTGCCATTGCCCCCGCGCCACCGAATCGGAGAGGCGGGCAACAATTTCATTCACCAGCGGTGGACGTATTCCCGGCTGGTTCATGAGCGCTGCCCTACGCTGGCTCCGTCGACTTCGATGAGCTTTCGGGCAGCGGACTCGGTGCGCAGCCCGCCGAGTTTGTAGCAGAAAATGAGCTGGGCCACGGCAACACCAAGCACGATGATCAATCCTGCGGTCCAGGACCCCAGCGCGCCTTGGAGCAGGCCCAGCACAAAGGGCCCGAGGGCCGCGAGCAGGTAACCCACCGATTGGGCCACCGTGGACAGCGCGGTGGTTTCCGCGCCGGTGCTGCCGCTGCGGCTGAGCATCAGCATCACCAGCGGGAACACCCCGAAGCCCAGGCCGATGAGCACCGCGGCTATCAGTGAAAGCTCGACCGGCAACAGCAGCAGGGCGATAAATCCAAGCAGCGAACCGGTGGAGGCCACCACAAAGGCGCTGCGCAGCAACCGCGGTTTGGAAGCCATCCACAACATGATCATTCCCACCGGGATACCCACACCCTGCACAATGGCCAGCATCACGCCGGCCGAGGCCGGCTGCAATCCGCGTGAAATGAGGATGTGCGGCAGCCAGCTGACCACGGTGTACACCAGCAGGGATTGGATTCCGAACACCGTGGTGAACAGCAGCCCCTTGCGTGTGGCCAGCAGCGGCCACGGCGAAACATGTTCGGCCGGCGCACTGGCCGTCGGCTTGCTTCGGAAAGACAGCGGGATGAAACACAGCAGCGCCAGGCTCGCCGGGATGGCCCAGAGCGCCAATGCGGTCGAGGGCGAACCGGCCTGCGCCGCGAGCGGCACACTCACCGCGGAGGCGAAGGTCGCCCCGATGGACATGGTGGTGGTGTAGGCAGCGGTCATCGAGGCCGCCCGGTTCCCGTGGTATTCGCGGATGAAGGAGGGCATCGCCACGTTGCACACGGCCAACCCGCACATGCCGATGACGGTGCCGGCCAGCAGCGCCCACGTGGATTCAACCACCCGCAGGGCCAGGCCGGCGGTGAGCAGCAGCAAGGACAGGGTGATTCCACGTTCGAGCCCGGTCCGCCGGATCACCGTGCTGGCGCCGGCGCCGGCCACCGCGAAACACAACACCGGAATGGTGGGCAGCAGCGAGGCAATCAGGGTGCCGTAACCCAGTGACTCCTGCAGGCCGTGGAACAGCGGAGAGGCCGTGGCGATGCCAATACGCAGGTTCAGCCCCACCAAGATGACCGCGGCGACCGCCAGGAAACCCGCCAGCCATGGGGAGCTGCGAACGTTGCTGGCCGATGGCGGGGACGGGGGCTGGGACGAATCGGAAATCATGGTTAAACATTAGACGTTTGATGTTTGGGTGCACGACTTTAGTGTCCGACGCCACGCACAGCAAGGGCGCCGAACCGCGGTGGTTCGGCGCCCAAGCGACCGGGACTAGCCCTTGATGATCTGCGGCTGCGCCAGGGACTTCAGCCCGTCAAGGCCGAATTCCAAACCGTAGCCGGACTGCTTGGCCCCGCCGAACGGGATGCGCGGGTCGATGGTGCCGTGGGAGTTGATCCACACGGTGCCTGCCTGCAGCTGGGCCGCAACCTCCAGGGCCTTGGCGCGGTCGCTGCCCCACACCGAGGCACCCAGGCCGACCTCCAGGGCGTTGGCGTGCTTGATCGCCTCGGCGCTGTCCTTCACCTTGATGATCGGCAGGGCCGGGCCGAACTGCTCCTCGGTCACCAGTCGGTTGTCCGGGTCGATGTCGCTGATCAGCGTGGTTGGGTAGAAGTAACCGGCGGCCGCCTCGTCCGGGTTCGCACCCAAGAGCACGGTGGCGCCGGAGTCCACGGCGTCGGAGACCAGCGAGGCGACAATGTCGTACTGGGCCTTGTTCTGCAGCGGGCCGAGCACGTTGTTTTCATCCAGCCCCACACCCATCGGCATGGCCTTGGCGACCTCGGTCAGCGCGGAGCAGACCGCATCGTAGATGGATTCCGGCACGTAGAGGCGCTTGAGCGCGGCGCAGGTCTGGCCGGTGTTGATGAACGCACCCCAGAACAGGTCCTGGGCGATGGCCTGCGGGTCGGCGTCTTCCAGCACCACACCGGCGTCGTTGCCACCCAGTTCAAGGGTCAGGCGCTTCACGGTGTCCGCCGAGGAACGGATGATCGCCTTGCCGGTGCGGGTGGAACCGGTGAACATGACCTTGCTGATCTTCGGGTGGGCCGACAGCTTTTCGCCGACCTCGCGGCCGCCGGCCACTACGTGCAGCACGTCGGCGGGCAGCACCTCATTGAGGATGTGGCCCAGGGCGATGACCGACAGCGGGGTGTACTCGCTGGGCTTCATCACCACGGTGTTGCCCATCCGCAGGGACGGGGCCAGCTGCCAGATGGAGATCATCATCGGCCAGTTCCAGGGGCCGATGGCACCGATGACACCCAGGGCGCGGTAGTGCTTGGCGGCGTAGGTCTCGCCGTCGTCCACCACCACCTCCGGCTCAACGTCGTAAGCGGTGGCTGCGCGCAACCAGGCGGCGGCTCCGCCGACCTCAAAACGGGCGTTCGGGCCGTTGAGCGGTTTGCCCTGTTCGCGGGAGAGCAGCTCGGCCAGCGCTTCCGCGTTGGCCTCGATGTTATCCGCGGCGGCGTTCAGCAGGCGTTTGCGTTCCTCATGGCCCAGCGCATCCCACGCCGGTTGGGCCGCATGGGCCGCGTCCACCGCGGCGTCAAGATCCGCCGCCGACTTTTCCGCGACGCGGCCGACCACCTGGCCGGTGGCCGGGTCGAGGACTTCGGTGCCGCCGGTTGCCGGCTGAATGGCCGAAAGTAGTTCCTGGGCATTTGCGTAGGCCATGGAAGTGGCTCCTTTATCTTGGTGGTGTTCTTAGAGGACTGGGAGTTTCTCGCCTGCCGGCTCGGCGCCGGTCGAGGTGTCGGTCGGGGCGTCGGGCTGCGTACTCGACGTGGTGGTGCGGGCCGCTGCGGCCACCAGGAATCCGATGATTCCCGGAACGATGACCACGGCCATCAGGATGTAGCCGAGCAACCCCGGCTCTTCCATCCCCAGCAGCACATCGAAGTTGATGACAATTTGGATAAAGATGAAAGTCAGCGCCAGCCCTGAAAGCAACGGGGCGATGACCCGGGTGAGCAGCGAATCGGTGGTGCGGTGGGTGGCGAAGTAGCCGATGATCGCGAACGAGGTCAGCGCCATCAGCAGCACCAGGCCAAAGGCCGCGGAATTGGTCAGCCAGGTGAACATGGTGAACACGATGAACATGGGGTCTTTGCCGGTGGAGATCACCGCAAACACCGCGATCACCGCCAGCGCCAACACCGACTGGGCCAGCGAACCGGCCACCGGGGCGTGGGTGCGGCGAGAGGTCCCGGCAAGGATGGCGGGCAGGGCGCCGCCGCGGCCCATGGAGTAGAAGTAGCGGGCCACCACGTTGTGGAAGGCCAGCAGCGCGGCGAACAGGCTGGTGATAAACAACAGGTTTGCCAGGTCCACAAACCAGGTTGGCGCATGGTTGGTGAAGAAGACGAAGATCAGATCCGGACCGAATTCGGCGGAAGCGCCCAAAACGTTGGAGGCTCCCTCAGCCACGGAGATCGCAAAGGCGGAGAACGCGTAAAAACAAGCGATCACGATCACCGCGATGATGGTGGCGCTGCGGGCGGTGCGCTTGGGGTCCTTGACCTCTTCGTTGTAGATGGTGCCGGATTCAAATCCCATAAAGGCGGCGATGGTGAAGGCCATGACCGCGCCCATGCCCGGGGCGATCGCGGCGGATATGTCAAAGGCCGCCCCCGGGGCCGGAGCCTCTGGGGAGATCGCAAAGGCCATCACGTTGTAGATGATGACCACCAGGAATTCAGCGGCAACCACAATACCCAGGACCTTCACGGAGAAGTCCACCCGGTTCACCCCCAGCAGGCCAACCAAAACCCAGGCCACCAGGGCCGTCGCCCACCACGGGATGCCGGTTCCCAGCAGCCCGTTAACGAAGGACGAGGCGGCGAACCCGAACATGCCGTAGATGCCGATCTGCATCAGGTTGTAGCTGACCACGGCGATCATGGCCGCCCCGACACCGCTGGCCCGGCCCAGGCCCTGGGCAATGTAGGCGTAAAACGCGCCGGCATTGGGAATGTGGCGGCTCATGGCGGTGTAGCCGATGCTGAAGACCAGCAGGATCGCTCCCACCACCAAAAATGACAGCGGTACCGATTCCATGCCGGTCACCGCGTAGTTGGTGGTGACACCACCGGCTACGGCGGTGAGCGGCGCGCTGGCCGCGATAATCATCACCACCAGGGCGGGGACGCCCAGTTTGCGTTGTTCAAGTCCCATTGGATCCCCCATTGCGAGTAAGTATCTCTAGGATGCCTCAGCGTGGTGCAGGTCACCTTGGCATTGCGTGCAGCACTCTTGCGATTGCGCGCAGGCTCACGGGGTCCGGCGGCTCACGCCGCCTGCTGCAAGCGGAAACGGCCGGGGGTGAGGCCGAATTCGCGGGAAAACATCCGGCTGAAACCGGCCGCATCGGGGATGCCTACCCGGGCGCCGATCCGCTGCACGGACATTTGAGCAAGCAAAGGGTCGCGCAGCAGGGTGCAGGCCTGTTGCAGCCGGCGATGCCGAATCAATGCCGCGACGGTGTGCGGCTCGTGCTCGAACAGGGCGTGCAGCGAGCGCACCGAGATGAAGTGCGCGGCGGCGATGCGGGCGGGGTCCAATTCCGGTTCATCCAGGTGGTTGTCGATGTAGCCGGTGATCCGCTGGCGCTGGGCCGCACGGGTATCGGCCTGGTCTTCCCCGCCCAGCGCACCGGCCAGGGCGGTCGCGATCAAATCCACGGTGTTGCGCGCCAGTGAATACCCGCCAAACCGGTCCCACGTGGACAGGTTGTTGCCCAGGTGGCGCAGCAGCGGGGTGACGGTTCCGGCCAGCGGATGCTCGTCTTTCAGCGCGACGGCGGTAATCTGCCCCACCTGCTGGGGCGAGAGGCGGAATTGGTCATGCGGAACCAGGGCAACGACCACGGAGGCGGGTTTGTCGAAGGCCAGCGTGTAGGGCCGTTGGGTGTCGTAGATGGCGAGGTCGCCTGGGGACAGCACGGTTTCGCGCCCGTCCTGCACCAGCAACCCGTACCCGTCGAGCTGGTAGGAAACCTTGTAAAAATCCCCGTCCCCGCTGCTGCTCAGGTCTTCGGTGCGCAGCACCGCGTGAGGCCTGGCGGTGATCCGCATCAGGCCGATGTCCCCCAGCATGTTGGCACCCAGTGTTGCCGCGAAACGCCCCTGGGAAATTTGCTCGCTTTGCAGTTTCACAAACGCGTCGGAAATCAGGGCCGACCATGCGGAAAACGAGTCAACATGCTGTACCTGATACATCCAAGCCCCCTGCGATCTGCGCCCGGAACTGTGGCGGGCGACACGTTCGAGGGTAGCCTAGAACGCCGCAAAAGTCACGGTTTTTCTTCCGTTGTAGATGAAAGATCGGCATTTTTGGGGAGCCGCTGAAGACTCGCCAGATGGTGCTCCAGCTGCTCAAGCAGCGACTGCACGGTATTGGCCCGCTCATCAAGCACACTCCCGGCCTGCGCCCCCATCAGGAAGTTGATCATCGAGTCGCGTGCCGCCGCCGCATCACGGTGCCCCGGGCCAAGCAGCTGTCCAAGCCACACATCCAGTCGCTCGCGCCAGCCCTGCATGGTTTGCGAGTTGGCTTCGGCGAGCGCCGGATCCCCCAGCGCCAGATGCCAGTAGTGCACCGCGACCCGCGCCTCGTCGCGGCGCAGCTCATCCAGCGGCAGCACCTCGTGGGCGAAGGCCTCGATGGCCGCCAATCCTTCAAGTGCGCCTGCACTGCGGGTAATTCGGGTATTTGTCGCCTCGGCAACGTAGATGAAGGTAGCGGCGAGAATCGCGTCCTTGGTGGGAAAGTAGATTTTCAGCCCACCGTTGGCATACCCGGCCGCGGCCGCCAGATCACGCAAATTCAGCTTTTCAATTCCTTCGCGCGCAATGAACCGCCACGTGACTTCGACAATTTCACGGCGGCGCTGGTTGTGGTCAACGATTTTCGGCATGCCTCAAGCGTAGGGGAGAAAAATAGTTTCCCCCTCGTGCTTGCGTCCTGCGTCACAGAGCCGTATTCTCTACAAGCAGAGAACAAAAAATGTTGTGGATCACATCCCATCACCGAAGGGCCGACGCATCATGAGCGAAACCACCGCCGTGGAAACCAACTTCACGCTGCTCTCCGAGCAGGAAATCTCAGCCGCCAAGCAGCTGCTGGTTGACAACCAGCTGTTCGGCGAACAGACCCGCATCGCCTACATGGGCCTGGAAGACCCGAGCGAGCAGAACGCCGACCGCCTGGTGCGCGTGATGCTGATGGACAAGCTGCGCAACGAGCCTAAGGACGTGGTGCTGGACCTGACCCGCGGCACGGTCGCTTCGCTCATCGAACTCGACCCCGCGGCGGTAGGCCAGTTGCCGGTCCTGGTTGAAGAATTCGAAATGGTCGAGGCCATTGTGGCCAAGGACCCGCAGTGGATCGCCGCACTGGAAAAACGAGGGCTCACCACCGATCAGGTTCGGGTGGCCCCGCTGTCCGCCGGGGTGTTCGAATACCCGGAAGAATCCGGGCGGCGCATCCTGCGCGGCCTGGCCTTCCGCCAGGACTTCGCGGAGGATTCCGCTTGGGCGCACCCCGTCGACGGCCTGGTCGTGTACATCGACACCATCGCCGGCACGGTTGACCAGCTGCTGGATTACGGCTTGGTGGATATCCCCGCCACCCACGGCAACTACACCGACCCGGAGCTCACCGGGCCCATTCGCACCACCCAGAAACCAATTGAGATCACCCAGCCCGACGGGGCAAGTTTCACCGTGACCGCAGGCAACCACGTTGAGTGGGAGAAGTGGTCCCTGGACATCGGTTTCGACATGCGCGAAGGTCTGGTGCTCTACAACATCGGCTTCGACGACCGCGGCACCCTGCGCCGGATCTTGGATCGCGCCTCCATTGCGGAAATGGTGGTCCCCTACGGCGACCCGTCCCCGGTGCGCAGCTGGCAGAACTACTTCGACACCGGCGAATACCTGGTGGGCCGGTTCGCCAACTCGCTGGAGCTCGGTTGCGATTGCCTGGGCGAAATCCATTACATCTCACCGGTGGTCACCGACGCCGATGGCAACGCCCAGGAAATCACCAACGGCATCTGCATGCACGAGGAAGACGCCTCGATCCTCTCCAAGCACTCGGATGACTGGTCGGGGGTCAAGTACACCCGGCGCAACCGCCGCCTGGTGATCAGTTTCTTCACCACCGTGGGCAACTACGACTACGGCTTCTACTGGTACCTCTACCTGGATGGCACCATCGAGTTCGAGGCCAAGGCCACCGGCATCGTTTTCACCTCCGCGATGCGCGACGAACGCTACGCCTCGGAAATGGCCCCGGGACTGGGAGCCCCCTTCCACCAGCACCTCTTCGGCGCCCGCCTGGACTTCTCGCTGGATAGCGGTGTCAGCCAGGTCATCGAGGAAGAGGCCGTGCGCCTGCCAATCAGCGACGAGAACCCGCGCGGCAACGCCTTCACCCGCAGCCACACCGTGCTGGCCACCGAAAAGCAGGCGGTACGCGATGCCAACATGGCCGTCGGCCGCACCTGGGTGGTCACCAACCCGGAGAAAAAGAACTACCTCGGCAAACCAGTAGGTTACAAACTGCTCCCCCAGGGGCTGCCGACCCTGCTGGCCGCGGAGGGCTCCTCGGTCCACCGCCGCGCCGAATTCGCCTCCAAGGCGCTGTGGGTGACCCAGCGCGATGCAGCCCATCGGTACCCGACCGGGGACTTCGTCAACCAGAACCCAGGGGTGGACGGCATCGGGTCTTGGATCGAAGATGATAAGAACATCGACGGCGAGAAGATCAGCCTGTGGCACACCTTCGCACTGACCCACTTCCCGCGCACCGAAGACTGGCCGATCATGCCGGTGGACACCGTAGGATTCAAGATCCGCCCCGAGGGCTTCTTCGACCGTTCGCCGGTGCTTGATGTGCCCGAGCCAGCCAAGCACGGTTGCTGCGCCACCACCGAAGCCGATGGCTGCTGCGGCTCTAACGGCTAGCGCCGTCGCCTCGGTGCCCTCGCGCCGGAGCGCGAGGCTCATTCCACCCCGGAATCGTGTCCTGGGCTGGGCCGCGGCTTCCTCCGCGGTGGTGCACCTGGTTGTTTTGGCGCTCATCCCGCATTCACTGCCGTGGGCGGTGCTGCTGGTGGCCATGACCCTGTGGTGCCTGAAGTGCTCGTGGTGCGTCTTGCGCGGCGGCAGCTCGCTGGAGTTGCTGGGCATGTGCGCCGCCATGGGCGCCGCGCACATCGCCATGGTGATCGGCATGCCGTGGTTTGCCGGCCATCACTCAGGGTCGGCCGGCCACTCGGCCAGCCACGTGGTACCGATGCTGTTGATTGCGCTCATGGAGTTTGCCCTCATGTTCGCCGCGGCGCTGGTGGCACGCGGCCAGCTCAGCACCGGTGCGCCGGGAACCAGATCTGTGCGCACAACCGAAATAGCATAACCACCCTGCGGCACAGCCCGGGTTGTTTCATCGCCAATGAAACAACCCGGGCTGTGCCGCATTTTGCCTTAAATTCTTCAATTCCCGACATAGTAGAGATTTTCACAAACCAACTGGTTGGTCGGAAATGGCTTGACACGGAGGTCCCGACACGATTGAATATGTAGCGAATCACATTCTGTTCGTGAACGTGAAGCTGAGAAGAGGGATACTCTTGACTGCCCATCGGCAATCGCCACCGGTCATCCGCGCTCAATTCGCCGCCAAATTCAAAGGTCCTTTGGTGATCCCCCTGCGCTGTTTTATGCCCCGCGCCTGAATCACCCATACTTTGACCCCTAGGACCAACCCATGGTTTTGACCAACCCCATTTCTTTTGACCATCATGAGGCGCAGGCTTCGCCCGTGCACATCGCGGCTTCATTGGCGTTAGCCAAACACACCAGTTACTGGCTGGACACCGCACAACGCCCGGCACCCAAACCAGCCCTGCACGGCAATCTCGACACCGATCTCCTGGTAGTCGGCGGCGGCTACACCGGACTGTGGACCGCGCTGCAAGCCAAGGAACGCGACCCGCAGCGCGAGGTGGTGCTGCTTGAAGGGCAGCGGATCGGCTGGGCCGCTTCGGGACGCAACGGCGGCTTCTGCGAAGCCACCTTGGTTCATGGCCAGAGCAATGGCCAAAACCATCTGCCCCAGGAAAACGAGCTGCTCAGCGAGCTCGGAGCGCGGAACCTCGACGAACTTCAGGCAACCGTTGAACGCTACAACATGGATGTGGACTTCACCCGCCAGGGGGTGTTGAATGTGGCGACCGAAGCTCACCAGATTCAATGGGTCACCGAGGAGGACGGCAATGACGGAGTTGACGTACTGGATGCGAATCAGACTCGTTCACTGATCAACTCCCCCAGCTTTCTTGCCGGCGCCTGGGACAAAAACTCCACCGCCCTGGTCCACCCAGCCAAGCTCGCCTGGGAGTTGGCCCGCGTGTGCAGTGAACTGGGAGTAAAAATCTACGAGCATACCCAGGTCACCGAGCTTCAGGAGCACGGTTCCACCATGCGCGCACTCACTGCGGATGGACAGGTGAACGCCAAACATGTGGCCCTAGCCACCAATGTGTTCCCCTCGCTGCTCAAACGCCACCGTTCCCATGTCATCCCGGTGTACGACTACGCGCTGATGACCGAGCCGCTCACCGCCGAGCAACGGGCGGCCATTGGCTGGGATCCGCTCATTGGCCTGGCGGATATGAACAACCGATTCCACTATGCCCGACCGACCATTGATGAGCAGGGCGGATTCCGCATTTTGTACGGCGGCTACGATGCCGTGTACCACTTCGGCGGCAAGGTCCGTTCAAGCTACGACACCAACCAGCAAACCTTTCAGAAGTTGGCTTCCCATTTCTTCGGCAGCTTCCCCGAGCTCAAAGACGTGAAGTTCTCGCACGCCTGGGGCGGGGCCATCGACACCTGCTCACGCTTCTTTTCCTTCTTCGACGTATCCCACGGTGGCAAGGTCGCCTACTGTGCAGGGTTCACCGGCCTAGGTGTGGGAGCCACCCGTTTTGGCGGCACGGTCATGCTGGATCTGCTCTCCGGGGAAAACACACCGCTGACCCAGCTGGAACTGGTGCGGAAAAAGCCGATCCCCTTCCCGCCCGAGCCGGCAGCCTGGGTGGGTGTCCAACTCATGACCAGCCACCTGGTGAAGGCGGATCGCAATGAAGGAAAACGCTCAGCCTTCCTCAAACTTATGGACAAGATCGGCATGGGTTTTGATTCCTGAACAACGCCGTCAGAAACTACCCCAAGGACACACTCATGAGTAGCTTTGAATTCGTAAACGGACACCAATTCATCAACGGCCAGTTCATCCGCGGCGAAGGAACGGTGTTGACCCGAATCAACCCGGCGACCGGGGCACCACTGATTGAGGTCGATACCGCCAGCACCGCCCAGGTGGATCTGGCGGTCAAGGCCGCCGCGACCGCATTCACCACATGGTCCGCGTTGACCCCCGGCGAGCGTTCTGATCATCTGTTGTCCCTTGCCCGCGAACTTCAGGCGAAAGCCGAATTGCTGGCCGACGTGGAAACCGCGCAGACCGGGAAAACCATCCGGATGTCCACGCAGTTTGATGTGCCCGGTTCAATCGACAATGTGAACTTTTTCGCAGGGGCGGCCCGGAACTTGCAGGGGCTGGCGGCCGGTGACTATGCGGGAAATACCACCTCCATGGTGCGACGTGAAGCCATCGGGGTGATTGGTTCGATCAGCCCGTGGAACTATCCTTTGCAGATGGCCGCCTGGAAGGTGCTCCCGGCGATCGCCGCGGGAAATACCATTGTGCTCAAACCCAGTGAGCTCACCCCGGGCACCTCGCTGCTTTTTGCGCAGGCGGCCAAGGATGCGGGGCTTCCGGACGGGGTCATTAACGTGGTGGTCGGCGGAGGACAAGAAGTCGGCGAACCGCTGGTGCGTCATCAGCTGGTGAAAATGACCTCCTTTACCGGTTCCACCGCGGTGGGGCTGAAGATCATGGCGATGGCCGCCGAAACCGGCAAACGTGTGCATTTGGAACTCGGCGGCAAAGCCCCGCTGGTGGTTTTCGACGACGCAGACATCGAGGCAGCCGCTCACGGCGCCGTGGCCGGGTCAACCATCAACGCTGGGCAGGACTGCACCGCGGCCACCCGCGCCTACGTGCATTCTTCGGTGTTTGAAAGGTTCACCACGCGTGTGGCGCAGCTGATGGAAGCCATGGTGGTGGGCGATCCAACCGACCCTGACACCGATATGGGCGCGTTGATCAGCGAACAGCATACCCGGAAGGTCGCCAGCATGGTTGAGCGGGCGGTGGCCGACGGGGCTACCGTGCTGGCCGGCGGTGTGCGAGTGGACCGGCCGGGCAACTTCTACCGGCCGACCCTGATCGTCGGGGCGGCGCAGGACTCGGAGATTGTGCAGGATGAGGTGTTCGGGCCGGTGCTCGTGGCATTGCCCTTTGAGAGCGACGAACAGGCAATCGAACTGGCCAACGACACCCCCTACGGTCTGGCCGCCAGTGCGTGGACCAAGGACGTGAACCGCGCCCTGCGCGCCAGCGCCGAAATCCAAGCGGGATGCGTGTGGATTAATGAGCACATCATCATCGTTTCCGATATGCCGCACGGCGGCTACAAGGCCTCGGGCATGGGCAAGGACATGAGCCAGTACTCATTTGACGAATACACCAACATCAAACACGTGTTGATCGCCCATGACACCGCGGCCCACCGCCAGTGGCAGGACACGGTATTTAAGCAACGCTAGAAATTAGCGCTGAAAACTGCGCAACAGCTGTCCCAGTTTATCCGTCGCGACCCCGGGTTCGGTGGTGGCGAAAAAGTACTGGGACAGCTGTTTTTGCCGTCCGGACACGCCGGAGGAAGCCAGTGCGACAACTTGGTCGGCCAGCCCATTGGCGTTGCCCAAAAGCTGGTCCGCGGGCAGTCCCTGGCGTAATTTGCAATCGCGCTCTCCGGCCAAGAGCAGTGGCACATTCAGCGCCACGGCGTCATAGGACATCGCGGAAATATCGCAGATCGCCACATCGGCCCAGACCAGTGATTGGCCGGCATCCGTGGTGGGATCCAGCAACGCCGTGTAATTGGATTTCAGCGCGGCGATGGACTTGCGGGTGGCCACCGAGACATCCCCGGTTTTGGGGTGTGGCCGGAAGCGGACCTCAATACGGGGATCGGCCTGCAGCTGGGCCAGAATCCGTTCCCCCAATGCAGTGACCGATGAGTAGGCCATGGCCTGGGAGTCTCCCTCCCAGGTGGGCGCATAAAGCACCCGGATTTTGCTGCTCGGCTCACTGGGAGTCAGTGCATCAAGCTGCGGGCGGCCGATCTGCACCAGGTGTGAAACATCGAAACGAGGGATGGATTCGCGGATGCGATCCACGGCTGCCGGCCCGGCCACGCAGGCGAAGTCATAGGCCTTGAGCTGGTTGGAAACCATGGAAGCCTTTTCGCTCTCCCCATGATTCAGGTGGATGTGCGCCGGGCCGTTGAACCGCAGCATGGTGAAGTTCCGCTGCGAATTATTCACATAACAAATCGCCGTGGCCCCCATACCCGAGAGCCGCTTTTCGATGTTTTCCATGGAGCGGCTGAATAGGATCGGCAGGTTGGTTGTTTCCAGGGCTTTGCGCGCACTAAGTGCATCCATCACCACCACACCGGTTGCCAAGCCCTGTGAATTCAAACGTTCAAAGGTTTCCAGCCAGGTCTCCAGCTGATAAAACTGTCCGGGTCCCTCCGCGAAAAACAACACCACGTCGGCTCGTTCCAACTCCCTGGAGGCATCACCGATCTGGGCCCGTACCGAGCGCTCGGCCAGAATGGATTTTGCTTTGCCAGCGGCTTGATTAATGGGAGTTGGAATCAACGGCATGGATTAATCCTACCGAGGCTTTAGCCTTTCAGGGCGGAAGCTAGGGACTCGATGTTTCCCCGCATCCAGTCCAGGTAGGTTGAGTCATCCGTAATGGTTTCGGTGAGTTCAACCACCGGCACACCCGAATCTTGGGCTGCCGAGCGCAAGGACTGGGTTTCATTGCTTTCGGTCTGTGCGTTGTACACCATCAGATCCACACCCTTGGAGGTGAGCAGATCATCGGCATTTTTGAGGGTCAACGGGGTGATTCCTTCCCCCTCCTCAATAGCTTCGCTCAGGCCTTCAGGGGTTTTGTTCACCATGCCAGCCTCACCCAGCAGGTGGAAAGGCACTGGCTCGGTCATCAGGTAGCTTTTGCCGCTCAGCCCGGTCGCGGCCAGCTGCGCGCTGAGTTCATCGATTCCGGCGTCAAAGGTTTTGGCGTTGTCGGCGTAGGCCTGCGCGTTCGCCGCGTCCTGCTTTCCCAATTCCGCAGCCAATGCGTCAGCGAAGGCGCTCATGGATTCCAAGTCGTACCAGACATGCTCGTTGTATTCGGCGTGCTCGTGAGCATGCTCCTCGGCCTCGTCATGCTCGTGAGCATGCTCTTCACCTTCCTCATGCGCGTGATCATGGTCTTCGGTTTCCTCGACGGCTACCGGAGAGGTGTCAACCACGTGCAGCAGTGTCACCTGATCCAGCTGCTCCTTGGGCAGCGACTGGACCAGCGTGTCCATAAAGGTGTCATATCCCCCGCCATTGGCTACAACGATGTCGGCATTGGAAATGGTGAGCTTATCCCGAGCGGTTGGTTCGTAGGAATGCGGATCCTGCGCGGTGGAGGTGATGATCTCGTTGACCGTGGCGTGCTCGCCGGCAACTGCCTCGGCAATCTGCGCGTAGACATTGGTTGTGGCCACGATGTTCAGCCCGGAGGTTTCCGGTTCGCCCTGCGCTTGGGTGGAGCAACCAGACAGTAGCAGGCCAGCGACGGGAACCAGGGCGAGCGTGGTGAGCAGCGAACGAGATTTCACAACAGTTCTTTCTAAGACGGAATGCTAATGAGAACTATTCTACATTACTCATAAGAATGATTCGCACTTAGGCTGCCCGGCGCCCGCTGGTCTTCAGTGTTTTGCCGTGGGCTCCGCCGGTGCCGGTGGCCTTGACCACCAGGACCGCGATGGCTGTGGTCACCGGAATCGCCAGTACCAAGCCGATGGAACCAATCAAGATTCGGATCACTTCCTCAGCCATTTCCCCCGAGCTCAGGGTGGTCCCGAATCCCTGGTTGCTCAGGGCAGCGATGGCCAGCACCGGCAAGGCGGCTCCGGCGTAGGCGAAGGCGATGGTGTAGACGGTGGAGGCGATATGGTCGCGCCCAATGCGCATCCCCCGCAAAAACAACTCGGTAGAGCTGGCTTTCGGCGCGGATTCGGCCAGCTCCCACACCGTGGCCGACTGGGTGATGGTCACATCATTAAGCACACCCATCCCACCGATCAACACACCGCAAATCAGCAAGCCCGGCAAGGAAATCTGCGGTGCCACGGTAGAGAGGGTCATGGCCGATTCATCATGGGCGCCGGTCAACGCCGCGGCATCCGTGAGCCAGACCGCCAACCCCGCGGTTACCGCCAGCCCAAACAACGTGCCGAGCAACGCAGTAGATGTTTTTGCATTGAGTCCGTGGGCAAAATATAGCGCCACAAACATGATGGCCGTTGAACCGGTCAGCCCCACCAGGATGGGGTTCCCGCCTTCCAGCAAGGCCGGAATCATGAACATGATCATGAAGGCAATGCCACCGATCAGCCCAATCATGGCCCTGGTGCCACGCCACCCGGCCACGAGCACCACCACAATGCCGTAGGCGATGGCCAGCAGGGCCATGGGGAAAGTGCGTACGAAGTCCACAAAAACGTAGTTGGTCCCCGAATTCGACCCGACATTCGACAGGTCCAAGTAACGGAGCGAGTCCCCGGCCCGGGCATCACGAGATTGCAGCGTTTCCTGGGGAATCTCGATCTGGATTTCGGCGCCACCGTCATCCGGCATCACATAGGTCACGGTGCATTCGAGCACTTTGCCCCCGACGTCTTCCAGCCCTTGGGAGGACGGGCAGTCTTGAAGCACCGACCGGGTGACCGTTCCGGTGGCCATCACCGCACCGCTGGCGGTATCGGTGGCCCCGGAGAGAGCGAACTTGTCATAGTTTCCCTGCGGCCACAGGACGATCACCATGATCAGGGCCAGGGCACCGACCGGGGCCAACAGGGCCCAGAGAATGATCGAAGCGCGGCGCCGGCGCTTGGGATCCTGGAGGATGGGTTCATCATGATGGTGGTGGCCCACGGGCAGCTTCTCCGCATCGGTTGAGTCGGGTAGGTCGAGCTCAAGTCTAGCCAGCCCAGAACGGAGAAAGCTGTCAATGCTTCAAGGATGAGCGCAGAGATCCTCCGGAAGGTTCATACCTTTCGTGGCCAAGCCCCGGGAGAATAGAACCATGAGCATGACATCAAATGTGGGCAATCCGACCCCGAGCGTGGATGGCGTCGAACCGCAGTATGAGTATCACCAGCTCCTGCGGCGTGATGAAAATTACCGCTGGTGGCGGCCGTTGGCCTTCCTGGGAACCGCCTCAGGCTTTTTTGTAGTTCTTTCAGTTGTTGTGGCGATCATCAGCTTCGTCATGATCATGCTGAGTCCTGCGTTTTGGAGCAACGATACCGAGTTCCTCGATAGCCTAGACACCATAGACATGGCTGACCCCATGATGTTCACGTTCCTCATGATGTCGCTGATTGTCATGATTCCAGCGGTGTGGTTTGCCTATCTGCTCCTTGGTGCAAAACCCGTAGGGCTGCTGCTTTCCGTGGCAGGGCGGATCCGGTGGGGGTGGATGGGTATCGCCTTCGCGGTGAGCGGGATCGTTTACGCAACCTACTTCGCCCTCACGTTTGTCCTTGATGCGGTGGGCGCCGGCGGCGGGATAGAAGTACCGGCCAGCAGCATTCCTTCCAGCCCGTTGTTTTATGCGTTACTGGTTATCCTGCTCACCCCGTTGCAGTGCGCCGCCGAAGAGCTGGTGTTCCGCGGTGCGTTTATGCAGATCATCGGTTCTTGGCTGAAACACCCGCTGTTCGCGATCCTGCTTCCGGTTCCGTTGTTCACCTTTGGACACGTTTACGACATCTACGGGCTGCTCGACGTGGCCATCTTCGCCATCGCCGCCAGCGTGCTCACCTGGCGCACCGGCGGTCTGGAGGCTGCGATCGCCGTGCACGTGGTCAACAACACTTCACTGTTCCTGCTTGGCGCCGCGGGGCTGGTGGATCTGAACGCCACCGGGTCCGACCTGTTCTCGCTGATGATTTCCGGCACCATGACCACGGTGCTCACCGTGCTGTTGTTGATGGTGGCTCAGCGGAAGAATATCCAGCGGACCGTCGGTCCGGCACCACGCCGGCGACCTGAGCAGCACCTGTTGCAGCCTTGGCCCATTGCCTATCCCATGCCAGATGCCCAGCAGCCCTATTGGAACCCGCCTTCCACCACACCCCCGGCTGCATGGCCACCGGCCGATCCCCGGGGCGGTTATGAGGCGCAGAACTTCACCTCAAACGACCAGGACCCGCTCAGCCCGCCCGCGGGCGAGCAAGAACCACCCAATGAGAACCGCACCGGTCCCTGACCTGCCTTGACGGCAAGAAGCCTGGACAAAGATTAAGCGTGGGAATGCGACAACATTCCCACGCTTGGTTGGTTAACGGTGATTTTAGGCCTTGGCCCACCGGAGCAAGGCGGCAATACCGGCTCCGTCTGGCATTTGAATCTGGGGGACGTAACGAATTGTTGCATCCGTCAGAGCGGTGGCCCTTAACAAAACCTCAGGTGCCGGCCATTCACCGACAACCAGCTCCGCGTGATCATCTCCTTCTTGGTGCGCAACCCATGGTTCCGCGCTCAGGGCCCGCAAGGTGTGCTCATCCTGGTACTGGCCAACCAGCACTATTTCGGCCTGGGCCGACTGCAGGGCGGTGACAACTTCGTCAAGCCCCACGGCAAGCAGCGAGCGTCCATTACCTGCCTGCGCCGTCACCCGTGCCTCCAAATCTGCAACAGCTGCGGCTTTCACCTCATCTACGAGTTTTGAAATATGTTGTTCAACCTGTTTGCTGTCTGCCCCTCCCGTACGCGTATGGGCATCAATGACTTCCACATAGTCCTGCAGGGCCACAGGCAATGCGGCAGCGACCGCTTCACGGGCTTTGATGTCCCCGGAGAGAATAATCAAACGAACGTAGTTGTCACGCGACATCTCACTGATCAGCTCGGCGACTTCCTCCGTGTTGCGCCGAATCATTTCATCCGCCGCAGCCTGGGCCTTGGGCTGGTCGTATTTGCCCGGCACCTTGCGGGCGTGATGAATTTCTTCGGGTGCCCCAACGATGCCTCGGCTCGCAATCCGTTCCGGTGAGTTTGTGTTGTAGAAATGGACCTCCCCGCCATCACGCCCAACCTCTGCCACCAGGTAGGAAAATGATCCGCCTCGCGAGCGCGCCAACGGGGTGAAGTTCGGGAATGGCCCAACATCCACCGACGGCGAATCAACTTTCAGCCCCGGCAGTAGTTCGTTGAGCAACACTTCGCCGTCATGCACCGCGATAAATCGAGCTACCGGTGCACGCATCCCTTGCGCGGGTTCAAGCGCACCGGTCACTGCACTAATGTCCGATGCGGAGGCCTGTTGGCTTTTGAGAAGTTTTGCCACGTCGTCGGGAAGCCGGTCGGCAGCCTCTTGAGCGGAGGTGTTCCCCAACGAAGCATCAACCAGTGCGGTGCTCCACGGGCCGGTCTTTCGATAGAGCGAAGCGTCGATTCCATTAGAATCCGCGCGTAGTGCCATGCTGACTCCCTTCCGCACGCGACTCCCGCCGCGATGCGACTTGATCCGTGGCACTAACCTAACATCACTATTCAGATGCAGGAAGAGGAAAGCGGAAACTATGTTGTAGTTACCGAGAAATCAGCATGGCGCAAAGTTTTACCAGCGGCCGCGCCAGTACTGTGCCGGAGCTGCCAAACTCGCTCCCAATCGCTGAGCAGCGCGGTTGGGCCACTGCGGGTCCCCCAGGGCTGCCCGGCCGATGCTCACCCCATCGGCTTGGTGCGTGACAAGGATTTGTTCTGCCTGAACGGCATCGGTGATCCCGCCAACGGCCGTGACAAATGCGTCTTCAGGAAGCGCTCCCTTGACTGCTTGGGCCAACGGAATTTGGTAGCCCGGGCCGCTGGGACCCTTGAAGGGGCCGATCCCGGCGCTTGAGAGGTCGAAGGCGCGTACCCCAAGGGTGTACAGTTCGGCGGCCATCCGGGTGGTATCCGCAATCCTCCACCCTCCCTCAACCCAGTCGTCTCCGGAAAAACGAATTCCCACGGCCTTGTCCTGCGGCCACACCGCAAGGATCGCCTGGACGATCTCACGCAGATACCTGGTGCGGTTCTCCCAACTGCCACCGTATTGGTCGGTGCGCTTGTTGGTCAGCGGAGAGAGGAACTGGTGAATCAAGTAACCGTGCGCCGCATGGATCTGGATGAAATCAAAACCGGCTTGGTCGGCCCGCTGCGCCGCGGCGGCCCAGTCTGTCACGGAGTCCGCAATTTGCTCGACGGTCAACGCTACCGCTGGGTTCAGCGAATGCAGCTCGCTGGGCGAAGATGTCAGCGTCTGCCAACCACCGTCTGCTGCGGTCAGGCTCCCGGTTTTTCCGACGGCTTCAAGTTCCTTGAGCCAGCCGTAGGTGGAGGCCTTGGCCCCTGCGTGAGCGAGCTGTATCCCGGCTGCGGCACCCTGCGAACGGATGTATTCGGTGATCGGTTTCCAGGCCGTGGCCTGTTGATCATTCCAGATGCCAACATCCAGGTCCGAAATACGCCCCTCGGGTGCCACCGCGGCCGCCTCGGCGATGACCAAGCCGAAACCTCCCTGTGCATGGGAACCCAGGTGCACCAGCTGCCAGCTGGTCGGCACCCCATCACGTTGCTCGATGGAGTACTGGCACATTGGAGGGAGCACCGTCCGGTTACGCAGCTCCAAACCCTGACCCGCACGGGTGGGGATGGTGACTGGGGTAAAAATTTTACTTTGAGGCATGGTAGGTATGACGCTCACAGCACGCGAGTTATTCCTTGCGCGCGCGGTGAGCGTCATCCTGCGGACTTCTTGGTGCAGGCAGTTATCCGAGGATCAGCATTGCGATGCTCAGGTAGACGATCAGGCCTGCCGCATCAACGAAGGTGGAAATAAACGGATTTGAGAACACCGCCGGATCAGCCTTGAATGTTTGTCCGATGATCGGCATGATTCCTCCCACCGAAGCTGCAATGGTGCACAGGGCAATCAAGGTCAATCCGATGACCCACGCAATCTGTATCTCGAAGATCGCCGCGGTGAGCAGGAACCCGAGACTCCCGAGGCTCAGCCCCAGCACCAGGCCAACCCTGATCTCGCGTAGCAGCACTTTGCCGATATCGCGGCTCCTGACCTCGCCCATGGCCAGAGCTCGGGTCACGGTCGTCGCGGCCTGATTGCCGGTATTGCCGCCAATCCCCACAATGAGCGGAATAAATAGGCTGAGCACCACCATTGACTCCAGGGTTTCCTCGAAGCTGGACAGCACCTGAACCGTCAGCGTCGCCCCAATCGCCAGGACCAGCAGCCAGAGAATACGCGAGCGGACCATGGCCCCGATGGGTGTGCTCAGATACGGACGGCTCAGTGGCTCCGCGCCCGAGGTGCGAGCCGACCGGGTCTCCTCTGCGTCTTCCAGGATCTGGGTGGCTTGGGTCCAATGCAGCACCCCAACCAACCGGTGCTCGCTGTCGACTATCGCGCCGAGTTCCTGGTGGCGATTGACCATGTGCCGCGCGGTCTGCACCGCGGGGTCGGTCACCGATGCGCTAAACACCGATCCGAGCAGTTCGCCAATGAGTCGCTGCGGTTCGGCGGCAATCAGCTCGCCCAGCTGAACCGCTCCCAGCAGGCGGCGATCGTGATCGATCACCAGCACCCGATCAGTTGCCGCGCGCTCTGTACTCTTGGCACGAAAACGCTCGATGCTCTGCGCGGCACTCAGCTCCGGATAGGTCGTGACAAAGTGAGGTGAAACGAACCTTCCGATGGAGGTTGCCGGGTAGCCCAGGATCACACTGGTTTCGTGGCCGTTGGTTGCATCCAAGGTCTTCAAGAGGCTCGAGGCGACAGCCGCGGGAAGCTCATCGAGCAGGGCCACGCGTTCGGCGGCTCCGATTCCAGCGAACACGTCCACCACCTCGTGGTGCCGCAGTCCCTGAATCAGGGATGCCTGCAATGGCGCATCGAGGTTTTCAAAAACTTTCAGGGCTCGTGATTTATCCAGCAGCCGGAAGGCTACCGCTGCCTCGGGGAGGCTGAAGCTATCGAAGTGTTCGATGATCTCGATTGGGTCTAGCTCGCGCAGCACCGCGGCCAGTGAGAGAAGATCCGCGGACTTGAGGGACGAGTGCAAGGTGTGTGAAGTAGTCGAGAAGTCTACGTTCTGAGAAATGTGCATGTCTTTTCCAAACGTGTCGTTTGGCGCAGAAACATGGGGATCCTGCCGCGCCGAGGGCGCGCGGAAACGTGAAAAATCAGGGAGATAAATCTACTGAATGAGATGCTGTTCTGCGCAACTGAATGAGAGCCATTCGCGAACTCGCAGACATGCAGGCAGGTAAACCGAGAGTTGGTTTACCCGCTAAGACTTGTTCCGGGGAGATCGCGTGAACATAGATCGACTTGGTCCGTCGTCCATATGATCACCTCCTCCTGAACATGGTGGTATCTGGCCCACCGGCTGTATCCAGTTGTATCATCCAATCGATCAGCTGTCTGCCAAGGGTGCCGGAACTCACAGTTCCGCCAAAGACACCCAGGGTGGAGCTTGATCAAGGCTCCACCCCGTGGCTCTCAGAGCTTGTTAGGGCAAGTCGAGCAGTGGATTAGCATTCCACGACGTTGACGGCCAAACCACCCATCGCCGTCTCCTTATACTTATCACTCATATCCTTACCCGTCTCCCGCATCGTAATAATCACCTCATCCAACGTGACATGATGCTCACCATCACCCATCAACGCCATCTTCGCCGCATTCACCGCCTTCGACGCAGCAATCGCATTACGCTCAATACACGGAATCTGCACCAACCCACCAATCGGATCACACGTCAACCCAAGGTTATGCTCCATCGCGATCTCCGCAGCATTCTCCACCTGCGCCGGCGTCCCACCCAAAATCTGCGCCAACCCACCAGCAGCCATCGACGAAGCCGAACCAACCTCTCCCTGACACCCCACCTCAGCACCGGAAATCGACGCCTGCTCCTTATACAGCACCCCCACCGCACCAGCAGTCAACAAGAAGTCCACCACCGCATCATGAACCTCAGACTCATCCCAATACTTCGCCCCCGGCGCATAATGCGTCGCGTAGAACAACACCGCCGGAATGATCCCCGCAGCCCCATTCGTCGGAGCGGTCACCACCCGACCACCCGAAGCGTTCTCCTCATTCACCGCCAACGCGACCAGGTTAATCCACTCCTGCCAAAACACCGGATCCCGGTCCTTATCCTCTTTGCGCAACCGCTTATGCCACTCCGGCGCCCGACGCCGCACGTTCAACCCACCAGGCAACACCCCGGTACGCACCAACGCTGAATCCTTGCACTCCTCCATGACCTCATAAATATGGATCAACCCCGCACGGATCTCCTCCCGCGTCCGGTAGGTCTCCTCATTAGCCATCATGATCTCCGCAATGGACTTCCCCGAAGACCGGCAATGCTCCATCAACGCCGCCGCGGTACCAAACGGGTACGGCTGAGCCTGAACCTGCTGCACCAAATGCTTCTCAAGGCTCTGCTCCGCGCCCTCCCGCACAATAAACCCGCCACCCACGGAGAAGAACGTCTCGTTAGCTAGTTCCTCCCCTTGGACGTCCAAGGCGATGAACTTCACCCCGTTGGTATGCCGAGGCAGCACCGTCAGCGGGTGCTGGATCATGTCTTCCACCCGGTACTCCAGGTCTTTGCGGTGTCCGAGCTGGTCAGCGAAGCGCAGCAGGCCGGTGGCCTCCATGTCTGCCAGTCGTTCATCGACCTCGGTGGGCAGGATCTTTTCCGGTTCGTAACCTTCCAGTCCGAGCATGATCGCGGTGAAGGTTCCGTGTCCTCGGCCGGTGGCGGCGAGTGACCCGTACACATCAACCCGGATGCTTTCCACCGCGGGCAGCTGTTGATCGCGTACCAGCTGCGCAATGAATGCGTGTGCTGCACGCATTGGTCCCACGGTATGGCTGGACGAAGGTCCGATACCGACCGAGAAGAGATCGAATACGCTGACCGCCATAACGGATCACATCCTTAGATCTTAGGATCCGGTGCTCTCCCGGATCGTAGTGTGTAGTTCAGGGAATTTTCCCTGTGCTCGTTTTTGTGCCACAATTTCTGGCACTGGATAGACTGAGGGCCCGAAAAGCGCGTTTTTCCCGCTTTCCGGGCCCTCATCTTCGTGTGAAGATGTTACTCGGAAACCTTCGCCAGGTCCGGGTACAGTGGGTGGTCCTGGGCCAGCTTCAACACCCGATCCTTCAACGCCGGCAACACCGAAACATCCCCCGCAGCACCAGCAATCAACGCCTGAGCAATCACCTCAGCCACCTCAGCAAACGCAGCCTCAGAAAAACCACGCGTCGCCAACGCCGGAGTACCAATACGCAACCCCGACGTCACCATCGGCGGACGCGGATCAAACGGCACCGCATTACGATTCACCGTGATCTCCACCTGCGCCAACAAATCCTCAGCCTGCTGACCATCCAACTCAGAATCACGCAAATCAACCAACACCAGATGCACATCCGTACCACCGGTCAACACACTGATCCCCGCCGCAGCCACATCAGCCTGAGTCAAACGCTCAGCCAAAATCCGCGCCCCAGCCAAGGTACGCTCCTGACGCTCCTTGAACTCAGCCGACGCCGCAATCTTGAACGCCACCGCCTTGCCAGCAATCACATGCTCCAACGGACCACCCTGCTGACCAGGGAACACCGCCGAATTCAACTTCTTCGCAATCTCCGCATCATTCGAAAGAATAATGCCGCCACGCGGACCAGCCAACGTCTTATGCGTCGTCGAGGTCACCACATGCGCATACGGCACCGGCGACGGATGCAACCCCGCAGCCACCAGACCGGCGAAGTGAGCCATATCCACAAACAAGTACGCACCGACCTTGTCCGCGATCTCACGGAACCGGGCAAAGTCCAACTGACGCGGGTACGCCGACCAACCGGCAACAATCATCTTCGGCTGGTGCTCCAGCGCCAGACGCTCCACCTCATCCATGTCCACCACGTTGGATTCCTCATCCACACCGTAAGGAACAATGTTGAACAACCGGCCCGAGAAATTCAGCTTCATCCCGTGGGTCAGGTGGCCGCCATGAGCCAGGTTCAAGCCCAGCACAGTATCCCCCGGACGCACCAACGCGTGATACACCGACGCGTTGGCCTGCGCCCCGGAATGCGGCTGCACATTGGCGAACTGCGCACCAAACAGCTCCTTGAGCCGCTCGATAGCCAAGGTCTCAATCACGTCAACCTCTTCGCAACCACCGTAGTAACGGCGGCCCGGGTAACCCTCGGCGTACTTGTTGGTCAACACCGAACCCTGAGCCTGCATCACGGCCTGCGCCGTATGGTTCTCCGAAGCGATCATTTCCAAGCCGCGCTGCTGACGAGCCAGCTCAGCGTCGATACGCTGCGCGACCTCCGGATCCAGCTCGGCAAGGGACGCAGTCAATGACGCAGAGGCCAAAGATTCAAAAGTTTTGTTAGTCATTACTCGACGTTTCCACCGTTCGCACTAGCGTAATCTGCTGCGGACAGCAGCGGACCTTCGGACTCAACTTCAACGGTGAACAGCCAGCCTGCACCGTATGGGTCTTCGTTCAGGATTGCGGGGTTGTCCGCGGCATCCTGGTTGACCTCGACAATGGTTCCGGTGACCGGCGAGTACAGGTCGGAAACCGACTTGGTGGACTCAACTTCGCCACAGGTTTCGCCGGCGGTGACGGTGTCGCCAACCTCTGGCAGGTCTACGTAGACCACGTCGCCCAGTGCGTCGGCTGCGATCTGGGTGATACCAACCTTGGCTGGTGATGCTGCATCGATCCACTCGTGCTCGGCCGAGTAGCGCAACGATGAAAGAACTTTACTCACGATTTTTCCTCTCCCAAGGGGAAATAGGGGGCGTTAGGCTATGCCCTCTTTGTTTAACGTTACTTGGCGCGGGTGTAGAACGGCAGTTCCACGACAACAAATGGCAAAGTCTTACCGCGCAGGTCGACTTCGAGTTCGGTTCCCACGGCGCTGAAAGCTTCATCAACGTAACCTAGGGCTACCGGGTAGCCCAAGGTCGGCGACGGCTGGCCGGAGGTGATTTCACCGATGACCGCACCGTCCTTGACGATTGAGTAGCCGCCGCGGCCGGCGCGTTTGCCTAGGCCCTTCAGGCCAACCAGCTTGCGTGCCGGAGTCTGCTCGCGCAGTGGTTCCAAGGCGGTGCGGCCAACAAAGTTTTCCTCTTTTTTGAAGGAGACAACCGGGCCGAAGCCTGCATCGAACGGGGTGCGCTCCAAGGAGAGCTCGTTGCCGTACAACGGCATGCCGGCTTCCAGACGCAGCGAGTCACGGGCGGCCAGGCCGCACGGAACCAGCTCGTGGTGCGCGCCGATCGCCACGATGGTGTCCCACAGCGCTTCGGCGTCTGCGTTTTTGACGATCAGCTCGAATCCGTCTTCACCGGTGTATCCGGTGCGAGCCAGGATCACGTCCAGGCCGCCAAGCTGCACATAGGCGGCCGCGTAATAGTTCATCCCGGTGACAATTGCCGCGCTGGCCTCATCGGCTGCGAGCTTCACCACAATGGCCTCGGCGTTCGGACCCTGCACCGCGATCAGCGACTCCTCAGCGGATGCGTCCTGCACAACGACGTCAAAGCCCTCGGCGCGTTGCGCCAGTTCGGCGGCGACGACCGGCGCGTTGCCGGCGTTCGGAACCACCAGGTACTTCTGCTCTTCCAGGCGGTACACGATCAGGTCGTCAATGATCTTGCCGTCTTCGTTGAGGATCAGCGAGTACTTGGCTTTGCCAACCTTCATCAGGGCGAAGTTGCCGGCCAGCGCGGTGTTCAGCGCGGTGGCGGCCTGCGGCCCGGAGATCCAGACCTCGCCCATGTGGGACAGGTCGAACAGTCCGGCGGTGGAGCGCACTGCCTTGTGCTCGGCAAGCTCGGAACCGTACTTCAGCGGCATGTCCCAGCCGCCGAAGTCGGTGAAGTTGGCACCCAGCGCTTCGTGTTTGCCGTGCAGCGCGGTGTATTTGGTGATGGTTTCAGTCATCGCGATGGTCCTAGTCTTCGAACGCTTCAGGAGCAGGGCAGGAGCAGATCAGGTTGCGGTCTCCGCCGGCGCCGTCGATGCGGCCCACGGCTGGGAAGTACTTGTCAACCTTGAGCCGGGCTACCGGGAAGGCCGCCTGTTCGACGGTGTACTTGCGGTTCCAGTTGCTGTTGACCACGGCGGCTACGGTGTGCGGTGCACGGCGCAGCGGCGATTCCTCCAACTCGTAGACGCCGGCAAGCACCTCTTCCATTTCCTGGCGGATGGTGATCATGGCTTCGATGAAACGCTCGATCTCTGCAAGGTCCTCTGACTCGGTCGGCTCCACCATCAGGGTGCCGGCGACCGGGAAGGCCAGGGTCGGTGCGTGGAAACCGAAGTCGATCAGGCGCTTGGCCACGTCTTCAGCGGTCACACCGGTTTTGGCGGTGATTTCGCGCAGATCCAGGATGCACTCGTGTGCTACCAGGTCCTTGTTGCCGGTGAACAGGATCGGGAAGTGCTCGTTCAGGCGCTTGGCGATGTAGTTCGCGTTCAAGATGGCGTGCTTGGTCGCGCTGGTCAGCCCCTCGCCGCCCATCATGGCGATGTAGGCCCAGGAGATCGGCAGGACGCCGGCCGAGCCGAAGGCGGTGGACACAACCGGCACGCCGTCGCGCTCGGAGTAGGTGCCCGAGGCATCGCCCGGAAGGAACGGCACCAGGTGCTCGCCCACGCCGATTGGGCCGACACCCGGTCCGCCACCGCCGTGCGGGATGCAGAAGGTCTTGTGCAGGTTCAGGTGCGATACGTCGCCGCCGAACTTGCCCGGCTGGGCCAGGCCAACCAGGGCGTTCATGTTGGCGCCGTCGATGTACACCTGTCCCCCGGCGTCGTGGATCTTGCCGCAGACCTCGCGCACGTCGGCGTCGTAGACACCGTGGGTGGACGGGTAGGTGATCATGATCGCGGCCAGCACGTCCTTGTTCGCCTCGATCTTGGCGTCCAGGTCGTTGGCGTCGATGGTGCCGTCAGCCGCGGTCTTCACCACCACAACCTTCATCCCGGCAAGTACCGCGGAGGCGGCGTTGGTGCCGTGGGCGGAGGCCGGGATCAGGCAGACGTTGCGCTGTCCCTGGCCACGCGAGGCGTGGTAGTCGGAGATGGCCAGCAGGCCTGCGTACTCGCCCTGGGAGCCGGCGTTTGGCTGGATGGAGACCCCTGCGTAACCGGTGATCGCGGTCAGCCGGCCTTCCAGGTCGGTGATCAGCTCGCGCCAGCCCTCGGTCTGAGCCGATGGGGCGTACGGGTGGATGGAAGCGAATTCCGGCCAGGTGATGGATTCCATCTCCGCGGCCGAGTTCAGCTTCATGGTGCACGAGCCCAGTGGGATCATGGTGCGGTCCAACGCCAGGTCGCGGTCCGAGAGGCGGCGCAGGTAGCGCATCATCTGGGTTTCGGAGGAGATGGTGTTGAAGATCGGATGGGTCAGGTAGTCGCTGGTGCGCACCTGGCCGGCCGGGATTTCGTAACCTTCGGGAGCGGAAAGCTCAACACCGAAGACCTCTGCCAGGGCCTTGACGGTCCCGGAAGTGGTGGTTTCATCGGTGGAGATGCCGACCTGGGTGTCCGAGACCTTGCGCAGGTTGATTCCTGCGTTGTTGGCCTTGGAAATGATGTCCTCGACGTCCTTCACGGTGACCACCACGGTGTCGAAGAATGCCTGCGAGGCAAGCGCGAAACCGCCGGCGGCCAGCGAGCTGGCCAGCACGCGGGCGTGGTTGTGGGCGCGGGTAGCGATCTGCTTCAGGCCTGCCGGGCCGTGGTAGACGGCATACATCGAGGCGCAGATGGCCAGCAGCGCCTGGGCGGTGCAGATGTTGGAAGTGGCCTTCTCGCGGCGGATGTGCTGCTCGCGGGTCTGCAGTGCCAGGCGGTAGGCGTTGGTGCCGGCGTCATCCGTGGAGACACCCACCAGGCGCCCTGGCATGGAGCGTTCCAGGCCCTTGCCGACGGCCATGTACGCGGCGTGCGGGCCGCCGAAGAACAGTGGAACACCGAAACGCTGGGTGTTGCCCACCGCGATGTCTGCACCCTGCTCACCCGGAGCGGTGATCATGGTCAGCGAGAGCAGGTCGGCCACAACGGTCACCATGGCGCCGGCCGCCTTGGCGGCGGCGATGATGCCGGTGTGATCAGCGATCGATCCGTCGTTGCCTGGCTGCTGCAGCACGATGCCGGAGATCTCGCCTTCTGGCAGGCCTGCGGACAGGTCGACAACCTCAACCTCGAAGCCCAGCGCGTCGGCGCGGCCCTGGACGACCTTGATGGTCTGCGGGAAGATGTTCGAGTCCAGAACGGTTTTGCCGTTGGCCTTCTTCTTGTTTGCGCGGCGCATCATCAGCACGGCCTCGGCGGTGGCCGACGATTCGTCGAGCATCGAGGCGTTGGCGATGGGAAGACCGGTCAGATCCATGACCATGGTCTGGAAGTTCAGCAGGGCTTCGAGGCGGCCCTGGGAGATCTCCGGCTGGTACGGGGTGTAGGCCGTGTACCAGGCTGGGTTCTCAACGATGTTGCGGCGAATAACCGCCGGGGTGATGGTGTCGTAGAAACCCTGGCCGATCATCTGGGTTTTCATGACGTTCTTGGACGCCAGCGCACGCAGGTGGGCCAGTGCCTCGGTCTCGGTCAATGCGTCCGGGATGTCCAGGGCGGCATCCTGGCGGATGTCGGCGGGAACTGCCGTGTCGATCAGCTCATCGAGGCTGTTGTAGCCAAGAGTCTGAAGCATGGTCTCGACGTCGGACTGACGCGGGCCGATGTGGCGGGACACGAATTCAGTGTTCGTGTTAGCAGAAGTCTGCGTGATGGTCATGGTGCAGGTGTCTCCATGGGGATCTGTCTTGGCGCATGCCAAAGGAAGGTCGCTGTCCCTCCCCATCCCTGTTGCACAACCTGAGAGTTTTACACAGCCGGCCTACCAAGCCGGTTGCTTGCACCTTCGGTGAACCGGAACGGGCCGGTTACTTTCCAGAGTTGCCTATTGATGGCGGTACGGGGGCCTGAGAGTTTCCTGGGGAGGAATTGCTCCTACGGCGCCCATCCATGGTGTGAACGGGTCTCTCCCGCCATCCTTCTATGGCGCTGGTTGCAGGCCAGAGACCTGCAACACATGTCCCATGATACCTACCCCGGAGCCAACTGCAAATAATTTTGTGGCTCCGGGTCGGTATATGAAGCGATCCGCTGCTTTCAAGCACCCAAATGGATATAGTCCGGGTACTTGGCATTCAGGCTGTCGCCCGACGAAGTACCAGTCAGGCGGCGCTTGACCCACGGACCCAGATATTCTTTGGCCCAACGAAGGTCTTGACGAAATTTTTCGCCGCGCGCATCCACCGGTACCGTGGCAAGTATTGGCAGCTGAATATCCGACGCCCAGTTTCCTGCGGTGATTCCGTGATTTCCCAGCACATCCAACACCTTGGATGCCATCAGGGTATGACCGGCAGAATTCATGTGAAGTCGGTCAACGGCCCAGTAGCGGAGATCCGAGAACTCTCGCCACCGCCAATAGTCGGCGATCAGCGCACCGTGCCGATCGGCGATTTCGCGCACTTTTTCGTTGTAGATGGCTGTACGCGGACGAGTTTTGGAGAACAACGCAGAATCGACGGTGTCGAAGCCCGTGAACAGCACAACCTTGGACCCGGATTCCGCAAACCTTTTAACCATTCCGTCGTACCCGCGCATCAGCGCTTCAAGGTCCGCCTTGGGACGCAGGATATCGTTGCCGCCGGCATAGACGGTCACCACATCCGGTTTCATGGACAAGGCGAGGTCCAATTGCTGATTGATCACCTGCCCGATCTTTTTCCCACGGATCGCAAGGTTCGCGTATTCCCAGTCCCCCCGGGCGCACAGCACTTCGGCGACCCGGTCAGCCCAGCCGCGCACCTGGTTGGGGCGCAACGGGTCTTCGTCTCCCACACCTTCGGTGAAAGAGTCTCCCAATGCCAGAAACTTTGCCATGTTCTGCCCTTCTAGCCCTTGGCTTTCATCATCTTGCCGATAATTATTTGGCGCGCCAGCTGGCTGAGCTGGACACCGGTGGAAGTGCTCCGCTCACCCTCGTGGCGTGAGGGGATATAAGCGAAGCCCAACTGATACGCGGGATCGGCGAAGGCCAGGGAGGAGTTTGCCCCGTCGTGGCCGTAGGCGAAAATCGATCCGTAGTTATTGCGGGCGGTGGCTTTCATGAAGCCCAGGGCGAAGGCCTGCAGCAAGCCACTGGTCCGGTCGTGGCCGTAAACCAGTTCGGTCGATACTTGTGACCAGGTGTCTTCGGTCAAGAATCCGCGGCTCACCCCGAGTGATGGAACCGGTCCGAAGGACGCGGCGTAGATGGCTGCCAACGACCGGGCATCGGCCACGGCCCCCATGGAGGCCGGTCCAAGCCGGCGCACCTGCTTAGCATTGGCCAATTCATGCCAGTTGTACACCGGACCGCTGTCCAGTGCGAACCCTGAGGCCGAGTTGACCGCAAGCCCAGCTGGGGAGAACGGGTCGAAGAACTCCTCTTGGCCACCCGCACCTGGCAACACGTCCCGGTAACGGGATTCCAACGATTCGTCCTGCCCAATATAGGCGTCGACACCTAACGGCTTACGAATACGTTCCTCGTAAACGTCCTTCAGTTCACGACCGGTGACCCGGCGGACCAATTCCTCCATGAGCACCCCCATGGTGATGGCGTGATAACCCACGATGTTTTGCCCCAGCGGCCAGATACTGGGCATGGAAGCCAGGATCTTGGCGTATTCGGCAGAATTCATCAGTACCTGGCTGGGAACCCCGCCGGGGACACCCAAAACGCCGGCTTGGTGGCTGAGCACTTCCCCCACCGACAGGCGTCCTTTGCCGTGTGTTCCGAACTCCGGCCAATAGGAGGTGATTGGAGCCGCTGGGTCCAGTATTCCGTCCTGAACCAGCAGCGCGATCACCAGCGCACTCAAACCCTTGGTGCAAGAAAAAACACAAGTCAGAGCGTCACCAGCCAGGTGCTCGCCTACGCTGTGGCTCAAAACCAGTTCGCCGCGGTGATACACGGCCAGCTGGGCCGAGTACCCCTCTTCGTGCGCCGCGCGTTCCTGCAGCACCTTCTCCAGCGGGGCAAAGTCTTCAGTAGTGACCGATTCCATTTACATCCTTCAGAAGCTTGGTTCTTTGCAACTAACACTAGTAGGCGCCGGGAAAATTCGCAGACTTTGCCAGTATCAGCGAACGCTAAGGAACCCGCACCGCCCGCATTTTGGTGCGAAGATAATCACTTACTCTCAAAAACCAAAAAACACAAGACTTATTGCTGTTAGCATAGTGAGCGATTTCGCCCAAGTGACGTGGCGGCAACTACAGGCCCTGTGTTCTCCGCTCGAATTACTCAATGGAAAGGCTCCTACGCCTATGACTGCACCCCGAGAAGAACTAGCTACGAGTGACCAGCCAGCCGAGCTGCATCGAGTCATCGGCCCCAAACTCCTGTTGTTCCTCATCGTGGGCGACATTATTGGCGCAGGCATCTTTGCCATCACTGGCAAGGTCGCCGGACAAGTGGGTGGCGCTGCCTGGCTGCCGTTCCTGATCGCGTTCGCCATTGCAACGCTCACCGCGTTCAGCTACATGGAACTGGTCACCAAATACCCGCAGGCCGCCGGTGCCGCCTTGTATATCCACAAGGCTTTCGGCATTCACTTTGTCACCTTCTTGGTTGCCTTCGCGGTGGCTTGTTCGGGCATCACCAGCGCGGCGACCTCAGCCACCTTGGTAGGCCAGAATCTGCTGATCGGATTCGGTCAATTCATCGACGGTGTCCCGACAACTCCCGAAGCCGGAATGTTCGCGGCCATCGCGATCATCGTCATCTTGGCCTTGATTAACCTCCGGGGTGTCGGTGAGAGTGTCAAATTCAATATGGTCCTCACCGTCGTTTCGCTGGGGATCATGGCGATCATCATCGCCATCGGCATTGGCGCCATTGCCAGTGGCCATGGTGATGTCAGCCGGTTGGTGGTCTTTGAGACTCCCGCCGACCGGAGCCTGTTCGCAGCGGTCACCATGGGTACCGCCATCGCATTTTTCGCCATGGTTGGATTTGAAGACTCGGTGAACCTGGTCGAGGAAACCAAAAACCCCAACAAGATCTTCCCCCGGGTGATGCTCATTGGGCTGGGCGTTTGCGCGGTAATCTACATGCTGGTGGCAATCACGGTCATCATGGTGATCCCGACCGGCGATTTGCTCAACCCGAAGAACCCGGATGCGGGAATCCTGCTGGATGTGGTGCGCATTGGCGCACCGGGTCTTCCGGTTGATGCGATCTTCCCGTTCCTGACAGTTTTCGCGGTCGTTAATACCGCCTTGATGAACATGCTGATGGCCAGCCGCCTGCTTTATGGAATGGCCAAGCAGGGTGTGCTGCCACAGGTCCTGGGCAAGGTGCACCCGACCCGTCGCACTCCAACCCTGTCCATCATCTTCACTACCCTGCTGGCTATCGCGCTGGTGGTCTACGTCAATTTGGATACCGGCAGCGGAATTGTCGGATCGCTGGGTGGCACCACCGCGCTGCTGCTGCTTGGGGTGTTCACCATGGTGAACATTGCCCTGCTGGTGTTGCGCCGCGACAAGGCACCAGCTGATGCATTCCGTGCACCGACAATCATCCCGATTCTCGGTGCGATTACCAGTGCGTTCTTGATTGGCCCGTGGGCCCGCTCCCGGGAAGACTGGGTGCAGTACGAAATTGCCGGGCTGCTGTTGGCGTTGGGCGTCCTGCTCTGGGCGGTCACCTGGTTGATCAATCGCATCAACTACAAACGCGGAAACATCTCTTCGAACCCGGGTCACTTCTAACGGGCCGATACGCCCACAGATCCAGCAATCGAATGCCACGCGCATGGCAGGAGTGTCTCTTCCCCAGAGGAGATGTCGTCGAAAGAAAAGCGTCCCGATTACCAGCTCTCCAATCAACTGGAGGTCTGATAGCCGGGACGCTTTTGACTCTGCAACGTGCGATGTAAAAGTACGATGCCCGCGGGTTGGACATGGAAACTCGCCAGATAGGTGAAACGTCCAGCGGTGAAGCAGGCTTGTTCACCTTCGGACGTTGCACGGCATGGGCCTAGGCGCCAGCCTCACGCTGCATCGTTTCCTGACGGAATCGGAGTTTCCAACCGTGCTCGGTTCGCTGCCACCAGGAGGAAACGATCAAAACCTGAGCCTGGGCAACCTTCATCCGGTAGGCCAGCAGGGCCAGGTCTCGGTTCACCTCACGCGCGCTCAGCACCTGGATCTCGCCCGTCATCGGCAATGGCGTCCCCGCTGAAAGCTGCGTCCGCACCGTCGCCACATCCAGCAGGCCGCCGTCTCGGGTGATCTCTTGGTACCCCGGGTGCAAAAAATCGTTCAGCTCGGCAAAGCTGGTGCGGATCTGCGGATCCAAGAATCCAAGCTCCAGCTCGTAAATAGTGGCTGCAATATCTGGAGTCGCCGCCTGCACCGGTTCTTCGGCAGCGGCCGTTTCAGGGGACCCCGAGACACTGAGCGCAGGAGGCGCCACGGAGGATTCTCCACCCGTGTACCCGGGCCCGGCATCCGGGGCGCTACCTTGCTGATGGGCGGTAGCCGCCGCACGGGCCAAGTCATCCGCCGCTTCATTCAGATCGTGTCCGGCATGGCCCTTGACCCATTCGAAGGTGTAGTTGCGTCCCTTGATGGCCGCGTCCAACTCCTTGAGGATGTCCTGGTTCAGCACCGGTTTGCCGTCAGCCTTTTTCCACCCACGTTTTTTCCAGCCAGGCATCCATTTGCTCACGCAATTGATGGCATACTGCGAGTCGCACAGGATTTTGAGTTCTTGCTCCGGATACTCAGCCGTCGCACGAAAAAGCTCTAAGACCGCCTGCAGCTCACCCATATTGTTGGTGCCGTGGTCCCACCCGCCGGATGCCCAATTCTGTTCGTCGATGTACCAGGCCCAACCTGCCGGGCCGGGGTTTCCTAGGGCTGATCCGTCTGCCGCTGCGGTAATCGTCATGGCATTAATCCTGCCATCTGACCTGCTCCCCTGCCTAAAGACAACACAACACAAACGGTGTGGTGAACGTATGCGCTTCTAGGCTCGTCCTGCTACGAAAAGGCCACCTCGCTTAGCCAGGACGCGGAGGCAGTTGCCGTTGATGCCATGATTTCGGCTGACCAGGCCGAAGTTTTACGCAATGTCGAAAAGCAAAGATTTCTCTGGAATACTAGGAGGGTGCAAAAATCCTCCCGCTCAACACGTGCTCTCAGAGGCACCGCCGTCGCGTTCTTCGCGACGTTCGTTTCTCTGGGCTCTCACGTCTTCGCGGGTGGAGCTGTACCTGAACTGCTGAACGTGGTGCTCCCACTGTCGCTTTCGGTGATGCTGTGCATCTTGCTCAGTGGTCGGCGCTTTAGTATTTGGCGCCTGGCCATCATGGTGGGATTCAGCCAGGTTCTCTTCCACCTCATGTTCTCCATGGGCTCCGGGCACTCCTCGATTTCAGCCGTGGGACAAGGCGCGCACGCACATCACCAAACATCCCTCGCCGTTGACCTGAGTTCTTCGGCCACCTCAACACTGGCAACACATGGCGATGACTCCATGGTTCTGGCGCACCTTCTTGCCGGAATCGCCACAATTTTTGTGTTGCGTCGCAGTGAACAACTACTGATCGTGCTCAGCGACTTTGTGCAGTTGTTCTCCTGGAAGCTGCTGTGGCATCTCGTAAGCTTTGGCTACCGCCCGGTATGCCCGCAGCCGGTCCCGGTGGAACGCACCGAAAGCATTTCACACTTCGAAGGTGTGTATTCAACGTGCGTCATTCGCAGGGGCCCACCCGTGCTGGCCGCGGTGTAACTGACTTTTAGTACGTTTGGCCTTATATCGGATTCTTCTCAGCGCTCTTTCGTTCGTGATCCGCTGAGCTGGTGATCCCCTGTATCATCCCCGCGTCGCGCGCCCAAAATAGGCTGTGCCCGGGGCCACAGGCGGCCCGATACGTCCTTACTCAACTACCTTTGCGATACGGCTCAGGCCTCCTGCATGCTTTGAGACAGGATCCTCGGTGGTTTCTAGGCCAACGTTGACACCGCATCACTGCTCCCAAACATTTTGGGAAACCTTCATTTGCTGTGCTCGGCGTACCTTTGCCCTGCCCAAGACCACTATGCCCTGACGCATTCTTGTGGCCACAGCACTTCAGCTTTGAAGCCTTAATAGTGCTTCGCCCACGTAGAGGAATACCCTTGAAAACTCATTTCGCCCTGCGCACCACCACCCTGTTGGCAGCTTCCGTTATCGCCCTGGCAGGTTGTGCCAGCACGCCAGCAGCAGACGTCCCAGCGACCCCTGCCAACTCTTCCATCACGGTCAGCGATCCTTGGGTCAAGGCCGCAACCGAAGGAATGTCCGCTGGTTTCGGAACCATTAAAAACGACGGCGATCAAGATGTCACGATCACCGCGGTGACCAGCCCGGTCTCGGCTGATGTGGAACTCCACGAATCGGTGCCAAATGAAGCCGGGGCCATGGTGATGCGCGAAAAAACCGGCGGATTCACCATCCCCGCCCACTCAGAACTGAGCTTGGAACCAGGCGGCAATCACATCATGCTCATGGATCTCACCGAGCCGCTCCAACCAGGCAACGATGCCAGCATGATCCTGGAATTCTCTGACGACACCAGCTTCGAGATCACCGCTCCGGTGAAGGACTTCGCCGGCGCCAATGAAACCTATGAGGGTTCGGGCGACGACATGGATCACGGTGACATGGAAATGGATCACTCTTCCTCGGAAAGCGCCCACGATCACTAATGCCGCAGAACAACACACCCACCATGACCCGACCTAGCCGACGTGGTGTGCTCTTCGGCTCGGCTGCTGCCGGGCTCGGAGCCATCGCTGCCCTGGGGATCGAGTCGCTGACCAGTTCCACCGCCCCTGCCGGCGCCTCAGAACCACTGCATGGACAGGACATCATCCCGTTCTACGGTGAGCACCAAGCAGGGATCAGCACCTCACCACAGGCGCACGCAACATACATTGCACTGACCCTGCGCGAGGGCCTTGACCGTGCATCGTTGCAGCGGCTCTTGAGGTTGCTGACCGATGACGCCGCACGACTCACCCAGGGACGCAGCGCGTTGGCCGACACCGAACCCGAGCTCGGTACGTTGCCCGCGAGGCTGACCGTAACGTTCGGGTTCGGGCCAAAACTCGTGGAGCTCGCCGGCTCATCTGCTGCCGCCGTCCAACCACTACCGAAGTTTTCGATTGACCGGCTCGAAGCCCGCTGGAATGACGGGGATCTGCTCATCCATGTGGCCTCGGATGATTCGCTGACAGTTTCACACGCCCAACGGATGCTGCTCAAGGATGCTCGGCGGTTCGCGTCCGTGAAATGGATCCAGACCGGTTTCCGCCGCGCTCGCGGGTCGGAAGCCAGCGGCACCACCATGCGGAATTTGTTCGGGCAAGTTGACGGTACGGTCAACCCATCCCCCGAAACTCCGGACTTTGACGACCTGGTGTGGAATTCGGATGGAAGCACCACCGTGGTGATCCGCCGGATCCAGATGGATGTTGATACCTGGGATGAGCTTGACCGCTCGGGCCGGGAATTCAGCGTCGGCCGGACCCTGAGCAACGGGGCGCCAACCACCGGAACCGAAGAACATGACGAGCCCGACTTCGAGGCAACCAATGCGCTGGGCTTCACGGTGATCCCTGCGCAAGCCCACATTCGTCGAGCACGTTCTGAGAACACCAGTGAACGGATTTTCCGACGTGGTTATAACTATGACGATCAACCCACCGGGGACGAGATTTCCAATTCCGGGCTGATCTTTGTGTCCTACCAAAAAAGTGTGGCCAAGCAATACACCCCGATGCAGCAACGACTGGCGGATCTGGATGCGCTGAACCAATGGACAACTCCCATCGGCTCCGCAGTTTTCCTCATCCCCCCGGGATGCCTCGAAGGAGGGTACATCGGTGAAAACCTTTTCAGTGCCTGAAGAAACACACGGTAGCTACCTTTTGGCGGAGGACCCGGCATGACTCTTCTGGAAACAACCAACCCCGAATCCACACCGTCAACAGGTACAAGGCAAACCCGCCGCAAGGGCTGGCTCGGGCAGCTGTTGTTGAGGTTGCACTTCTACGCCGGAGTTTTTATCGGCCCATTTATCCTGGTGGTCGCGGTGAGCGGTGCGCTGTATTCGATCAGTCCGCAAATTGAACAAGTCGTTTACTCCAAGGAGCTTCGGGCACCGATTTCCGGTGCGGCCTTGCCACTGGCCGATCAAGTGGAAGCTGCGAATGCATACATAGGCAGCCCCGACGCCCTGGTTGCGGTGCGTCCGGCACCGAACCCCGGCGACACCACCCGGGTGATGTATGCGGACGAGAATCTTGGCGCCAGCGAAACCCGAGCTATTTTTGTTGATCCGGCCACGGCGCAGGTTCGTGGAGACCTGACAGCTTACGGCACCAGCGGTGCTCTTCCATTGAGAACATGGATCGACCAGCTGCACCGCAATTTGCAGCTCGGTGAACCGGGACGGATGTATAGCGAGCTAGCCGCTTCCTGGTTGGGGGTAATTGCCCTGGCGGGCTTAGGTTTGTGGATCTTGCGGATTCGGAAAACCAAACGCAAGAAGGATCTCCTCCGCCCCAACACCAAGGCCACCGGTTACCGCCGGTTGGCGAGCTGGCATGGCTCGCTGGGGATCTGGGTTTTGCTCGGAGCGTTTTTCCTCTCCGCCACCGGAATCACCTGGTCGACCTATGGCGGGGCGAATGTGAGTGAGCTGCGTACTGCCCTGAATTGGGGCACTCCGTCGGTGAATACGGATCTGAGTTCCGCGCCTACCGGTTCCGCTGACGAGCATGCTCATCATCATGCCGCGGCAGCTGCTCCCACCGGGGATGCGGTGAACCCAGCGGCATTCGACACCATGCTGTCGATCGCCAAGGAAGTGAACGTCAATACCGGGTTGGTCGAAATCAAACCCCCGGCCGCACAGGGACAGGCCTGGGTTGTCCAAGAAATTCAACGCTCCTATCCCACCGAAGTTGATGCCGTATCCATCAACGGCCAAACACTGGAGGTTGTCGACCGCGTTGACTTCAAGGACTTCAATCTCGCGGCGAAACTTTCACGCTGGGGCATCGATATCCATATGGGAACCATGTTTGGCCTGCCCAATCAGATCCTGTTGTTCGCACTTGCCTCCGCGATCGCCACCATGGTGGTTTTGGGTTACGTCATGTGGTTCAAACGCCGGCCCACAAAAAATCCATCACAGCGGATGGGCAAGACCCCTTCACGGGGAGGATTGGCCCGTGCCCCGTGGTGGGGTGCCGCACTGGTTCTCCTAGCGGCGCTAGCGGTTGGCTGTTTCCTTCCGCTGATGGGACTCAGCTTGGCGGCGTTCCTGCTGGTAGATGTGGTCCTTGGTCAGCTGCAACGCATCAAGGCTAGACGCCTGCTGGCTGATTCGGACTGAAACGAAATTCCGGTTTAACCACAGTGTCCTGGGTGCTTATGCACCCAGGACACTGTGGTTTCTACTGTTAAAGTGAGGACTGCTTGGTGTTCAACGTGAGCGCGGCCCGATATCCATCGGCTTCCAGACAGGACATTTCATCCAACGCACGGTGCGCAATGGGTAGGCAAGCAACATCCACCCAGCTTTCGGCACTGTCCTCGTTGACCCACGAATCATCGATCACCAGGACCGGGTGGTCCGCAGAACCAGCCGAACCGTGGCAAAGCACCCAATGCGGCACGTCGTAACCGAGCATTTGTTGCAATGAGACCAGCAACAAAACCCTCGCACCGTCCCCAACGGCCTCGCGGATCTGTGAAATCTCCACCCGGGCCTTTGTCAGCGGCAACCCTGTTTCCTTCGCCCGGCGGCGTGAATCGGCCTGAAGAATTCCCCTCCAGCCCCGCTCGGCTTCCGGATAGTAGTCAACAATCACCGGCTGCTCGGTATCCAAGGACACCGCCACCGAGTGTTCGGGCCAGCGCTGGGCAATGGCAAGGCCCAACCCGATCGGTTCGCACGCCATGAAATTGGTTGCTTGGCGCCACAGCGTCAGCTCTGCGGTGCGCAGCTCATCCAGCTCGCCAATGCGGCTGGTTTCCCCATGCGCGGCCAAAGCCGCCACCGCGGCGCAGGTGAAGTTCTCGCTTTGCCGATAGTGGTTGGTACGCAGGTAACTGGCTGGATGCAGCCAGTGCACGTAACCGGCCGAAGGAATCAAGGATTCTTGATCGGCTAGAGACCCCCGTTCCACGGCACTGCGTGGGGCTGGCAGTGCTTCAAAACCGGTCTTTTCGGCCATCTCGGCCAACGCCGAGTCTGCACCCCAGATCTCCCATTTCACACAGGCCAGATTCTGCTGCCCGGCATAGTCCAGCACCTCATGGATCAGCCGTTCGCGAGTTGCCGCATCGACGCTGAGCAGTCCGGCAATCTTCACGTAGGACCCCGCCGAGCGTGCGGTGAGCAACGCCGCCCCGGTGACAGTACCGGAAACCAAGGAAATCGTCAGCAACCGGGCGTTGGCGGCAGGTGCCTCCCGAGTCCAGCTACGGCCCAGCTCCCCCAGATGTTTCAGCTGCGGCAGGTGGCGTTGCGGGTCGAACTCTTGGACCGTGGCGTGTGGTGCGGTATGCGGTGCCATGAGGCCTTTCGGTGTGGTGGGTGAGTGGCCAGTGCAGGCCGTGGGGTTCGGGCTAGGCCCGCGAGCGGTAGAGCAACCAGATGAAGTACGGGGCGCCCAGCAGGGAAACAATCAATCCGGCGGGGATCTGTGCCGGGGCGATCACGGTACGGCCCAAGGTATCGGCCAGGCAGACCAGCAAAGCACCAAAAACCATGGACACCGGGATCACCCGATGATGCCGGGCTCCCACGAGCGAGCGAGCCAGGTGCGGGGCAATCAGCCCCACAAAACCAACCACACCCACCGCGACAACGCTGACCGCCGCCAGGAGCGCGGCGATGGACAGCGAAATCAACCGGGTCCGAGCGGTTTTGATACCCAACACCCGCGGCAGGTCTTCATCGATGGCCAGCAGATCGAGTTTGCGACCTATCGCCAACAGGATCGGAAGGCTCACTACCAGTACCACCAGAACCGGCAACGCGTCCGCGAACTGGCGCCCATAGGTCGAGCCGGAAAGCCAGGTGTAGATCCGCGGGGTTTCCCATGAATTGATGCTCAACAACAGGTAAGTGGTGACCGCGGAGAGGGTATACCCCGCGCCGATGCCAATGAGCACAAAACGTTCCGGGGAAAACCCACGACGCCAGGCCAGCGCTGTGATGGCGGCAAAGGTCGCCAGACCGGCCACCACGGCAAAAACCACCAGCAGGGAGCGGGAACCGCCAAAAACGGTCACCACGATCGCCGCGCCAAGGCCGGCGCCGGCGGTGATCCCCAAGATGCCGGGTTCGGCCAACGGATTGCGCACCGTGCCTTGCACCAGGGCACCGGCTAGACCCAGTGCGGCTCCGGCTCCCAGCGCCGCGGTGGTTCGTGGAGCACGCTCAGAGAAAGCACGGGCAATCAGTTTGGGGGCGTCGTCCTGGAACCACAGGGCCAAGTCTCCCAGCTTCAGGAACATGCTCCCGGCCAGCAGACCCAGAATCACCGCGCCAATCAGCAGCACCAGGCCGACCAGCAGGGTGAGAATAAACCGGCGGCGGCTGCGCAGTTTGCTTGCCACCTGCAGCGGGTTGCGCGAGCTGGAGGCTTCGGGCAAACGCATCGCCAAGATGATGATCAGCACGCCGCCGAGCACCGCGGTGGGAACACCGGTCGGGATGGAAGCCGCACCTTGGGCACCGAGCAGGGCGCGAAGCACCACGTCGGCCAGCAGGATCAACAGCGCGCCGATCAAACCGGTGGCCGGAAGCAAAAACAGTTGGCGGCGCAGCACTACCAGGCGGCGCGAGAGCAGGCGTGCCAGCACCGGCGCGCCCAGGCCAACAAATGCGATAGGTCCGGCCAAGGAGACCGAAACTCCGGTAAGCACCACCGCACACAGCACGGCAAGGGTTCGTGTTGAACGAACCGGGATGCCGAGCACCGCTGCGTTCTCATCCCCCAGGGACAGCACATCCAGCCGGCGGGAGAGCAACAGGCAAATGGCCAAAACAATCAGGATCACCGGCAGGGTGCGCAAAAAAGCGTCCAGGTTCAGCTGGGACAGCGACCCTGAACCCCAGGCATACAACCCCGTGGTGTTTTCCTTAAAAAGCAACAAGATAATGCCGCTGCCGGCTTCCAGTGCCATGGCAATGGCCGAGCCGGCGAGAATGAGCCGGGTGGTGGCGGTCCCGGCACTGCGCCCGGAGATGGCCAGCACAATCCCGGCTGCGACCAAGCCACCGGCGAAGGCAAGGGTGCTTGAGGCCAACGTTGAAAGGCTCAGCCCCAGGGCGGCCGCCACTGCCAACGCGAAATACGCGCCGGAGGTGACTGCCAGGGTATCTGGTGAGGCCAAGGGGTTTCGGGTGACCGATTGGAGTAGCGAGCCGGCAACCCCCAAGGCTAAACCGACGGCAGCACCTGCACACAGGCGAGGGAGCCGGGATCCGGTGAAGATCTCTGCGACACCTACCCCGCCAATTTGTGTGTCATCCCCGGCCAGTGCACGAAGCAGCTCACCCAAGCCGACCCCGGAGGTGCCCTGGGTCAGATGCCAGGCACCCACCAGCAATACCGCCGCGGCCAGAGCGGCCAACAGGCCCAGACCAGCGGCGATACGGGTACCGGTGACCGGCGCGAAGGAATTCTCCGTGCCGGTCACCGGGGTGCTGACGCCTCCGGCCGTAGCTGGCCGGTCTGCGGATTTTTCAGCGGTATTCATTTCAGGTGTTGACTACTTGGCTTCCGAAGCTTTGGTCAGTGCATCGGTGAAGGCATCCACTGCCTGGCTGGTCGACTTCGGTCCACCTGCGCCCCAGATGTTCGGGAACTGGTAGGTGCGGCCTTCCTTGACTGCGCTCAGGTTCTTCCAGATCTCGCTGGACTCAAGCTCGGTGGTCCACCCGGTTCCTGCGTCATTGGAGTAGAACAGGTTGGCTTCGCCGACACCGGCCAGGCCTTCCACGTCGGTCTGGGCTAGGCCGTATTCCTTGTTCACTCCACCGGAGCCGAAGGACTCGTTGACGTCGTCGTTCCAGGCCGGGGTCAGGCCCAGCTCCTTGCCGAGCTCGGTGAACAGCGCACCGTCGGTGTAAGGGCGGATGGTCAGGTTGGATCCGTCAACCCAGCCGTCGAAGAACAGGAAGTCGGTGTTTTCCAGCTTCACATCGGCAACTTCCTGCTTCTTCTGCGCCAGGTGCGCGTCGAAGTCGGCCAGGACCGCGGTAGCGCGCTCGGTGCGTCCGGTGGCCTCGGCGACCTGCGAGAAGACGTTTTTCATGTTGCCGATTGGGTCCGATGAATCATTGCCCTTGACCGCGAGGACCGGAACGTCCCCCTTATCAAGTTGGGACAGCACCGGGTCGTCTTCGCTGAAGGCATCCACGATGATCAGGTCCGGATCCAGCGCGTAGATCGAGTCCAGGTCTGGCTCGCCGCGCTCGCCGACCGAGGCGACACCTTCTGGCAGTTCTTCAGCGGTGACGTAGGTTTCGTAGCCATCAGGGGAAGCGACACCCACCGGGGTGACACACAGGGTCAGTGCGTCCTCGATTTCCTGCCATTCAAGCACAACAATGCGCTCGGCTGGCTTCTCCAGCTCCAGGGTGCGGCCCAGGTCATCGGTCATCGACACCGGGTCGGTGCTGGTGGCGGTGGTGTCATCCGCGCAGCTGGCGGATGCCGCGGCCGGGCTCTGCTCGGCGGCGGAGGTATCGGTGGTGCCGCAAGCGGTGGCCGAGAACAGCAGGGCCAGGGCGGCCACGCCGGTGACGGCGCTACGGGCGAGTGTAGGCATAGGTTTCCCCTTGTTAGTGAGTGTTTCGGTGATAAAAATAGTGGTCAGTGGCGCCGGTGACGGCTGACCGGTTCAATACGCAGAGCTTTGGTGTGCTCATCGGTGTTCACCTGGACGGTGATCTCGTAGACCTCGGAGAGGTTCTGGGTAGTGAGCACCTGCGCAGGTGTTCCAGCTGCATGAACTTTGCCATGGTTCATCAGCACCAGACGGTCGGCCAATGCCGCTGCCTGATTCAAGTCGTGCAGGACAATACCGATGGCCAAGCCGTTCTCCCTGGCAAGGTCATGGACCAGATCCAGGGTCTCGACCTGATACCGCAGGTCCAGGTGGTTTGTCGGTTCATCAAGCAACACCACGTTGGTCTGCTGCGCCAGGCAGACGGCCAGCCAAACACGCTGCAGCTCGCCGCCAGAAAGTTCCCCGGCGGCCTTGCGGGACATCGCGGTGGTGCCGGTCAGCTCCATGGCCCGGGCAATGGCCGCATGGTCCGCTTCGGACAGTCCGGCGAACCCTCGCCGGTGCGGGTGACGGCCAAAGGCCACGATATCCGCCACGGCCAAGCCTTCCGGGGTGGCGTGGGACTGGGCGAACAGGGTTACCTCATGAGCGAAGTCACGTCCGTTCAGGGTGCTGATCTCCCGCGGCTCCCCCGTTGAACCGGTGAGGGTGATGCTTCCCGCGGCGCGGTCGTGCAACCGTGCCATTGAGCGCAAGAGCGTGGATTTGCCGCTGCCGTTGGGGCCAATCAGCGCGGTAACCTCACCCGGGGATAACCGGATGGATGCGCCGTCGACCACCGTGCTTTTGCCGTAGCGCAGCACCACCTCGTGGGCGTGCATGCTTCCGGCCCCAGCGTCGGGTATTCCGGTCGCTGCGCCTAGCATGCGCGCCGGATGGACTGAATACGTCCACTGTTGCTAAGGATTTTCACTTAGGTAAGTCTAAGTTAAGCTGGGAATGTCAGCAATCGGTGACTTGTGACAGTTGATCAGGTTTTTCGGTCACTTATTTGTGTTTGCACTGGTGAACGCACCCGGGGTGGAGCCCATAGTGCGCCGAAAAGCGTCAATAAAAGTACTTGGCTGAGCATAACCTAACAGGTCTGAGACATCCTGCACTTCTTCCCCGCTGGCCAAAAGTTCAATCGCTCGGTGGATCTTCACGGACTGCCGCCACTGCGCAAAGGACAGCCCCGTCGTCTCGCGGTAAGCGCGGGTGATGGTGCGTGCACTGATCCCGGTATCCTCGGCCCATTGTTCCAGCGACCGGTTATCCGCCGGGTCGGCCAGCAATCGGTCGGCGATGCCGCTGATCCGCGGGTCATCGGGTAGGCGCAGGGCCAGCTGATGGTCCGAGGGTTTGAGCACGTCAAAAACCACCGCTTCGGCCCGCGCCCTGGCTTCGGGGCTCAACTCCCTGCTGGAGAGATGGATCAACAGCGACTCCAGCAGCGGCTCCATGGTGATCACCGTCGGAGATCTGAACCCGGTGGTGGTTCGTTCAGGGGCAAAAAATGCGCTAAAGAGTTTGATTTGGGCGGTAAGCCGTCCACCGTGCAGCATGCCGGTGGGAATCCACAACCCGTAACCTTCGGAGACCGTAAAAATCTGGCCCTCGATCTGGGCGGTCAAGGTGCCGTCCCGAGCCCACAACAGTTCGTGGGCCAGGTGCGAATGGGGTTCCCATTCCGTGGAGACATCGATTGCATAGGACTCCGTCAGAATCACAAACGATGAGGTCGCGTCGCTGGGTAACGGGGTTGCCTGGGCCAACGCTGTACCTGGCTCACGGCGCCAGGCACCCAAACTCCGCGACGTGGAAGTCGATGACGTCATGACAGCAGTATAAAGAAGAACACTTTTCACGTGCTCCCGCCGTGCGAACCTCGGAGCGTCGATTATTCACCTGTTGCGCAACAATGGATGCGTTCAGGCACTCCCTTCCTTAATCGTAAGCCCAAGCATCCCGCTGCTAGGTGATCGGCCTCGCACTTCTCCAACCGCTATCGCGCAGTCTCGCAGGAGAAATATCCGGAGTCTATATCGTCTCCCACGTTTCTCTGCGGATGTTTGTCTCGGTTTAGGCAGGATGGTCAATCTGGACATTCCTTGAACGCTCTCGCGCGCGTCCATCGGCATAGAACTAGCCATCTCGCCAGCGCGCCCAGTGATTCGCAGCCATAGGCTGGCATTGAGCTAGGAGGTCCACCTTATGAGTTATACAGCAGCACAGACAGAGAGCGGCTGGCGACGGTTCTGGAACCAGGGCCGTTGGTGGAAGGCCGTACTCGCCGCGGTGCTCTATCTCGGTGTATGCCTCGGCGCGGGGCTCATGATCGGCCTTCTGTGGGCTGAAGATGTCGGCAGGAACGTTCTCGATGATCCGCTGACAGTTGTTGTGGCTGTCGCTGGGGGTCATCGTCAGCACGCTGATCTTGGCAGTGGTTGTCAGTTTGGTTGGCTAGTGGCGTGATATCTTCGGGTCGCAACCCATCGAGGAACCCCGTTGGATGTGGTTTGTAGTCGTCGTGGTCCTGACACCGATCTTGCTGCGCCTGCTCGGGATCGGCTACTGGTCGTACCCGCCGGGGGTGCAGATTTCAATTTTGCCCACCGGTATGTTCATCGGGTTCTCGGAAGAACTACTCACCCATGGCATTGCAATAAAGGCCCTTCGCGATGCAGGGTTGCGGGAGATCAGCGTTGCTGTGATTTCTTCCGCGATTTTTTGCGCTACGCCATTCGACGAATCTGCTGTCGGGCTAACCGGTTTTCGTTGTCGCCGCCATGCTCCTATATACCCTCGTGTTCGGCGTGCTGATGTATCTCATCATGCGAGTCACCGGGATTATTCTCTGGGCGATGATCGCGCATGCCTTGACCGATCCCACCTCGATCCTCGCCGTCGGAGGTGGGATCGCTTCCGGTAGCGAGCGTGGAAATGCACTGCTCCCGATCGTTGCCCCGTGGAGCTTTGTGATCATCGTTGCCGGCCTGATTGCCATGTGCTTCACCCGCAGTCGGGTTCGAGGTCAAGAAACCGGGGGTTCGTGCCCGCAGCGAGATTGCCCGCGCCGGCATACCGTGGTGCAAAAAACTCCTTGCGCGTTGTTTCCAACGTCTACTGCATCGTGTCCAGGATCATTCGCAGGTCCTCGACAGTTGTGCGCGGATTCACGATCGCGACGTCCGTATTCGGGCGGCCCGCATGCACGACCACCGTTCATAGTCCGCAGCGCCCCATCCATCGCGTTCGAAGACCACAACAGAAAGCTGCGGGTTCACGGAGCGGCGACAAGCCGGGGGCCTCCGGATCTCCGCGGAGGCCTCCTGGGCAAGGTCGATCGCGTGCGTCACGGTCTCTCGGTACGCGTCCGTGCCGCAGCTCACGAGCGAGAAGCACAGCGGCAGTCCACGTGGCCGGCGCGTGAGCTGGATCGCGAGGTCGCAGGGGATCCACGCCGGTTTCCCGGTGAGGGTGTAAAGGTGCTCGGCCTGCTACGTGTGCGCGGCGCTCTGACTCGGGATCGTGATAAATCAGCGCGCAGGACTCGAAGGGCGCGAACAGCCACTTGTGCGGGTCGACGATCAGCGAGTCGGCGTGCTCCACGCCGGCGCCCTCCATCCGGCTGCCACCGAAGATGCTCGATGCCAAGACTTCCAGGTCGAAGGCCATCTCCGCCTTGATCGAAGCCACGCAGATGAAAGAGAAGTAGCGGGGATAGTCAACGGTGCTGCAAGCCGGTCGAGCACATGCTCGAAGACCGCCAGTGTGCGCAAGGCACCGACCACGCCTCTGGTGCTCATCACAACCGCAAGCCGCGCCAGCTCCTCTGGGATAGCTGGCCTGTCAAGCGGCGTGTTCTGCGAAAGCAGCCGACGACGGGAGTAATCCAGGACAAGATCGACCAGCGCCGCGTTTTCGAGAGTCATGTCGTGCATCCGGTCGACAGCGAGTGCCGACGACCCGTGGGCTGCATCGAGGGGGATCACGATTCACTTCACTAACGTTCTGGGATCGGGGAGATCAGTTGGCCGGTGGGTGCGAGTTGCCGTCCGGGCCGGCCGCCGGAGCAACCGGGCCGGACGGCGCGGCATCAGTCCGCGCTGGTGTACGGCGAGCGTTCACGCTGAACGGCGAGCAACCGCTCGCGCTGCGCAGGATCCTGCGCCACGGTGGCGACGGTGAGCGCCATCGCCAACGCCCCGTCGAGCGCGGCACGGTCCCCGGCGGGAGACACGGCGGCCTGCGCGAAACTCACGTGGTGCGGATACGCTTCGGTCCCCAGAAACGCGATCATCGGGTGGATCGACGGCAGGTACTGAGACACGTTGCCCATGTCAGTGGAGCCGCCGGCAAGGTCAGACGGAGCGACCTTCAGCGTGTAGCCGAGCTCTTCAACCATCATGTCGTCGAAAATCTGCGCGATGTCATCGTCGCCGTCCAGTGGCTCATAGGGCAATTCGGGATATTCCAGCTCGAGCGTGCAGCCGGTCGCTAGCGCCGCTCCTTCAAGCGCCTTGCGCGCCCTGGCACGCACGTCGTTCCACTCCTGAGCGGTATTTCCGCGCATCTCGACTTCCAGTACACCGAGGTCGGGGATGACATTCGTTGCCCCGCCGGCTTGGGCGATGTAGGACGCGAGCACAACGGTTTTCGGCAGCTGCTGACGCAGCAAACCGAACGCGACCTGCGCAAGAGTCACGGCGTCGCCGGCGTTGATGCCCTGCTGCGGCGCTGCCGCGGCGTGGGCGGTGCGGCCGTGGAACTTCGCGATGATCATTTCCAAGGCCTGGCCGCGGAAACCGCGCGCGGGCACCTGGCCGTCGGGGCCGCCGTGCACCATCAATGAGAAGGTTGCGTCGTCCCAGGCACCTCGCTGCAGCATCAGAATCTTTCCCCCGCCGAGCTCCTCGGCGGGGGTGCCCAGGAACTTCACACGTATCCCGAGCTCGTCAGCGACCGGCTTCAGCGCGATCGCAGCGCCAACACCGGCCGCGGCGATCACATTGTGGCCACAGCCGTGGCCGACACCCGGCAGTGCGTCGTACTCGCCTGCGATCGCCACAACGAGCTCGCCGGCTCCGTAGTCTGCCTGCAGCGCGGTCGCCAGGCCGTAGGCCCCGCGGGTGACGGTGAAGCCCTCGGATTCCAAGAGGTCAGCGACGCGAGCGGCGGCACGGTGCTCTTGGAAGGCGAGCTCGGGGTCGTGCCCGATCGCCTGATTCAGTTCGATAATCCGCTCTCGGGCGACGTCTAGGGCCTCGCGGATCCGCGTGCGGATGGCGACGGCGTCGAGGGTGGCGGTGGTTTCGGTCATGAGTCTGCTCCGATCGGGGCGGCAGGGAATGGAGATTTGTAGGCCGTGGTTTCGGCTTGGGCGGGGGTGCGCAGCAAGAGCGCGAGGAGGGCGAGCACAACGCAGACCGCGGCGAGCATGATCCAGATCGTCTGGAACGCGGCGAACGGCGTGGCGGCGACGGCGCCATCCGGAACAGTCGCGAAACCTGCCATGATCGCGGCGATCACAGCGCCGGCGACCGAGCCGCCGAGCGATCGGCCGGTGTTGTAAAGCCCGGAAACGGAGGCGGCCGCCTCGGCAGGCGCCCGGACCAGCACAACGTCGGGGAGCACCGCCATCAGGATGCCTCCGCCGAGTGAGGGGATCGCAAACAACATCGTGGCCACGACAACGCTCGTCACCCCGGTGACGAGGGCCGCTGTGCTCACCGCCATGATCAGGGCGGTGACAACGATCGTGGCGCGCCCCCATCAGGCGCTTCGCCCACGGCCCCACGAAGGAGCCCACTGTCGCGGCGAGTGAGACGATCGCGAGGATCAGGCCGACGGAGCTGGTTGAGGTGCCCGTGCCATAGCCCGCGATCTGAGGATCAGTGCCGAGGAAAAGCACGGTGGGCGTCTGCGCCCCGAACAGCGGCATCGCCATGAACACGCCGAGCAACAGCGGGATCGTGAGGTTATGGGCGCGTAGCAGCTTCACGTCGAAGAGCGGGGTGTGCGCCCGACTCTCGACGATGACGAAGACGATGATTGCGACCAGGCCTACCCCGAGGGCCAGAAGCGTCGCCGGGGCGCCCCAGCCGGCGCTCGGCCCGCTCGAAAGCCCAATCATGATGCCGATGAGCACGATGCCGAAAACGCCGGCCCCTGCCCAATCGACCACGCGGCCCGGGTCGCTGGGTGTGAACGGTACTGTGAAGCGCAACAGCAGCGCGAGGATGACCAGCGGGATCGCACCGATAAGCTGTGTGAGGACGAGGCTGCCGGTCGACTCCAGGAGGAAGCCGCTGACCAAGCCACCCATCGCGATGCCAAAGGTGAGCGACCCGACGAGCAAGCCGATAATGCGGCCCGCCTGCTGCGGGCGATGGTGCTTCAGCAGCGACATCTCAATGGGCAACAGCGCTGCGACGGGGCCCTGCACAATGGAGCCTAGGAGCAGCAACGGGAAGTTCGGGGCCAGCGCGATGAGCACGGAGCCCAACGCGGAGAACACCGCGGCGGTGACGAGCATGCGACGGGCGCCGAAGCGGTCGGAGAGGATGGTGAGCAGCGGCACCGAGACTGCGGAGGAGAGCAGTCCTACGGTTAGGATCCAGCTCACCGCTCCGCCGGAGACATGGTATTCATGGCTGATGACTCCGAGCAGCGGCGTGATCCAGCCCTGGATCAGGCCGCCGAACAGTTCGAGCAAGATTATGGTGGGGATGAACGCGGCGCCGGCGGCAGTACCGGCTCCGCGCAATGCGGGTGGGGAGGTTGACATAGGGTTTCACTTCCTACGACATCGGTGATTCAGGACACAGCAGAGCCTAACAAGCGCAACAACTTCTCGTTAATAATGCAATATATTCGTGTATTCTTATCAAACTATGCAAGATTTCAATCTCACTGAGCTCGATCTACAGATCATTCATGCAGTTCAACTGGACCCTCGGATCCCCTGGCGAGGCCTCGCCTCTGTCCTGGATGTCGATCAAGCCACACTCGCGCGGCGGTGGGCGAGGATCGAGCACGAGGGCTATGCGTGGATCAGCGCGATTCCCGGCCCGCGCATGGGAAGCCTCACCAACTCCGCGCTCGTCGAATTCGATTGCGAGCCCGGCCGCGCGCTTGAAGTCGCTGATTATCTCTCGCGCGAGAGCCAAGTCACCTCGATTGACCTCACGGCTGGCGGGCGGGACTTCATTGCGACACTGCTCGGGGCCGACGACGTCGCCTTCGCGGACTACCTGCTCGATCTCACCTCGCGCGTGCCCGGATTGCGCGACGTGCGCTCGCATCCTGTCACCCGCGCGTTCAAACTCGGCTCCGATTGGTCCGTGCAGACACTCTCGCCCGAGCAACAACGTCGCCTCCCTGCCCCGCGCGGCGCCAGGCCGGCCTCCGCGAAGCATCTGGACGATCACCTCGTGGAGCGGCTGATCGCAGCGCTCTCGGTGGCGCCGCGTGCGAGCTACGCAGATCTCGGCGAACGGCTCGGTGTCAGCGCACAACGGGCCTCCGACATCCTCGCCCGCGGTCGCGAACTCGAGCTCATCACCCTGCGCGCCGACGTCGCCGCGACTGTCTCCGGGTGGCCCGTGGTCGCGTGGTTCTTCATCCAAGTCCCGGCGCAGACCTTGCTGCGGCACGCCAGGCTGCTGGCCGAGCTTCCCTCACTACAATTCGCCGCAGGCTCTATGGGCGCGAGCAATCTGATCGTCGCAGCGGGCGCCCGCGCGAAGCACGAGCTACTGGCGCTTGAGGCGGACCTCGAGCAGCGACTGCCCGGCGCGCGAATTATTGACCGCTCCCTAGTACTCCGCGTGCACAAGCACCTTGGGCGCATCATGCGCCCAGACGGCAGGGGCACGGCAACGCAGATCCCGCTGGGGCTGTTCGCCCCGTAACCCGCGCGGCGCGCCAGTCCCGCCCGACCACAGAAATCGCTCTACGCAGGGTGAAACAGCCCGCCCACCAGCGACTTCTTCAGCGTGAGCAGAAACCCGCTCACGCGAGTTCTGCGGTCATTTCTCCTCGACAAATACATGGGCATTAGTCCTACGTTTTGTTATGTCAGCAATTGCCCAAACACCCAGAGTCAGCGGTTACATTCCAGATTCACTGGTCCCTGCTACCGGAAATCCGTAATCAAAAGCAAGGGGTAGGAGCATCCAGGACAAATTACAGCAGTCCAGGGGCGCAGCCCTATGGCTGCGCCCCTGTGTTGGACAAGGTGGAACTTGGTTACTGACCGGGAACCGGATAGAGCGGGTTATGACCGGCGACAACCCTTTCCTCCGCGCGGACCTCGCCCGGGGCGGTGCCGTTGCGGAAAGGTTCGTGTTCGGCCAGCTGCGCCCGGTCAGGCGCTTCGAGCCAGTTACTCAGATCCGGTCCCTTGGGAACGATCCGGGTCGGGTTAATGTCTTCATGGACCTTGTAGTAGTGGTCCTTGATCTGTTCAAAGTCAACTGTGTCGCCAAACCCGGGAGTTTGGAAAAGATCACGAGCGTATCCCCAGAGGTTTGGCATGTCGATTAGTTTGTTGCGGTTGGTTTTGAAGTGCCCGTGATACACCGGATCAAAACGCACCAGGGTGGTAAACAGGCGCACGTCCGCTTCGGTTATATGGTCCCCCATCAGGAAACGGCGGGTGGCCAAGCGTTCTTCAAGGTAATCCAGGGTGGTAAAGAGCCGGTCATAGGCATCCTCATAGGCGGCCTGGGTGCCGGCGAAACCGGCACGATACACCCCGTTGTTCACCTCGGTGAAAATCCGCTTAATCAGTGGGAGCATCTCATCAAGCTGATCCTCCATCACCAGATCAGGAGCTCCCTCGCGGTGGAACTGCTTCCACTGAGTTGAGAAGTCCCAGGTGATCTGCGGGTAGTCATTGGTGACCACGGCCCCGCTGGGGATATCCACCAGCGCCGGGACGGTAATGCCCCGCGGATAGTCGGCAAAACGCTTGAAGTAGTTTTCCTGCAGTCGTTCGGTACCCAGGACAGGGTCCTTGCCATCTTGGTCAAGGTCGAACGTCCAGCTGCGCACGTCATGGGTGGGTCCGGGAAGACCAAGAGAAATGGCATCTTCCAAGCCGAGTAAACGACGCACAATGATGGTGCGATTCGCCCAAGGGCAGGCCCGAGCCGCAACAAGGCGATAGCGCCCAGCTTCAACCGGCCAGAGTTGAGCACCTTCACCCAGCGCGGCGTGCGGGTGGCCAATTTTGCCCTCCGGTTCCCCGGCGGCAAAGAGTTCGGGGCGCGGATCGGCAACAATTCGATCTTGGATGTAGTTGGTGTCGCGCGTAAATTCGCTGGCCATGATGTACGCGCCCTTGGTTGAAAAGTCCTGTGACATGCTCAAACTTCCGCGGTCTCTCGCTGGGCTGCCTGCCGGCGGGGCAGGTCTTGAGTGGTGTGGCCAACGGCGGGAGGCCATATAGAGACTCCCCGCCGCTTGTCTTGGAACGCTAGCACGTCGGCCAGCGTGATTCTAGGCGTTGACGGAGGCGTTCTCGCGCACCAATTCCATGGCTTTGGTCCACGCGATCAGCTGTTCGAACATCGGCCGAACCGAGGCCGCCGATTGCTCGGTTGGAGCGAAGCTGGCGAAGTTCTCAAAGTCGGTGAACAGCGAGAAGAGACCGGTCTTTTGCACGTGGGCGATCTGCAGTTCGGAAAGGATGCCGCGCAGATGCTCGATAGCGCGAGCACCCATGGCCGAACCGTAGCCAACCAGGCCAGCTGCCTTGTTGTTGAGTTCGACATTCAGGTAGCTCAGCGCATTGGCTAGGGCCGGCTGTACCGAGTGGTTATATTCTCCGGTAATAAAGATGTATCCGTCGAACTGTGCAATTTTCGCGGCAAAAGTCTTGGTATGGTCGTTCTGGTAGTTCTGATAGGCCGCCGGGAAGGCTTCGTCCAGCACCGGCAGGTTGAAGTCGGCAATGTCAACGAGTTCAAAATCTGCTCCCCCGAAGGCCTGCGCCTGCTCGAGTACCCACTGGGCTACCCCGAGATTATTGCGACCTGGACGGGTGGAACCGGTAACGATTGCGATCTTTGACATCAGATTTCTCCTTGAAAGTTCTTCCGCCGAACACTTTAGTTGATGCGTCAGCGACTGTTGCTAAAACCAACAGCATCAGAGATGATTGATGTGTCAACAAAATTTTTGATGCCCGGGAACCTGCCGGCCATCCCACCTACGAAGGAGTGCCGAAACATGGCTGCCGATGAGACCCGCTGGCTCGATGACAGGGAACAGGCCCTATGGCGGATCACCCGCGAGTTCCTCTGGCAGTTCCCCAGCGCGATGGATCGTCAGTTGAATGTGGACTCGAACATGCAGTCTGGTGAGTACTCGGTGCTGGCCGTTCTTTCCGAAAGCCCGGACACCTCCCTGCGCCCGGCGGATATCGCCGACGGCTTGCGCTGGGACCGCTCACGCTTATCCCACCTGCTGCGCCGAATGGAAGCCAAGGGCATGATTACCCGTTGCTCCGATGCCACGGATCGCCGTGGGCAGCAGATTGAACTCACCGAAGCCGGGTGGAAAACCATCCGCGAGGCAGCTCCAAGCCACGTCACGTTCATTCGCGAAAAACTTTTTGATTCACTCAATGAGCAGGAACGCGCCGCATTTGAAACGGCGATTCCGAAAATCCTTGCGACCCTGGAGGCATGCGAGCCCGGTGCAACGTGCAAGGGGTCGGCACTCGATGATCCGCAGGAGTGCACCGAGGGCTAACCCACCCGGTCCGCGAACTCGCTATTGGCCACCAGCCGGGCAAAACGGCCATTGAGCTCCACGAGCTCGGCAAAGGTGCCGGATTCGACAATTCGCCCGCCGTCAAGCACCACAATGCGGTCCGCTCGCAGCACCGTGCTCAACCGATGGGCAATGAGCAGTGTCGTGCGGCCAACGGCCAGTTCATCCAGGGCCTGCTGAACCAAGGCCTCGGTGACCGTATCCAGGGCACTCGTGGCTTCGTCCAGCACCAGCACCCTTGGCCTGCGCAGCATGGTGCGGGCGATCGCCAGACGCTGCTGCTCGCCGCCGGAGAACCGGTGGCCACGCTGGCCCACCGCGGCACCCAGGCCATCGGGCAGCGAACGAATCAGCTCGGCGATTTGCGCCGCTTCCAGCGCCTGCCATAGCTCGGCCTCTGAGGCACCGGGCGCAGCCCATAGCAGGTTCTCCCGCACCGAGGTATGCAACAGGTAGCTCTCCTGGGCCACTACGGAGACCAGCTGCGAAACCTGCTCCGGGTCCAGCTCACGCAGATCCACCCCGTCCAGCATCACCCGGCCGCCGGTCGGATCCAGCAGTCGCGGCAGCAATGAACCCATGGTTGATTTGCCGGAACCCGTGGCACCCACCACCGCGGTCATGGTCCCCGGCTCCAACACCAGATTCAGCTCTTCCAAGGTTGCCCGCGTGGCTCCCGGGTAGCGGAAGCTGACATCCTCCAGCACCACGCGCCCGTGCTGCGCCCCAGGCTCAAGCCGGCGCGGGTTCGTGGGAAGCGGCAGGGCCTGATCCGTATCAAGGTATTCAAACACCCGGCCGAAGAGCGCCATAGCTGAGATCCACTGAACCGAAATTTGCATCAAACCCATCACCGGCCGGAAGATCCCGGCCTGCAATCCGGTGAAAGCCACCAGGGTACCGATACTCATCCCGTCCCCGGTCGCCGGCAACCCGGCCACCAGATACAAAACAGCGGGGATGGTGGCGAAGATGATACTCATGCTTGCCATGCGCCAGCGGCCAGCCAATGCGCTTTTCATTTCCAAGTCGATCAATCGGTGACTTGAACTGGAAAAGGCCGAAGCGTCTGCCGTCGAGGTGCCCATGATTTTTGACAAGCGCACCCCGGAGATGCTCAGACGCTCTTCAATCAGCGAGGTCAGATTGGACATTTCACGCTGACGCCGGCCTGTGACCGCGCGGCGCAACCTGGCGGTCTGGCGCGCCAAGATGATCGCCGGCGGAAAAACCACCAAGGAAATCAGGCTCAATTTCCAAGAAATCGCCACCATGGCACAGGCGGTTGCGACCACCGTGGTGAGGTTTGACGCGATACTGGTTGCCGAATTGGTGATCACCGACTGCATCTGCCCGACGTCATTGATCAGGCGGGACTGCACATCCCCGGACTTGGAGTTGGTGAAGAATCCCAACGACTGCTTTTGCAGGTGGGTGAACAATCCGGTGCGCAGCCCATGCATCACTCGCTGCCCCATCAGGGTGGCCCGCCAGGTCTGGATAACTTCCAGGACCGAGGTGACCAAGGCAATCAGCACCAGTCCCCCGGCGCCGGCCAATAGCAACTGAATATTTTGGTTCGGGATGGCCTCATCGATCAGCTCGCGAACGATAAAAGGCTGAGCCAGTCCAATGATTGAGGACACCACGATCAGGGATACTACAACGATCACGGCCGATAGATGCGGGCGGAATAATGCCGCAATGCGCTTGATCGAGATCGGATGCTCGGCCAGCCATTTTTTGTCTTCGGTGCCGCGGCCAGGGCCACCGGGCGGCCTTCCCGGTCCGCCGGATTCCATCCAACTCATGGGCGCCCCCTTCTCTAGTTGATTGTCTTCTGAAATACAGAATAGCAGAGGTTACCTCACTATGTGGTTCCATCTTGAAAATGTTGGAGAAAGCACACTATTCTTGATATATGCACACCGAAGAGTCCAAGCCTGACTTGGCAGATCTATTCCTCCAGGCCTCGAGGACCATTCGCGGCCGCTGGCGCGACAGCTTGCTTCCGGCGGGAGTCACCCCGCACCAGTCCCGGGTACTCTCCATCTTGGGGCGCGCCGGGGATCAGGGACTGCGCAACTCCCATCTAGCCGAACGCCTGCATATCGCCGCACGCTCAACCACCGAGGTTGTCGACCAGTTGGCCGCCAAGCAGCTGGTGGCAAGGACCCCCGACCCTGAAGATCGCCGAGCCACCCTCATTGTGCTCAGTGACACCGGTCGAGACCTGTTGGAGGAACTTTCTCAGCTGCGCAAAGTCAGCATGGAGGGCTACTTCGACAAGCTCGGTGCCGAAGACCGTGAGGAACTGATCCGGCTGCTGGAGATCCTCAATCGCGAAAACCCGCGTCCCCCACGGGCAGGCACCTGCAAACCCGCAAATTCCTCGCGGCAGAAGGAATAAAAAGACAATTCGAAAACGACAAGGCTCCCGCCCACTCGGATCACGTGATGATCCGGTGGACGGGAGCCTTGTTCCGTCTTCAGGCAGAGAGTCAGTTCTCCTGTTTACCGTGGCGCCAGTAGCCCATGAACGCTACCTGCTTACGGTCGATCCCGGCATCCCGCACCAGGTAGCGACGCAGTTCCTTGACGAACCCGGCCTCCCCGGCAATCCAGGCATAGAAGGGAGCCGACTGGGCTTGTCCAGTTTCCCACAGGATGTTTTCATCCACGTTGATGTCTTCCGGTTCCTCGGCCGCTGCGTCCTGTCCGTTGCCGGGAATCGGCACCACCAGGCTTACCGCCTCACGCAAAAGTGATCCGTGCTCGGCACCGCAGCGCGGCAGCCATTGCACCGACACCTCCGAGTTGGTGCTGACCTCCAGGATGTCGGAAGCCTCTGGCACCTCGATCAGCGCGTGACCGCTCAGGTGTTCGGGCAAGGACTCCAGGATCGAGCAGATCGCGGGGACCGCGGTTTCGTCGCCGGCCAGCACGATGCGTGTTGCTTCACCTGGACGGAATTCGATGCCGCCGTAGCTTGCGTCGCACAGCGCCTTATTGGGACCCAGGAGCAACAGCTGGTCACCGGCCTGGGCGCGGTCCCCGTATTCGGTGGCCGGTCCGCCGCGCAGCAGGCCGTCGACTACCTCGCCGTGCAACACAAAATCGATGTCCAGTTCCGGTTCGGTCCCCTGATTGGCCGGGTGGCCCGCCTCGCGGAAAGCCCGCACGGTGTAGGTGCGCATGTAGCCGCGTTCCGACGGGTCGATGGCCAGCCACCGCTGGTACCAGCCCTGCTGGTCCGCCGGGCTCGTCAACGCATCCGGACGCAGGCTGGAAATTGCATCATTGGCAACAAATCCGGAGGCGGAAGGCAGCAAGAGTTTGATGCGCATATCCAAGGGGTGGCTGTTGGTGCCAAAATCATTCAGATCCGTGCCACCGACCGTGAGCCGGCGGAAGGACTCCGAAAGCTTCTGGCTGCGCAGCACGGTGGTTTGGAAGGCCAGGGTTGGCACATGTTCACGGGCCGGACGCGCGATGGCTTGGTCCTGTGGCGCCGGCGCTTGGGTATCGCTCACTGTTGCTCCTGATCTAGTGCCGTTTCCTGTGCCACTGGCGTGGCGGAGGCTTGTTCATCATGCAGGCCGCCGCGGGCCGCCAGCACGGATTCGGTATTCAGCACCCGTTGACGGCCAATGGGAAGCACCAGCGGGGTGCCGGCAACCGGGTCCGGGATCACTTGGCTTGGCATGCCGAACACCGCCTTGACGGTTTCCTCGGTCACCACCTCGGTGGGATGGCCGGCGGCATAAATTTTGCCGCCCTTCAGGGCCACCAGGTAGTCGGCGTAACGCGCGGCAAGGTTCAAGTCGTGCAACACGATCACCACGGTGATCCCCCGGCTGTGATTCAGCTCGCTGACCACGTCCAGCACCTCTAGCTGGTGGGCCACGTCCAGGAAGGTGGTCGGCTCATCAAGCAGCAACAGGTCTGTTTCCTGGGCCAGGGCCATGGCGATCCAGACACGCTGGCGCTGGCCGCCGGATAGCTCGTCCACCGGACGGTCGGCCAGCTCGGTGGTGCCGGTCAGCTCCATGGCCCGATTCACAGCGGCCTCGTCATCCGCGGAGAAACGCTTGAACAGCCCCTGGTGCGGGTAGCGTCCGCGGCTGATCAGTTCCCGTGCGGTAATCCCATCCGGGGCGGTTGGCGACTGCGGCAACAGGCCAAGGGTCTTGGCAACTTCCTTGGCAGGTTTCGTGTGGATATCTGCCCCGTCCAGCAACACCTGCCCGCCGGCGGGTTTCAGCAACCGCGACAGGGCTCGCAGCAGCGTGGATTTGCCGCAGCCGTTCGCGCCGACCACGATGCTCACCTGCCCGGTGGGGATGTCCAGAGACAGCTCGTTCACGATGGTGACCTTGTCATATGCCAAGGTCAGCTCGCTAGCCTGCAATGTGGCCATGGGTTATCCCCCGTTTCCAGTAGAGTTGGCGCGCACCAGCACCCAAATCAGGAACGGTGCGCCAAATGCGCCGGTGATCACGCCCACCGGTAGGCTGATGTCCGCGAACAAGTTCGTGGCAAAAAAGTTGGCGACGACCACCAAGGTGGCCCCGGCAAGCCCGGCCAGCGGCACGTGGATGGCCGAGCGGGAGAGCGCCGCGGTGATGGGGCCTGCCAAAAACGCGACAAATGCCAGTGGCCCGGTGACCGCAATGGGAATTGCTCCCAGCGCGACCGCGGTGAAGACCAGCACCAACCGCGCCTGGCCTACCTTCAGGCCCAGCGCCGCGGCCGCGTCCTCGCCCAGCTCCAGGAGCTTGAGCTGGTGCAAAACCAGCGGCAGGAAGAAGAGGCACAAAACACCCAAACCCAGGCCCAGCACCCCGGCGCGTTCCCAGGTGCTGGCGGACAGCGAACCGGTCAGCCACCGCATGGCGTCGCCGGCGGTGTTGACCTCCGCTTGGGTCAGCAGGAATTGGATCAGCGCCTGCAGCATCGCCCCGATGGCCAAACCGGCTAGGATCAGCCGGGAGCCGGTGCGTTGGCCGGAAGCCGACAGCCAGTAGATGACGGCCGCTACGGCCAGCCCGCCAGCCAGCGCTACGACGCTGAGTTTCCAGTCGTTGATGCCGAAAACAATCATCGCGGCGATCGCCGCGGCGGAGGCCCCGTAGCCCACGCCAATGACATCCGGGCTTGCCAGGGGGTTGCTCAGCCAGCGTTGGAACAACGCCCCGGACATCCCCAGGCCGGCTCCGGCCAGCATTCCGACCACCAGCCGGGGCAGGCGGTCTTCCATCAGGATGAAGCTGGTGCCGGGCACCGTTTCGCCGCGGAATACCTCAAAAATCTCATCCATGGGCAGCCGATCCCGGCCCCAGAAAATGTAGGCGGCCGCCGCCAGGAACAACACCAGGATCATCCACAGCGCCGCGGTGCGCACGCGCGCGGCACGGCGGGCGGTTGGGGTCCGTTCTTTCAGTGCGCCACTCATAGTTTCACCGACTTCATTCCGCTACGCATCATGATGATGAAGATTGGCCCGCCGAGCATGGCGCACATGACACCGACCTGGATCTCACTGGGAGGAAGGATCAAGCGCCCCAAGGTATCAGCCAGCAACAACAAGATTGGTCCAGCCACCATGCTGGCGGGCATGATCCACCGGTAGTCGCTGCCGATCAGCAGACGCACCGCGTGCGGGATCATCAAACCGACAAAGGCGATGGGCCCGGCCACGGCGGTGGCGGTGCCGGCCAGCAGCACCACCCCGATGGAGCCGATCAGCCGCGAGCGGTTCAGGTTGAAACCCAGGGCCAGCGCGGTGTCCTCCCCCATGGCCACGGCGTTCGACGCACGGGCGGTGGTCAGCACAATCAGGGCTCCCACGGCAATCACCGGGATCGCCAGCAGGTAGGTTTCCATGCTTCCGGCGGACAGCGAGCCGATCTGCCACTTGCGGAATTCGTCCAAGGTGGACTTGGAGATCATCAAGATGGTGTTGGTGATCGATCCGACGCCCACGGCCAGCGCCGCACCGCCGAGGGCCAATTTGATGGGGGTCGCACCTTCGCGCCCCACGCTGGCCACCACGTACACCAGGGTCATCACCACGGCCGCGCCGAAAAACGCCGCGCCCATGATCAACGGCAGCGCGGCGGCCCCGAAAAATGCAACAACAATCACCACGGCCAGCGCCGAGCCAGCGTTCAGGCCAAGGATGCCGGTATCAGCCAGCGGGTTGCGGGTCAGCCCCTGCAAACCGGCGCCGGCCAGTCCCAGGGCCGCGCCCACCACAATCGCTCCCACGGTGCGGGCCATTCGTGAATACACCACCACCTGGTCCCCGTCGGCGGAGTCGTAGTCGCGCAGCGCAGCCAGCACGCTGTCGATCCCCACGCTGCGCGCGCCCAGCAAGAGCGACGCGAAAATGGAGATGACCAGCACCAGGATCAGCAACAGGCACACCACAAGCCTGCGCCCCAATTTGGGTCCCGTTCGTTTCGCCGAGAGGCGCAATGTACTTTCAGATGCGCTCATTGCTTCCTACACTCGTTGCTATGGATCATGTTTCTGCCCCCAGCCTTCTGGCACCCGGTATCGCGGTGCTGCGTGCCGATAACCCTTCGGAAATGACCCTTGAAGGGACCAATTCCTACCTCCTGTTTAATCCCGGACAAACCCTGGCTCCCCAGCTCCCGGTCATCGTGATTGATCCCGGACCCGAGCTGGAGGAGCACCTGCAGGCCCTGGCGCTGTACGACGTGCAACTGGTGCTGATTACGCACCGGCACCTGGATCACACCGCGGGAATTGATCGGCTGCATGAATTGACCGGCGCCCCGGTGCGGGCGCGGCTTGAACAGTTCTGCCGCAATGCTGAGGTGTTCACCGACCGCGAGGAGATCAACGGCGCCGGAATCACGGTGAGTGTGGAGTTCACCCCGGGACATACCTCGGATTCGGTCTGTTTTGTGCGCCGGGGAACGGAAGAGCACCTGTTTACCGGGGATACGGTCCTGGGCCGCGGAACCACGATCCTGGACCATCCCGACGGCACCCTGTCCGACTACCTTGCCTCGTTGCAGCGGCTGCTGTCCTTGCCGGACATGCCGCTGCATCCGGCGCATGGCGGGCAGCACGAGCATTCGCACCCGCTGCTCAACGCCTACTTGGCGCACCGCGAGGATCGATTGGACCAGGTGCGGTCCGCGTTGGAAAAACTCGGCAAGGCCGGAGCCCACGTGCATCCAGCCGATTTGCTGGAGCTCGTCTACCCCGACCTGGATCCGCGCCTGGCCGGCGCGGCGAGTCGTTCCCTGGAAGCGCAATTGCACTATTTGTCGCGGACGGACTAGAACTTATTTTTTGGCGGCCGACGCGTTTTCAGCGGCGGTCACGATCTTTGGAACCACGTTCTCCAGTGCCCATTCGATGGACAGCGGGGAAGCCGCGGAGATCGACAGGGTAGCCTGATCGGTGCCCGGCAATGCCACGGAGTCGGTCTTCACGGCAGGAATCTGGCCGAACAGCGGCTGGGCCTTCACCACGTCGTCAATACTCTGGCCGGCGAGCGCGGAGGCGAAGACCACGTCTGCGTCCCATTCGTTGACCTTCTCCGGGGAGACGGTGAAGTAGAAGGCGTCCTTGGCGGCGTTGGCATCCACGTAGTCAGCCTGGGTCATGCCCAGTGCGGTGAGGAAGCGGGGACGGGTGTCTCCGGTGGAGTACACGTAGGAGGTCTCCGGGGAGGAGAGGTCCGCTGCGATGAAGGTTGATTCCTTCACCGCCGGGTTGTTCTCACCCACGGCCGCCAGCTTGCCTTCGATCTCTGAGATCAGGCTGGTTGCCTGGTCCTGCTTGCCCAGCATCTGCCCGGCGGCTTCGGTGGCGTCCTGCCAGCTGGTGGTGTAGTTGGCTTCGATCGGGCCGATGACCGGGGCGATCTTTTCCAGCTTTTCGTAGTCTTCCTGGGTCATTCCGGAATACGGGGCGAAGATCACGTCTGGCTTGAGTTCGGCGATGCCGGTGAAGTCGATGCCGTCGGCAATATCGAACTGGGTTGGTGCGTTCTCGGAACCGATCGGTGTGCCCAGTTCCTCAAGCGCTGCGTCCTTCCAGTCCGTGGAGTTGTTGGCGTTCTGTCCGTAGGTGTCGATGTCCATGCCGGCCGGAACGGTGTCCAGGGCCAGCAGGGTATCGGCGTTGACCCAGGAAATTGTCGCGATGGTTTCAGGCACCTCGGTGATCTCGGTTTCACCGTAGATGTTTTTGATGGTGACCGGGCTGAAGTCTGCCGAGGCCGAAGGTTCACCCGAAGCATCGGTGTTCGGCTCGGAGCTCGAACCGCAGGCCGTCAGGCTCAGGGCAAGGATGGCGGTGGAGGCGGCGAAGATGCCGGCGCGGCGCGAGATGTTCATGGGAAGGCTATCCAGACTATGCGAGGTTCCGTAAAGTGCATGGCCCAGATAAGTAAGGTAAACCTATCCGAACCACAGGCCAGAATACTCGTTTTTCTATGCAATACACAAGACGGCCAATCGCTAATCATCACAAAAGTCGGATTTTTAGGCTTCCACCTGCCGTTTGTGGACACTTGAATTTCACCGACTAGGCACGTTGTGCAAGCATCCGCTGCGGATTGGCGACGATGATTGCCACGCGGATCAGGCAAAGCCCAAGCACCACGGCGAGAGCAATGATCAGCACCGCCAGCGGGTTCGTCAACACCGCGATTCCTGCCAACGGCAGCACCAGGACCGCGGAGGCGATGGCGAAACCAATCGACACACTCAGCGCCGGAATCATCAGGGATTTCACCCGAGCGGCATTCATCACCCGGTAGCTCATCCCCAATTTGTGCAGCCCGTCGTAAAGGTCCGCACGGTCCAGGGTGCTCGCACTTTGCGAGATGGCGGCGGACGCGCAGACACAAACAAAGGTGATCACCAGGGTCACCAGCACACCGGTCAGGATGTCTTGCGGCAGGAAATCGGCCCAGGTTCCGGTTGATTGCTGCTCGCCGCCGGCGGACATCAGGGCGGCCCCGCTGCCCCCGACCACCGCGACAAAGGACGCCATGGCAACCCCGGATACCTGACGCCACGATTCGGCGGGGTTTTCAAGGATCATCCGCGCGGCCAAGAGCTGTTCAGGTTTTTGGGCCGTCTTCAGTTTGTTTTTGCCCACCAGGGCCACCAGCCAGGGGCCGATGAGGTTCAGGATCAGCAATCCGAATCCGAATCCCAGGACAATCACCGCAATGATGGTGCCAAGTTCCTGGCTGATCATTCCAACGTTGGTAAAAATGAAATACAGGGCCGCAACGCCGGCAACCGTGACCAGCGCCCGGATCCAGCTTGGCACGGGAACGTTTTGCCTGGTTGCGACGGCCAAGGGTGTAATGATGAGTTTACGCAGCCCCGCCAGCGAGCTCACTACGGCCAAGAGGACAATGATCACCACGGTGATAGCCACCATCCACCAGGGCAAATACAGTGCGCTTCCCAGCGGGGAACCCTGGAATGGGATCAGTGAAACCAGCGGAGAAGCAGCCAGATACAGCACCACACCCGCTAGCGCACCCAGAAAGGCGGTGCCAGCGGCCTGCAAAAGGGAAATACGGCGAATCTGCTCACCGGTAGCGCCCAAGAGCCGCAATGAGGACAGCGCACGGTTTTGCGTCCGTGCCGATAACGCCGCCGCGGCCGCGCCGAGCACCATCAGCGGAACCGCCAGCAAGACAACTGCCAGGCCGCCCAGGGGCAGATATGTTCCCTGGGCTTCGAGTTCAAAACTGGTGAATGAGTAGGCGCCGCCAAGAACTATCAATAACATCGCGCTGACCATGGCGTAGGCGCTGATGGTCAGGATCTGCGAGCTGCTGCGTGAGGAGGAGGAGCGCCCCAACATCCAAGCGAGGTAGATGGAGTTCATGACCGGACTCCGCCCTGGCGTCCGTGGCTTACGTTGCCGTCGACAAGCCGCCCGTCGCTCAGGTGAACAATCCGGTCGCAGCGTGCTGCTACCGACCGATCATGGGTGACCATCACCAGCGATTTCCCGGCACCGACGGTGCATTCAAGCAAGATTTCAAGGACCTCTTCCGAGGTGACCGAGTCCAGTGCACCGGTCGGTTCATCGGCAAACACCACACTCGCCCCGGTCACCTGGGCGCGGGCGATGGCCACCCGTTGCTGCTGCCCGCCGGAAAGCTGGCCAAGGCGCCGATCTTCCATCCCAGCCAGCCCCAGCTGCTGCAGTGCACGTCCGGCGCGATCCATCGCATTGGCTCGTGGCACGGAATTGATCATCAATGCCATGGCCACATTTTCGATGGCGGTGAGTTCCGGGATGAGCAACCCGGATTGAAAAACGAATCCAAACGCTTCGCGGCGCAGGGCGCTTCGGGCTTTGTCCTTCAAGGATTCGAGCTGCACCGGGCCGGAGCCCGAGCGATTCAGGGTTATTCGACCGGCATCTGGCAGGTCAATGCCGGCCAGCGCATGGAGCAACGTCGACTTGCCGGACCCGGAGGGGCCCATGATGGCCAGCGAGCTGCCCAGATGGATATCGAGGTCTACATTGTCCAGGGCCACGGTACTCCCGAAGCTTCGGTAGAGTCCGCGGGCGGCGATCACGACGGGGCGTGGCAAGGAATTTTCTAGCATGATGCTATGTTTTCAAGGTTGCCTGCCGTTGCCATCGCCTGAAGGATCGAACTCATCGGGCACGGACACCTACCCTGGTATGAGTCCGGCAGCGCATCGGCTTATCCCTTGGCAGGAGGAAAACCAAACCCATGAAGCTGGAACTCTATTCACAGCCTTTTTGCGCGCCGTGCGTGAGCACCCGCCAGGTGGTGCACCGCGCCCAGCAGCTGCTTCCCACGCTGGAAGTTGAAGAAATCAACGTGGTCGAGCAGGTCGCCCGCGGCGAAGCCCTGGGTATCACTTCGACCCCGGTGATCCGGTTGATGGTTGACGGTCAGCAGAAGTTTCGCGGCGAACAACCACCTACGCTGAACCAGTTATTGACCGCCATCGCACAGGCCAGCGATTAGCCTCACGCGAGCCTTACGCCGAAGATGCGCGGTTGGACCCCCTTGATGGTGGAGAATAGAGCACGTGATTACAGTGCCCGGTGTCAGCCATGAATGCTTCGAACGAGTTCTAGCTGACTCGTCCAACCGCATCGAATGGCTCCGGGCCCGAGCCCAAGGCATCACCGCGACCGACGTCGCCAAGTTGTCGACCGAGAAGTCGATCAAGAACGCCGCCTGGGACAAGCTCTACGGTAACGGGTTCTCCGGCAACCCCTACACGGACCACGGACGTAAACGCGAACCGGTGATCGCGGCCTGGGTTCAGGAGAACTTCAATATCTTCCCCTCCACCCAGCTGTTCCATTCCCAGCACTCCCGGTTGCATCTGGCGACCCCGGACGGATTGGGCTTCGACGCCGCAGGTGTCCCGGTGCTCTCGGAAATCAAGACCACCAACAAACCATTCAAGAAGATTCCGAAAAACTATCTTCGCCAGGTTCTCTGGCAGCAACATGTGATCGGTGCCGAACGCACCCTGTTCGTATGGGAAGAACACGATAACTTTGTTCCCTTGCGTGATATCCCGGAATACCTCTGGGTTGAACGCGATGACGATCTAATTCAGGACCTGATCGATAAGGCGGAGTCGCTGATTTCGGCGCTGCGCGAGGCCACCGCACGCCAGCAGCGTTACGACGATTACGGTCCGGCCGCGTTGCGGCTCTAGCCTTCATCCAATCTCGAACAATAAAAATCCCGCGGAAGCAGCCGAGCCAAGCTCAGGTCTTCCGCGGGATTTTTCAGCTAAATGATCAGGCGGCCGGGGTATTCGGTAGCGTCCGGGGGTCCGGCAGGCACTCGGGATAACTTTTGACCAGTTCGCTCAGCAGCTTTTCCCGGATCATGTTGCGAAGCTCCCACAGGTCTGATGGATTGCGTGCCGATAAAAATATGGTCAACGTCTGAAGTCCGCCTTGGACGTCTGTCACGTTTAGGGCGTTGCTGCGCCCGTCCCACCAGTCCGATGATTCAAGCAGTTCGGTGGTGCGCTGGCGCAGGTAGTCGATTGGCGCATTCAGTTTGAGCTGGAGCACCACGTTGCCGGAGATCTCGCTGCTTCGACGTGACCAGTTCTCAAAAGGTGTCGTGGTGAAGTAGGTGGACGGCAGGATCATGCGTCGACCATCGAGCAACAGCACCACTACATAGGACAGGGTGATTTCTTCAATCGTTCCACGTTCCTGCTCAACCACCACGGTGTCTTCCACCCGGATGGAGTCGGTGAAGGCGATCTGAATCCCGGCGAAAACATTCGCTAACGTCGACTGCACGGCAAGGCCAACCACCACCGAGGCAAGACCTGCGGAAGCCAGGATTCCGGCACCCAAGGCCCTGACCTGCTCAATGGACAGCAGCACCGCCCCGACAGCCAAAATGCACAGCACCGCGGTCAGCACCCGGCGCAGAAGCCCCACCTGGGTACGTACCTTGGCGAGCTTCCGGCCCGTGCCGAATCTGGATTCAACGTGAGCTAGCAGCGTCGTTTCGATGACCTTGACGACACTGATGATGAACCAGGTGAGGAAAAAGATCAGCACCGCCAGGATGACGAACTGCCAGGCGTTGTACCAGGACTTGTCGCGGTAGAAGATCGAAAAAACCGATTTCAGGACTATCGAGGTCATGGTGGCGAAAAACGGAATCCGGGTCGGCTTGACGGTCCCAGCGGGGGCGCCCATCCGATCCAGAACCCGGCGTGAGACGCTGCTGAAAACGACCGTGAGGATCGCAGCAACTACTGCACCAATAGCTATAACTACCCAGAATTGCAACGTTTCGGGCAGGAAATTGGAGGCCTGAATGACATCTTCGACGGTCTCATCGATAGGTGCGGCAGGTGTTGGAGTCATCGTTAAAGCATGTCATAAGCCTCTGGCCGTGAGCTGTGTAGCCGCTGGTGCCACGGGGAACGTTTTCAAGCCCGTCACGGAACAATATCGGTATCGTTCCATTTCCTCCAACCCCTTGCCTTTCCGGTACGGCGGCGTTTTAGTAGTGTGACCGGCCCCGTGAATCGGCCGGATGGCGCAACCACAGAAAGCCGGTGATCCCCGTGCGCCGAACTAAATTCGGAATCCTCGCCACCACGGCGACGGCAGCCATGCTGGCAATGACGCCCGCAGCTATAGCAGTTCCAACTGCAACCACGGCCGCTACCTGCGCAACCGTTTACTGGGGTTCCTTGGCTAAGTCCAAGACCTTGTCCACTACCTCTGCCCTGACCAATGTGCGAACCGGTCAGCACACCTGCTACGACCGCATGGTCATCGACCTGAAATCCAAGCCTGCCGGTTTCACCGTGAAATACGTTGACAAGTTTCTCGGCATAGCTTCGGGTATTGAAGTCAAAACCACCGGTGGGGCGAAGTTGCAGATCCAACTTCATGCACCGGCAAGCACCTCCTACAATCCAGGTGCCCAGGTGAAAACGCTGAACTACAAAACCTTCAAGCAGCAGGTTTGGCTGGGTAGTTTCGAAGGTGAAACACTGCTGGGGGTCTCCACCCGCGCCCGGCTTCCCATGCGCGCATTCCTGCTCGACGGCCCAGGGACTTCCTCACGGCTCGTTGTTGATGTCGCCCACCAGTGGTGAGCAAGAAAAATAATCGCAGCGGTTTCACGCTTTTTGCGTGACGTACCGCGTAACACCCCGTCAACCTGCTGATTAATGTGCCACGATGCTATGTATGAGCAGCACATTTGCCTATCAGCAGGTTGACGTTTTTGCGGCCACCGAATTCAACGGCAACGGTTTGGCCGTGGTTTTTGACGCGCACCAACTCACCGACGCCCAGATGCAGCGGTTTGCCACCTGGATCAACATGGCCGAGACGGTGTTTTTTGTTGAACCGAGCGAAGAGGAAGCGGACTACGCGATCCGCATTTTCACACCAACCACCGAGCTGCCTTTCGCCGGCCACCCGACCCTTGGCGCCGCTCATGCGTGGCTTGAGGCCGGTGGCCAGCCAGGCCCCAGCGGCTACCTGGTGCAGGAGTGCCGCAGCGGCCTCATCCAGCTGCGGGTCGAGCGTGCTGGCAGCACCGAACATTCCCAGCGTCTGGCATTCCTCGCTCCTCCGCTAACCCGTTCGGGTCCGCTGGAACCTGATGTCCTGCAATGGGCCATCTCAGGGCTTGGACTCAAGCCCGAGGACGTTGTAGATCATTCATGGTTGGTCAATGGCCCGCAACCGGCTGGCTTGGTTCTGCGAGATGCAGATGTAGTGCTCGGTATTGAACCCGATTTCGAGGCGTTGGAAGGCCTGGAAGTTGGAGTCATTGGCCCTTACACGGCGGCAAGTGTCTCGCATAGCAGCTGGCAGCCGCGGGACTCGGTGATCCCCCGGGTCTCCGGTACGCGCGAAGAATTAATCCCGCTGGATTCTTCGGACGTTGAACGCTCGGAGGAACGTTTCGGCTCCGTGGTGATGCAACCGCCAGCGGATTTTGAGGTGCGCAATTTTGTACCGGGCGAAGCGGTTCCAGAGGACCCCGCCACCGGAAGCCTGAATGCAGCCTTCGGCATTTGGCTTACCGAGACCGGTTATGCTCCGCAGCGTTACACCGTCCGCCAAGGCACCAGGGTGGGGCGCGACGCGATCTTGCATATCGAAGCAGATGAACAAGGTGTTTGGGTCAGTGGCGATGTGGCGACCAAGGTGCGCGGCAGTGTGAGTTTCGACTAGTTCACGTTCAATAGTCTTGCTATTCATTTAGATTTTTGGCCGAACGCACTAGTCTTGACCAGTGCCACAAATAGCTAACCCTCCCACCGAATTCAACAAAAAAGCCGCATGGAATGCCCTCTGGGCACTGGTCATCGGCTTTTTTATGATCCTTTTGGACACCACGATTGTCCATACTGCCATGCCAGCGATCATGGCCGACCTGGATGCGGATATCTCCAGCATTCTGTGGATCAACAGCGCCTACCTTCTCACCTTCGCCGTACCGCTGCTGGTCACCGGAAGATTGGGTGACCGCTTCGGTCCGCGCAACATCTACCTCATCGGCATGGTCATCTTCACCATCGCCTCGCTGTGGAGCGGGCTGTCGACCTCCTTGGGTTCGCTGATCCTGGCCCGCGCCGTGCAGGGCTTGGGTGCGGCACTGATTTCGCCGCAGTCGATGACCATGATCACCCGGCTCTTCCCCTACGCGCACCGCGGGGCCGCCATGGGTGTTTGGGGCGCCGTTGCAGGTATCGCCTCGCTGGTCGGCCCCATTGCCGGAGGCCTGCTGGTTGACTCAGCCGGCTGGGAATGGATCTTCTTTATCAACATCCCGATCGCTGTACTGAGCATTGCCATGGTGTTCAAGTTTGTCCCCAAACTCAAGCCTCAGGCGCATTCCTTCGACTGGGTTGGCGTGGTTTTGTCGGCCGTCGGCATGTTCAGCCTCGTATACGGTATTCAGGAAGGTGACACCACCAACTGGGAACCGTTCATCGGCCCGTTTGGCGCGTGGCACCTGATCATTTTCGGCATCCTGGTGATGGTGCTGTTCGTCTGGTGGCAGTCCAAAACCAAGGCCGAGCCACTGGTTCCCTTGCGCCTGTTCAAGGTCCGGAATTTCTCGTTGGCCAACATCGCCATTACCTTCATGGGTTTGGCCATTGCCACCATCAGCCTGCCCATGGTCTTTTTCCTCCAGGATGTCCGCGGACTGACACCGACCCAGTCTGCACTCATGATTTCGCCAATGGCAATCGTTGGCATCATCATGGCGCCGATGATCGGCAAGCAGATCAACAAGTTCAATCCGCGCACCTTCGCACTGCCCGGTTTTACCCTGATGGGCGGCGGAACCATCGCCTACGCGTTGATGATGCACGCCGAGATTCCACTGTGGATGCTGCTGATTCCATCCGCGATTCAGGGAATCGGCTCGGCGATGATCTGGCCGTCCCTCTCCCTGGCCGCCACCCGCGACTTGACCGCTTCCGATGCGGGGGCTGGATCGGGTATCTACAACACCACCCGGCAAATCGGGTCTGTTTTGGGTTCGGCGCTGATTGCCTTCATGATGGACTCGCGGATCTCCGCCAATATCGGCGAACTGCAGCAACCCGCCGACCAAGGCGCCATTTTTGAAGCCACCTCGCTCGGGCTTGGCCAGGCCCTCTTGCTCCCGGGCATCGTAGCGCTGGCGGCAATTTTTGCGGTGCTCTTCTTCAAGTCCCACCCGAGCGAAAAGAAACTCGGCACCAAATAGCCCACACGGTGATTGCTATCCCTGACACACCACTGCCCCTGACCTTGAAGAACTTCACGGTCGGGGGCAGTTGGTTTCTGATGCGTTTGTGAAAACCCTCTAAGAAGCGGTGCTTCGCTGAGTTAGGCGTCTCCCTCGGGCTTATTTCCGCCCTTGAACTCATCAACCTTCTCACCGATTTTTTCTTGTGCGTCGGCAGCGAATTCTTTCACGTTCTCGGTTGCATCCGCAGCGAACTCCTTGACGTTTTCGGTTGCGTCTTCTGCGAACTCCTTGATGTTCTCAGCCGCATCGCCCGCGAATTCCTTCACGTTTTCGACTGCCTCGCCCAGCTTTTTCTTTGCGTCGTCCAAGAAACTCATACAACTCTCCTCATCGCCAAACCGGTTGTGACCAAGGAAAACAGGTCATTCAAGAATTAATCTATGCTGTTGCACCAAGCCACATCAAGAACTTTGACAAATTACTTTTTGTTCCTGGCCTTCTTGGCGGAGCGGCGACTGAAAATCAGCGCCACAGCCATACCGGCCAACCAGACATCTTTAGCCAGGGCGGTGCCATCCTGAGTCGGTCGAATTCCGTCAGATTCGGTCATGCCCGGGGTGCGCAGGTAGCTGGCCAGCAGGGCGCCGGAAAAGACTCCCAGGCCTAATCCTGCAAGACGCGACGGAATCAGCGGCAATAACAGTGCGCTGCCCAGCGAGATTTCACCGATGGAAAGCATTTTCCCGAAGGAGGCCGGATCAAGTTCGCCCAGTTGCGGGATTCCGTTAGAAGCCATTTGTTGCAGCCCAGCGGCGCTGGCTTCGTCCAGACGCAGCTTGTTGATTCCGCTGTTGAGGATGAATGCGCCACTGACCAAACGTAGCGCCCCGTTTGCGATCGAGATTCCCATGGGGCCTCATTCCTTAAGTCCTTTGATGACAACTCGAGTCGGTTGCCTTGTTGTTCAGCGTAGCCACCGACCTGGGTGATCACAATCTTTGGCGCGTCGTTTTCAGCGAAGAACAAGAAATCAGCTGGGCGAAACATGCTAAATTTTTGAATCATGATCCCCTCTTCCGCGGTACCTTCAGCTGCCCTTAATTTGTTAATCACCCAGGGCTTCGACGCGACGAGCGTCGACGAGCTGGCCACTGCGGCCGGGATCTCACGATCAACGTTTTTTCGCCGTTTCGGCTCCAAGGAAAACATGGTTTTTGCCGATCAGGAAATGATCATCACCCATGTTGAGACCACACTCGCCTCGTCCTCGGTGGATGCCCAGCAGACGCTGATCGACACCGCTCACGTCGTGTTCGACCAATACACGGCAAATCCCGAGGCCGCCCAACTGCGCCACCAGTTGCTGTCATCGGTGCCCTCCTTGCGCGAACGCGAGCTTGTCTCCACGCACCGCTATGAGCGGGCCTTTTATCGGTTCCTGAGCCGTCGGGAACTTGTATCCACCCCCGCAGCCCGCGCGCTGGGACTCGGTCTGAGTGCCGGTCTGGTGGCCATCCACAATGACCACCTGCGCATGTGGCTCCGCGATCCGCACAGCACCGACCGAACCAAACTCGCACAAGATGTCATGAGCTTCCTTGAGCGTTTCGAGGATGTGCTCCAGCCTCAGCATGCCGCGAAGAAGCCGGAGAAATCGGCGAGAACCGTGGTGGTTTCGGTGCTGTCCTCGGGAGCTGACGAGCAGTCGATTCTGGATGCGGTCAGCCAAGCGCTCAAGGCGCAACAACACTGAGCCAAACCCACAAATTGAAACTTAGTATCTTGACATGACACTGCGTTCCACTAGGCTTGGGGATAGAAGTTCTACCTCAGCCCATAAGGAGCGCCCTCAGATGACCCAACCGCACACCGGATTCGCCTTTCCTACCGGAGTCACCGAACCCGAGTATGACTTGTGGTCAGAGACTGTCAACATCGACCCAACCGGGATATTCGACGGGCTGAACCAGGCCGATGCCAGCTGGCGTGCCAAGGCGAGGAAGTTCGTGCTTGAAGAAGTTAAAAACGACATCCACGAATACTGGGACAAGGCCGAATACCCGTTGCACCTGCTCACCAAACTGGGCGATGCCGATCTCTTGCGCGACGGACTGGCCATTGAGGGCCGCGAAGCCATGAGCCCGCTGGCTGCCGGTCTGGTCAATATGGAAATGGCCCGGGGAGATGGTTCGGTGGGAACGATCATCGGCGTCCAGGGTGGTTTGGCACTGCGTTCGGTGATCTACTGCGGGAGCCCGGAACAGATCGCCACGTACGGTCAGCGGATGCTCAGCGGCGAGCTTCCCGGAGCATTCGCGCTGACCGAGCCGACACACGGCTCCGACTCCGTCTCCTTGGAAACCGCGGCCCGCAAGGTCGAAGGCGGATATGTGCTCAGCGGTGAGAAAAAATGGATCGGAAACGGCTCCATCGGCGGGATCAGCATCGTCTGGGCGCGCGACGAGGAAGGCAAGGTTCGCGGATTCATCGTCCATCAGGATGCCCAGGGGTACAGCGCCACCACCATCACCAACAAACTGTCCTTGCGCGCCATCTGGCAGGCGCACATCCGCATGGATGAGGTATTTGTTCCGGATGAGGACGTACTGCCCGGAGCCACGAGCTTCAAAGATACCTCGCGCGTATTGTTTGCCACCCGCTTGGGAGTTGCGTGGGCGGCCGTCGGCCATGCGACCGCATGCTATGAGAGCGCGGTGAACTACGCCAAGCAGCGCATCCAGTTCGGGCGTCCGCTGGCGGCGAGCCAGATTGTGCAGGAACGTTTGGCCAGGATGCAGTCGGAGCTGGCCACGATTCAGCTGATGGTGATGCAAGCGACCACACGCGAAACCGCCGGAACCCTGACCGGGCCACAGGCGTCGCTGGCAAAATACACCGCGACCCGGACCGCTCGTTCGGTGGCGTCCAACGCCCGTGACCTGCTGGGCGGCAACGGCATCCTGACCAGCAACCGGGTGGCGCGCCACTTCGCCGATATGGAAGCGCTGCACACGTACGAAGGTACCGAAACGGTTCAGGCACTCATCATGGGCCGCGATATCACCGGATTCTCTGCGTTCGCCTAGACTGCCGAAAGGCAAACACCATTGGATTTCGGGCCCTGCGCATCGCGCAGGGCCCGGCTCGCTTTAACCCTGTCCGCCGGCCTCGCGTTTCAGGCGGTTTTTGGTTGAAGCCGTAGCCACATGCTCCCACGGATTCTCCGGCCATGGATGGCGCGGATACCGCCCTCGCATTTCGGAGCGCACTTGTTGATAGGGTCCATTAAAGAAGCTGTCCAGGTCATCGGTCACTGCCAACGGGCGCCCCGCAGGTGAAAGCAGGTGGAACTGCACCGGGAGCTTTCCGTTAACCAGCCGCGGTGAATCCTTCAACCCAAAACACTCCTGCAATTTGACCGAGACGACCGCAGGACCAGTTTCATCCACCTCAGGGTAGTGAACCGTGATCCTGGAACCCGAAGGCACCTGAAGCCGAGGTGGAACCAGCTCGTTGAAGTCATGCGCATGCTCCCACGGAAGCAGCGTGCGCAGCGCAGATTCCAGGTCGATCTTTGTTGTGCTCTGACCCGCGGCCAGGCGTCGTAGCGGCTCGGTGAGCCATTGATCGGCACGGTGAATCAGCGAGTCTTCATCCATCGCCGTAAACGGCTCCCCCAACAGCCGGAAGGCTACGGCCATCCGGCGGCGGAGGACCTCGAAGCCTTCCTGCACCCCGAAGACGGCGAGGCCTTGTTCACTCAGCGCGGTGTGCGCGGCGAGAATGCCAAGTTCCTGGCTGACCTTGATGGGCCGGGAGGACAGCTCGATGGAGCCAAAGGATTCAACCCTCCGGGCGCTGACCTTGCCCTCGACCAGCTGCGCGGTGTCCTTGCTGTGATACAGCTGCGGCAGCAGCTCCCTGGCCAGTTCGAAGTCGATTCCGGCGGCCCGGCGGATGATTGCCCCGGCGCCGGCGCGGGACACCTCGGCCACCGCCAGGTATTCGAAATGATCCAGGTGGCTGCCGCGTGGCAGCGAAGCCCGGGTTCCGGACGCCAGCAAAAATTCTCCCGGAGCCATCCGGCGCGCAACCCACTGCGGATAGGCAAGTGCGCAGATGCCCGCCACTGCCCCGGAGGAATCCACTGCCGGTGCAGCACGGAGTTTGCCTGCCAGCGCCATAGCCGTCAACCGTTTCGTTTCCTGCTTCCAGCTTCGATGCCCGGGATGCGAGGTGCGCCGAAGCGAGTTGAGCAATTCTTCAACGTCAGCATTGCTGGCCCGTTCCGCACCGGTCAGCATTGCCACCACCTCGGCCGCGGCGGGTGCGCCGAAGTGCTCCGTTCCTTTCAACAGGGCACTAGCTGTGCGCGGATCCGCGGGGATCGTGGAGATCTGTTCACCCAAACTGGTGATCCGTCCGGACTGATCCACGGCGTCGAGCGCATACAGCACCTGTTCATCTGCCAGCATGGCGGCCTGCGGCGGATGTTCCCACATCTGAAGCCCTTCGCCGCGCTCGGCGCCCCAGGCGGCAAGGGACAGCCCTGCGCCCACCAGATCCGCGGTACGAATTTCCGGGGTCGAGTGCGCGGGAGCAGCCGCATAGGACTTTGGATCCAAGGTGCGCACCACCATGCCCGGGCCCAGACGCCCAGCTCGGCCAGCCCGTTGCGTGGCCGCGGCCCGGCTCGCCACCACGGTCACCAGCCCGCTGAAACCACGACCCTCATCGCGCCGGGGCTCCCTGGCGTAGCCGGCATCCACGACCAGGTGCACTCGCGGCACAGTCAACGAGGATTCGGCAATTGAGGTTGCCACAATGATCCGGGCCGGCTCGCTCACCGGCGGAAGACTGAGAATTGCATCTTGTTCACCGGAAGAGATCTGCGAATGCAGGGCGAAGCTGTTGGCCCCACTGGCCTCAAGTTGCGCACACACCCGCTGCACTTCCCCCACGCCGGGGAGGAATACCAACGTATCAATGGGGTGATCGGTGTGTTCATTGGCCAACGCTGAATGTTTAATCGCGGTCAGCGCCACATGCCTGAGGTAGTCAGGCGAGAGCCCGCGCTCGTTTTGGCGCTGTCCGGTAAAACTATCAAACTGTTCGTGTACCGGAAACTGCGCGCTCTGGGCTCTGAGTACCTTCGCCGGTCCCTCGCGGGAGAGCAGTTGCGAAAGTTCTTGCGCGTGGACGGTAGCGCTCATAACAATCAGCGTGAAGTCATCGCGCAACTGCGAAACCTGATTGGACATGGCCAGCAGGAGGTCCGTATCAATTGAGCGCTCATGGACCTCGTCGATGATCAATGCGCTCACACCGCCCAGGTCCGGGTCTGCGAGCAGACGCCGCAGCATGAGACCTGCAGTGACGAATTCGACCTTCGTCTGGGCGCTGAGCATCCGCTCACCGCGCACCGAGTAACCCACGCGGTCACCGAGCTTTGACTGATCCAGCTGGGCTAAACGCCGGGCTGCGGCGCGGGCGGCGACCCTGCGCGGTTGGGTCACGATAACGCGTCCGCCCATGTTTCGCGCACATAAGGCATTGGCCACGGTGGGCGGAACAATCGTGGTTTTACCCGAGCCTGGAGGCGCTTGGATCACCACAGGTGCCGCTGGGTCGGACTCGACACTGCTGTAGATCTCGTGCCGGCTGGGTCCGAAGGCCAGTCCCTCTGAGATCGCCTCTAGGTCAAAGTTCGCCGGACTCACCCGCGACGCCCATTCCAGAAAGACTCAATGGCTTGGACTACCGGTTCAATAGGGAACAAGGTACTTCCATGCGTTCGCCCAGGCAGCGCCACCATCCGTGCATCGGGCATCGTTCGAACCATGATTTTATTTTGGTCAAAGCGTGGTTGGTCTTGGGTGCCAATCAACAACAGGGTGGGGATACGAACCTGCGAGAGCTGAGACAACTCAATATTCTGGAGCGTCTCGGCCGCTTCATAGTACGCGGCCAAGGCGAGGGGATCATTGGATTTGAAGGCCATACGGGTAGCTGGGTCCAACCGCCCGCGGGTTTCTTGGCCGGTGACAAACCCTTCAATGTCCCCTGCACGCAGCACCTCAAGGTATCCGGGGAAAAACAGTTTCCCAATTTCCCCCGGAGTAATCTCAAACGTTCCGCCAAGCATGATCAAGGTCTTCACGGTTTCTGGCGAGGTCATCGCCATGTGAAGCCCGGTGCGCGAACCAAAGGAGTACCCGAGAACGTGAACCGAGTCCAGTCCCAGATGTGCAAGGAGCGCATGGATGTCGCCCATGACCTTGTCCATCGTGTAGTCGGCAACATGATGGGACTTGGAAGACCGGCCGTGCCCGCGTAGATCCATCCGGATGTTTCGGTAGCCCGCACCCAAGGTCTTGGTGTACCCCAATCCTCGCCAAATCGACCGGGACAAAGCTGATCCGTGAAGGTAGAGGATCGGCTCTCCATCGGCAGCATCATCATCGAAAAAGATTTCAGCACCATCGGCAGGGTTCTTGATCATCGGCATACCTTAGATTAAATCGTGTCCATTCCTGACAGCGAAATCCTTAGATCGCCCCGCCCCTCGACAAGGCGCGGAAGAAGGAGAACACTGAAGATATGGTGGTCTGGTAATTCTCCAGCCACAACAGGTGAGCAACGGAAGGGGAACAAGATGAGTGAACAACCCAGCGAAGAGGATCTCGAAAAGAAGTTGCATGATGAACATGACGAACAGCTCGTCGAAGAGTGGGAAGACGAGTCTTTTCCAGCTTCCGACCCACCTTCCAACTACTAGCCGTGACGGGCATAAGCTCCCGCACACCTAACTGTCAGGCAATTTCAAGCCTCAGCCCATAAGCTCGGTAGTACCTTCTCAAGGTGCGAGTGATTAAGAAGAACCGATCGCGCAGGCGTTACCTCCTTGGCCTGAGCGATCGGTTCTTCATTTAATGCGACGTCCAGAAGACCCGCATAGCCACCTGGTTAGAATTCTCTATCCTCTAGCCATATTTTGTAGAAACGAAATACCCTCTGATATGAGCAAAGATAGAATTCAAATACCGGTCAAACCGGCTGTTGGTGCATAAATCCCCCAAGCTATGCATCCGCAGGGCGCGAATGGTCCCCCAAGCATTCGCGCCGCTGAGTTCGCCGCCCGCTCCCAGGCAGGCGGCGAACTCGTTTAATATCAACAAAGTTGCCCCGTTTCACACCCATGCCCGCTGTCGGTCAAAAATCTGACATATGGTGGAGCCAAGAGGTTTTTCAGCACACCGGCCGGCCAGCGCCGGCAGAGAGGTTTTTCGTGGAATACGAGATCTTTAACTCCGCCAACGACACCCACCGACCTTACGTGGCAGCCGCAGAGCGTTATGGCCAGTTCGGTTACCGTCGCGTCGGCAACTCCGGACTCATGTTGCCGCCGCTGTCCCTGGGACTGTGGTGGAACTTCGGTGACAACCGGGCCTTCGATTCCCAGCGTGAAGTGCTGCGCCACGCTTTCGACCACGGAATCACACACTTTGATCTCGCCAACAACTACGGCCCTCCGGCCGGGTCGGCCGAAGAGAACTTCGGACGCATGATGCGTAAGGACTTCAAGCCTTACCGCGACGAACTAGTAATCTCATCCAAAGCCGGTTACGACATGTGGGCCGGACCTTTCGGAACCATGGGTTCACGCAAGTACCTGATCTCCTCCTGCGACTCGTCCTTGGACAAACTTGGCCTGGACTACGTCGACATCTTCTATTCACACCGCTTCGATCCCAAAACTCCGCTGGAAGAAACCATCGGGGCGCTGGATACATTAGTTCGCTCTGGCAAGGCACTCTACGTGGGAATTTCCTCGTACTCGGCCGAGCGCACTGCGCAGGCCAAGGCGATTGCCAATGACCTAGGTACACCATTGGTGATCCACCAGCCGTCCTACAACATCCTCAATCCTTGGGTTGAGCACGGCCTGTTGCAGACGCTAGCCGAGGAGAACATGGGGTCCATCGCATTCACCCCGTTGGCGCAGGGTTTGTTGACCGATAAATACCTCACCACCACCGACGTTGAACGCCAAGGCGGTCGACGCACACTCAGCAGCCAATTGACGGATGAAAACCTTGCCAAGATTCGCAGCCTGAACGAGGTTGCTCAGCGCCGCGGCCAAACTCTTGCACAGATGTCCATCGCCTGGCTTCTGCGTGATGGCGCTGCGACCTCGGTGCTCATTGGCGCGTCTTCAACTAAGCAGCTGGATGAAAACCTCGGCGCATTAACAAATGTTGAATTCACCGCGGCCGAGCTGGAGGAGATCGCGCAGATCGCCCAGGGCGATGCAGGAATTGACTGGTGGAAGACCTCCGCAATCAGCTAATTCACGCGCAAGGGTCGACCTTGCAGCTTAAGATGTCGCACCTACCTGAAAATTCTTAGGTAGTGCGACATTTTCTGCTTCTCGACACTCCCCTAGTGAAAGTTCGTTTAGCGGCACCATCCCTTGCTAGCGGATTCATAGATGTATCGATAAGCTCAGTGTGGATGCGATATGAAGTGAATTACATTCATTTATTGGCTATAGTTCAATACAACAAGCTACGTTCGCGTAAAACCGACCAACATGCACACAGACAGGAGCATCGATGAGCGCCCCAACCTACAAGGTCTTGAACCCGGCGACTGGCGAGGTAGTCGAGGAATTCGACGTTGCCACCGATGAGCAGATCGATCAGGCCCTCGCAGCTGCTCAGTCCGCTTACGAGTCATGGCAGGACGTTGATATTAACGAACGTGCCAAACTCGTTTCCAAAGTCGGAGCACTTTTTGCCGAGCGCGCTGACGAGCTGGGCAAGATCATGACTACCGAAATGGGCAAGCCGCTCTCTGAAGCCGTCGGCGAGGCTCAGTTCTGCCAGGAGATCTTCGAGTACTTCGCAACCGAGGGCCCGACCCTCGCTGCGGACCAGGAAATCAAATCCTTCTCCGGTGGCAAAGCCATTGTGCAGAAACGACCGGTAGGCCCGTTGCTTGGCATCATGCCGTGGAACTTCCCGCTGTACCAGGTCGCACGTTTCGTCGCACCGAATCTCATGCTGGGCAACACCATCCTGCTCAAGCATGCAGAATCCTGCCCTCGCTCGGCCCTGGCAATCCAGGAAATCATGGATGAGGCAGGTGTTCCGGCAGGCGTGTACAACAACGTGTTTGCCACCCATGACCAGATCTCCACCATCATCGCTGACAGCCGTGTCCAAGGTGTTTCCCTGACCGGTTCAGAGCGTGCCGGCGCGATCATTGGCGAGCAGGCCGGACGCAATCTGAAGAAGGCAGTGCTGGAACTGGGTGGATCAGATCCATTTGTGGTGCTGGATTCAGATGATGTCTCGGGCATCGTGGACACCGCGTGGGGTTTCCGCATCGACAACACCGGCCAGGCCTGCAACTCGAACAAACGAATGATCGTCATGGAGGACATCTACGACGAGTTTGTTGCCGAGCTGACCAAGCGTGCCGAGGGCCTGAAGGCCGGAGACCCGATGAAGGACGAGGACGGCTCGTTCGCTCCGATGTCTTCACGCAAGGCCGCCGAAGATCTGCACGCGCAGGTTCAGGATGCGGTCTCCAAGGGCGCCACCCTTCACGCCGGCGGCGTGCTGCACGAGGGTCCCTCGGCGTACTACTCCCCTGCGGTACTGACCGGGGTCACCAAGGAGATGCGCGCGTACTACGAAGAGCTCTTCGGTCCGGTGGCAGTGGTCTACAAGGTCACCAGCGACGAGGAAGCGACCGAGCTTGCCAACGACACCATTTACGGTCTGGGCGGATCGGTGCACTCCACCGATGAAGCTCGCGCAGCAAAGGTCGCCCAGAAGCTGCAGGTTGGTATGTCCAACGTGAACATCGCCAGCGCCGAAGGAGCCGAAATGCCTTTCGGCGGCGTGAAACGTTCGGGCTACGGCCGTGAACTTGGACCGTTGGGCATGGAAGAGTTCGTGAACAAGCGCCTGTTCTACGTAGGCGAATAAGACCTTCGAGGTTAAGTGACTAGGGGTGAGCTTCCGATTGGAAGCTCACCCCTAGTCGTTTTGAATATTTTTACAATGAGACCGGCACCTTTGAAGCTTCTTGGTCATCATGCTCGGATTCTTCGGAGCGCTGCATAACTTCAGTGTTGCGACGCTTGCCAAACACCTTTCGCCAGCAACCTAGCAGCCACGCCTGGACGGTCAACCACGTTGCACTGGAAACCAATACAGCATCGGCCGAGGCCATGATCCCCGAGAAGAATGGCAGGCCCATCACGACGGCGATCCCAATGTGCATTCCCAAAACCGCCAAGAGCGCGATCCTTCGACTGATCTTGTTGAAGAGCATGAAGGGGAATGCGACCTGAATGATCACGGTGAAGTAGGTAATCAGTACTACCGCCCAGGTATTCCATGTGATCAGCTCGCTTAGCCATGGGAAGATCCCGTAGGCCTCGGAACTGATCGGATAGTACATCGCGGTTCCGTCTTGCCATAGCGCGCCTTGGATCTTGTACATCCCGGCTTCAAAATACACGATGCACAGCTGAGCGACTACCAGGCAAAGAGCGACATTGTGCAGGATCGTCGCGAATTCAAATTCACGTCGCTTTTTTCCTTTGCGCTTCCGCAGCCACGAATCAACGGACCAGCGCTGAGACAGATCTGCGAAGATCAGGTAGATCAGCATGATGCGGATGAAGTAGTTTCCGCCATCAGAGATCGGGGTGTTCTGCGCATTGATTGCAGTATAGAAAACGAAAAGCAGCGGCGTAATGAAGCGGGTCTTCCAGCCAATCATGAATGCGAAAGCAAGCAGGATCGCGACGACGTACCAAACGACGAAAAAACTCATCCCCGCGTCGCGGAGAATATCCAGCGGCCATTTGTAACCGAGTACGGACCGATACGGTTCCAGATAGGCTGAACCGGGTCCCCAGATCTTTGATGCGACCGGGATGTTGACCAGTAGCCAGCCAAGGATCAACGCTCCTGATGCCATGCGCATCACGGCCAGTCCGTATGATGCTTTCCGGTCAGCGGTAAACCAGTTGTACAGCCATTGAAGGATTGCTTGCGGCTTGCCTAGCTGCGCTTTTGCCCATCGCATGACCGATGGATTCTGATTTGGTGTCATAGTCATTTCCAAACCGCCAACACTTGATCGTCAAATTCTTTCGTATCGCGCCAGCCGATATATTTTTCAGAGACCTGCCTCTGGTAATCATCGTTGTGGCGCTGGGCAAAGGGGGTCACGGATTCTCGCCGCAACTTGATCTCAACCATCGAAGCCCCACCCCATTGTTCCTGCGCATAGAGTGTTGCGAAACCAACCGCGGTATCTTCCATACGCTTGTAGGCACGGAGATTGGAGCGTTCAGTTGCCGAATATTTCTCGGCGGCTTCAGCTGAATCGAGGTCTACACCAAAAACAGGTTTCCCCAAAACGAATGGTTTCCCGATTTCCTTCTGGGCTTCGCTGCTCAGATCAGAAGCGGCACCCCAAAGCCGCCCATGGATGGCCTTTGATTGCTTGGCTTCTCGATTCGAAAACATGTTTCCAGCTCTGGATACCATTTCTTCGGCGGTAACGTCACGCCATTCAGTGAATTCAGCGCCATTTTTCGCCCCGCCGGCACAGACTTCTGCACTTGATAGGCAGGCTCTCATGGTGAAGTACTCGTCTTGCGAGTATGGGCCCGGAGCAAAAAGGCTCCACCCTTGGTCCAGCGGGCCCAGAAAGTATTTATTGAGCCCCGGCTGCAGCGAACTCTTAATCGGTGTTGACGGGCCGGTGAAAGCCAGCGTTGCTCCGATATGCGCCAAGGCCAGTAGCCCTGCGATGAGTAGCACAGTAACTGAAAGAATCCTGGGTTTCGTTCGTCTTTGCCGCATTGGGCCCTTCTTAATTACGACTTCTCACAGATAGCTAGAGAGAATTCGGCCTACAAATAGTGAAGCGGAAGGGGCATCCAAAGATGCCCCTTCCTCTTCTTACCTAACCCTTAGTGGGTTAGGCCTTGCGCTTACGCGAGATTACCTTGGCACCAAGTCCCAAGAGAACCAGCATGATTGCGCCAGCGCCAATGAGCAGTGCTCCGTTGGAACCGGTATCTGCCAGCTTGCCGTTGTCGGAATCCTTGTCATTCGGCTTGTTTCCGCCATCGGAACTGTTGTTCGCACCGTTGTTGTTACCAGCGTTTTCTGCGGTGTTCGCATCGGTGTTTGCATCGGTGTTCTCAGCCGCATTGTCTGCAGTGTTTGCATCGGTGTTTGCATCGGTGTTCTCACCAGCGTTATCCGCAGTGTTCGCATCCGTGTTCGCATCGGTGTTCTCACCAGCGTTATCCGCAGTGTTCGCATCCGTGTTC
>NZ_JBIUXY010000004.1:237609-239122 GCF_044744225.1 Glutamicibacter sp. NPDC087344 | reverse complement strand
GTGTTCTCACCAGCGTTATCCGCAGTGTTCGCATCCGTGTTCGCATCGGTGTTCTCACCAGCGTTATCCGCAGTGTTCGCATCCGTGTTCGCATCGGTGTTCTCACCAGCGTTATCCGCAGTGTTCGCATCCGTGTTCGCATCGGTGTTCTCACCAGCGTTATCCGCAGTGTTCGCATCCGTGTTCGCATCGGTGTTCTCACCAGCGTTATCCGCAGTGTTCGCATCCGTGTTCGCATCCGTGTTCTCAGCCGCATTGTCTGCAGTGTTCACATCGGTGTTCTCAGCCGCGTTATCCGCAGTGTTGTCAGCAGTGTTGTCTGCTGCGCTATCTGCTTCAACAACGGTGAACGTCGTGAAGGCGTATGCTCCAGTCGCCGAATCAGTCAGAGTCAGAATGTAGTTTCCGAGCTCAATATCTGAAGTATCAACCTGGAATGAAACATTGCCCGATTCGTCGGCAGTGACTCCCGCTGGAAGAGCAGCAATCATTGTGCGATTCATGGATTCTTCGACTGCGCCAAGTGCACTTTGCTGAACGCTTACATCTCCACCAGGGGTAAAGCCCTTAGCCGTTACCTGCCCCGCTTCACCCTTAACCAATCGCTTAGGAGTAATGTCAACCGCGAGGTTCAACGGTGCTTCGTCGGCTGGCTTTACCTCAAGGTACTCGGTGTAGGTCTTCTGGCTATCCACATCCGTGACCTCGACAATGTAGATTCCTTCAGGCAATCCCTCAGTGTTGAAGTCATGCTTGAAGTGGCCCTTGTCATCTGCGGACAAGGTCTCATCTACGACTGGCTCGCCCTCACCGTTGATGTTCTTTACAACGATGCCTACTTCGCCATCCTTAGCGAACTTGTCACCGATCACGGTAACGTCGTCGCCAACCTTGACGCTGTTTGGCAGCACGGTGACTACAGGATGCTCGGTGTTACCTTCGGTGTTGTCCGAAGTGTTCTCACCCTTGTTATCCGCAGTGTTCTCAGCGGTGTTCTCAGCGGTGTTATCACCAGTGTTCACCGCAGTATTCTCACCCTGGTTATCGCCCTGGTTGTCAGCCTGATTATCCGAAGTGTTCACAGCGGTGTTATCACCAGTGTTCACCGCAGTGTTCTCACCCTGGTTGTCAGCCTGGTTATCGCCCTGGTTGTCAGCCTGGTTATCGCCCTGGTTGTCAGCCTGGTTATCGCCCTGGTTGTCAGCCTGGTTATCGCCCTGGTTGTCAGCCTGGTTATCGCCCTGGTTGTCAGCCTGATTATCCGAAGTGTTTACAGCGTTGTTATCACCAGTGTTCACCGCAGTGTTCTCACCCTGGTTGTCAGCCTGGTTGTCAGCCTGATTATCCGAAGTGTTCTCTACGGTGTTGTCACCCTGGTTATCAGCCTGGTTATCGCCCTGGTTGTCAGCCTGATTATCCGAAGTGTTTACAGCGGTGTTGTCACCCTGGTTATCAGCCTGGTTATCGCCCTGGTTGTCAGCCTGATTATCCGAAGTGTTTACAGCGGTGTTAT
>NZ_JBIUXY010000004.1:0-237514 GCF_044744225.1 Glutamicibacter sp. NPDC087344 | reverse complement strand
GTTCTCACCAGTGTTCTCACCCTGGTTATCACCCTGGTTGTCAGCCTGATTATCCGAAGTGTTTACAGCGGTGTTATCACCAGTGTTCTCACCCTGGTTATCACCCTGGTTGTCAGCCTGATTATCCGAAGTGTTTACAGCGGTGTTATCACCAGTGTTCTCACCCTGGTTGTCAGCCTGATTATCCGAAGTGTTCTCTACGGTGTTATCAGTCTGGTTATCAGTCTGGTTATCACCCTGATTATCCGAAGTGTTCTCTACAGTGTTGTCACCCTGGTTATCAGTCTGGTTATCAGCCTGATTATCCGAAGTGTTCTCTACAGTGTTGTCACCCTGGTTATCAGTCTGGTTGTCAGCCTGATTATCCGAAGTGTTCTCTACGGTGTTGTCACCCTGGTTATCACCCTGGTTGTCAGCCTGATTATCCGCAGTGTTCTCTACGGTGTTGTCACCCTGGTTGTCAGCCTGATTATCCGCAGTGTTCTCTATGGTGTTGTCACCAGTGTTCTCAGCCGCGTTTTGAGTCACGGAGAACGATACATCGTCCGTCGACGTTCCGTCGGTCGCTTCGACTGTGTGCGGCCCTTCGGGAACAGCAGTGAACGTCTGAGTCCAGTCGCCATTCTCATCGACGGGTGCGGTCTTGGCGTTGGCAGTATCACCATCAAGCGTCACGGTAATTGTCTTGCCTGGCTCGCCGGTGCCACTCACAACTACAGGATCGCCGTCAGCAAATTCTTGATCGGGTACTGGCGTCGTAATTACCACCGGTGCTTCGGCAGGTGCCTCAGCAGCGGCTCGAACGGCAGAAGTTCCAAGATCAACCCTAACCCCTGCTGCCAACCCCGGGAGTACCTCGAGGGATAGAGCTGTGACATAGTTCAATTCACCCTCGGGGGCTGGTTCTACAGCAATCGCATCGGCATCCGGGCCAGTTATCTCGGCGCTCGGGATGGTTCCCTGCTTGTTTATGGTGATTTCCAGAACACCTTCTAGCAAGGGCTCAAGCGCTTGGTCGATAACCGGAGCGACCACGTCACCGACAAGACCGTCGACTGTGCCAGGCAAGCCACTAATCAACCCGTTTACGGTTGAGAAAATTGGAGCAGTTGTTGATGTAACAAGCCCAACCACCGTAGTGAGCAGGTTCCCTACATTAATTCCGCCACCCAATCCTTGCAGTAGGACTAAGTCATTGTCGGAAACAAATCCGGCCGATCTTCCCGTAAGCAAGTCGGCTAGCGACCCACTGAGGTTGATTCCGCCATTGACCAAATCCGCTCCGAGAACTACCGCATCAACGTCTGCGGATAGGGTAAAGGTCGCGTTCGATAGGACATCGTCCAGCGCTGTCTCAAGCTTGTCGGTTAGTCCTTCCAGAAGAGCAGTCAACTCTGTAGTGATCTGTGTAGCAACCTCATCGCTGAGTAGCTTGGTACCCGCCGGCTGCCCATTAAGGTCGCCACCGGTCAGCTCTTCAAGATTTACGTGAATCGTACCTTCGCCAAGATTGATTGACACCAAACCTGTGGTAGAAACTAGCTCTTCGGTAAGAACGCCGTTAAGTACACCAACGACGCCGTCAATTCCGTCAATACTAAGCTGAGCATTCGACACGCCAACCTGAGCCAAAAAGAGATTCACATTAGCAAGATTCAGCGCGCTGACGATCTGCGAACTCAGCCCTCCATCACCAACGATCCCGTCGACCGCGTTACCCAACGTAGTTGTCGTACCGGTCAATGCCTCACTGAGATCCTTGATAGCAGGACTTTCAAAGTCCAATGTTGCGCTAGCCAGGCCGTAGTCCAACTCGGGATCGTTTCCATCGGTCCGCTTTGCCGACGATCCAAGCGCTCCGAGTTCGAGACTTGCAGTACTGATCACTTGGTCAGTTAAGCCGGCCACTCCCAGCTGCGCAAACAGGTTTGTCAGATCGACCGTGGCAAGTTCACCATCAATGGTGTCGAGGGCCAAAGCTCCATTACCGTCCAGCACGCCAGATGAAGATCTAGCGCTGGTCGCTGATTCGGCTATTGAAAACGACGACAGCACACCTGCCTGACCCAGATCCAGCAGGCCGGAGCCGTCTTCACCTATGACCGGGATGTCGAGCGTTGGCAGCTGCAAATCAACGAGCCCTTCGAGCGCGCTCAACGTCAGTTGGTCCCGTTCACCGTTCGGCGTATTCGGGGCGCTTGGGAAGCTTGAGAAGGAGTATCCGGCGTTAGCTACATCTAATCCCAACGCATCTACGTTGATTACCTGGCCAAAAGCTTCAGAATCCTCTGCTGGCGCCGCGAAAGCGGTCGTTACGCAGGGAGCCACAAAGAGACTGCTGACCACAGCGCCAGCGAGTAGTCGCCTCGGAGTTCGCGATTTCGGGGTTTCCGCACCATTCAATGGTCGCAGACGTCTTGTTTGCACCAGATTTCCTCCATAGTGTTTGGGCGTCAATCATCGAATTGAAAGATGTCCCATCATCGACACTATGGTTCAGACGACCTTACACACAGGTTTCTTTCAGCTATTTCATGGGAGATTCAGGCTAGAACTTATGTCCAACTGGCTATTAATCATGGCTCTTGAGCCAAACTGACCGGTAACATGCATGCTTCAAAACGCTGTATTCCCGGACTTTCACAGAGATCTGCGGCTGCACAACAAAATCGGACGAGGTGCTCTTGGCCAATTGGGAAGTAAACAAATGACAAACAGGCCATTTTTCCTACCCATGTAGCTATAGAATGAACTCAATTGCAGCACGGAATCACGTGGGGACGTGAGGGGCAGGTGCTGCAGGCCTGAATTTACGAGAGTCACGCCAAGGACGCCCCACAAATGCCAGAAATTCGAGTACACCTCGCCGACAGCGACCATTTCTCCCGCGCGGGAATTGTGGGCGCTTTAACAGCACAACAAGATATTGTCATTGAGCACATAGCTAGTTCAATGTCAGAAGCATTGGCAAACGCCGCCCAGAGCAAACCAGACATCTTTTTGTTGGAAACATCGCTCAGTGGCGAAAGCCTGTTCCAATCAATCAAGCAGCTCATGGCCGTCTCGCCGACCAGCAAGATCGTTGTCATGGCTACACGGTATAACCGTGAAGAAGTCGCCCAAGCCTATGATGCGGGAAGCTCTGGAATCATTTCTAAGAGCTCAATCAATACCGAACTGCCAAGTGCGCTTCGGATGGTTGCTTCTGGCTACCAGTTGTTCGCGCCGCCAAGCGATGGTTGGGAATATCCTGTCAGATACGAGAAACGTACGGAGAACCAATCGATTGTCCGCGCACTCTCAGATCGAGATCGACAGCTGGTGAGTTTGGTAGCCGCTGGACTAACCAATGTTCAGATTTCCCGAGCAATCCACATCAGCGAAGGCTCTGTAAAACTCTATTTGGCACGCATCATGGACGATCTGTCCGTCACCAACCGGGTCCAGCTTGCAGTGATTGCCGCCGAGTCTGGACTTGTTACCTCGGATGACCTGCAAATCGCCTAACGCCTAATAAACGGTGCGTAGCTGACTAGCTGGTACCCACATCTGCTCACCGTCGCGGTCGATTTGTCGCCAGGCACCTTGCCTGGCGACAATCACCACGGCGGTGTCGGCTTGAAGAATCCGAGCCAAACCATAATGATCGCCCGGCCCGCGGCGTGCGTTCAGTCCGATCGTGGTCAGTGCGCGTTGGTTGGGCACCGCCATCAAGCCGCCTTTTGCCGGTCGCGCAGGCAACTCATGCAGGTACATGCTCGGGACCCAGCCATGGAGTTTTCCGCACTGGATCTGCGACCATAGCCCTTGCTGCACAAGCAAGCGAACTTTAGTTCCCTGGTCAATCACCAACAGGACCGGATATCCGGTGCCACTGCCCTTGCGTAAGTTAAGTGTCGCCGTTGTTGAGTGAGTCGTTTCAACCAATGAATATCGGGTGAGGGTTCGTTCATCGTGTTCGTCCTCGGACTGGCTCACTACCGGCTCATCAAACACGGTAGGGATCAGCTCGAGATAAATATTGGGTACCCAGCCATAAACATTGTGAACTAACACGTGGGCCCAAGAACCATGAACCGAGACCATCGTCAGTTCGGTGCCTTGATTCAGATGGCTTTGCACCAGGTAATGTCGGCCAGCACCCTTACGCAATTTCAACGGTGCGGTGGTCCGATGCGTCTGCGAGGCCGACGACGTACGAGCCGTTGACTGCGAATAACCCATCTGATTCACGAGCACCTCAAAAAAGAAAACTTAGGGGAAGCAACAAGTGTCGCTTCCCCTAAGTTTATTCCATTTTTAGAAGTTGGTTCTTCCGCGTACTAGCTGTTCTTGCGTGAACCCAGTTCCGAGTCCAAACGAAGCAGTCCGCTGCCGTCGTTTCCGATGAGGTTGACGCGGTCCAGGATCTCTCCCACGCTTGCTTCTTCCTCGACCTGCTCGTCGATGAACCAGTGCAGCAGTGGGATCGAGTCGATATCTCCCTCGGTCTGTGCCAAACGGTACAGCTCGCGGATTGCTTCGGACACCTTCTGCTCGTGTGCCAAGGATGCAGCGAATGCGTCAGCAACGGACTTCACGTTGACTGCTGGTGCAGACTGCTCGCCGATCTGCGGGTGAGCCGAGCGGTCGGTCATGTGATCAATGAACTTTTCAGCGTGAACGATTTCTTCAGCTGCCTGGGCACGGAACCAGCCGGCAATGCCCGGAAGGCTCATGATGTCCATTTCGACGGCCAGCTGGCGGTACACCGTTGCAGCGGTCAGTTCGAGGGTTACCTGTGTGTTGAAGGCTTCTGCCAGTTTTCCTGTAAGTTCCATGCTTCTAGACTAAGACCCTTTAATTGCTTTGTCACCGAAGTTTGGACACACTTAGTAAAACTGGAATTAGGGAATAATCCCTAGTTGGGCTCCCGTTAAGGTAGCTCCTACTAACCTAACTAAGGAAAGGCGAACATCGTTTGGCTACTTGCCCAACCCGGCCCGTCGCAAGGCTTCGGCCATGGCAGTATCACCCGCCGGAGCCTCTGCACGCGATCCGCCAGCGGGCCGTCCGCGGTTACCAGAGCGTTGTTGTCCCGACCGTGCATTCTGCCCACCGGTACGCGGGCCACGCTCACGCTGGTTACTGGGTTTAGCTGATTCGCCTGCCGTTGGCAGCTCATCATCCAAACGCAACGTCAGTGAGATCCGCTTACGTGCGGTATCAACTTCCAACACCTTAACCTTCACGATCTGCCCCGAACTGACAACCTCACGGGGATCAGAAATGAACTTGGTGCTCATCGCCGAAACGTGAATCAAACCGTCCTGGTGCACCCCGAGGTCAACGAAGGCGCCAAAGGCCGCCACGTTGGACACGGTGCCTTCCATGATCATTCCCGGCTTAACATCGCTGATCGATTCTACGCCCTCTTTGAGGGATGCGGTCACGAATTCACCACGAGGGTCTCGGGCCGGGCGCTGCAACTCCGCCACGACGTCTCGAATGGTCGGTTCACCAAATTGTTCGGTCACAAAGTCCGCGGGCTTCAGCTCTTCAAGACGACGGCCTTGCTCTGCAGCCGCCTGCTGCAGTGCCTTCGCTAGATCATAGGCTTCGGGGTGTACCGATGAGGCGTCGAGTGTTTCCTTGCCGCCGGTGATCCGCAAGAATCCGGCGCACTGTTCAAAGGCTTTGGCACCGAGTCGCGGCACTTTCAGCAGATCTTTGCGGGTGCCGAACGGGCCATTGGCATTACGGTGCTCAACGATATTTCGGCTCAGCAGCGGACCCACACCTGCCACCCGGGCAAGCAATGCAGGAGACGCGGTGTTGACATCCACGCCTACGGCGTTGACACAGTCCTCCACCACCGCGTCCAAGGCACGGTCGAGCTTTGAGGCGGTGACATCATGCTGGTACTGCCCCACCCCGATTGATTTCGGATCAATTTTCACCAGTTCGGCCAGCGGGTCCTGCAAACGACGGGCAATGGAGACCGCTCCACGCAGGGACACATCCATCCCCGGCAGTTCCTGGCTGGCCAGTTCCGAGGCGGAATAGACCGAGGCGCCGGCTTCGGAGACGATGACCTTGCTGACGTTTGTTGTTCCCAGGGCCTTGATCACCTCGGCAGCCAGCCGGTCGGTTTCGCGTCCGGCCGTGCCGTTACCCACGGCGATCAAGGTTGTGCCGTGTTTCTGGGCCAGCTTGGTCAGGATGGCAACCGATTCGTTCCATTTATTCGCCGGCGCGTGCGGATAGATGGTGGCGGTTTCAATCGATTTGCCGGTGAGGTCAACCACCGCAACTTTGACGCCGGTGCGCAAGCCCGGGTCTAGGCCGAGAACGGCCTTGTTTCCGGCGGGTGCGGCTAGCAATACGTCACGCAGGTTGGCGGCGAAAATCTTGACCGAAGCGTCTTCGGCTTCTTCGAATAGGCGTGAGCGCAGGTCTGACTCGAAGCGGGTGAGCAATCGTGCTTTCCACGCCAAGCGCACCGTTTGAGCCAGCCATTTGCCGGCTGGAGCATCCGCTGATGCGGTGATGCCAAGGGAAGCGGCGATGGCGTTTTCATAGCCTGCACGAGCCTGGTCAACGGCCTCGGCATCGCGTGGATCGGCCTCGGCCAATTGCACGTTGAGCACTCCATCACGCTCTCCACGCAACAAGGCAAGCACCCGGTGCGACGGAAGGTTGTCCAGATCGGCCACGTAGTCCAGGTAGTCCGAGTACTTGCCTTGGCCTTCGGTGGATGCACCGGGGACAAGGCTGGAACCGATCTTGCCGTTTGTCCATAAACGCTCACGCAGTTCGGAGGCCAACACCACATCTTGCGAAACGCGTTCGGTCACGATAGAACGGGCGCCGGAGAGGACATCGACGTCCGTGCCGAAGCCCGCTTCGGCATTCAGATAGTGGGCGGCGGCCGTTGCCGGGTCTGTCTGCGGATCAGACAGCAATAGATCTGCCAAAGGTTCCAGCCCCGCTTCGCGGGCAATCTGGGCTTTGGTGCGCCGCTTGGACTTGAAGGGAAGGTAGATGTCTTCCAGCTCGGACTTGGTGCTCGCAGCGGTGATCGCCGCGTCAAGTTGCTCGGTCAGCTGGCCTGCTTCGGTGATCGCATCCCGGACGACAACCCGCCGGTCTTCAAGTTCACGCAGGTAACGCAGTCGTTCTTCAAGCAGACGCAACTGGCTGTCGCTGAGCATACCGGTGACTTCTTTGCGGTAGCGCGCAATAAATGGAACCGTCGAACCGGAATCAAGCAATTCAATGGCAGCTTTGATTTGCCACGCTTGAACCTTTGATTCGACGGACAGTTCCCGGGCCAGCACCTCGATGATGCGTTGCTCGGTGGCGTTGCTCACTGCATTGTTCTTCTGATCGCTACTCACCGAACCATTGTGCCCCATGAGGGATTCGGTTCTGATGATCGACTCGGCTAGCTTTCAGCGGATCCCAAAACTTCACCGCTAAGCTTATTTGCCATGGGGAAAGTACACGTTCGAAACGCGGCAATCATGCTTCTAGTCTCATCGGCGACGCTGTTCGGTGCTGGGTGCTCGGTGGTGCAGGATACTGCGAGCTCGGCGGCGAGCCAGCTGACAGACGCTGCGTCGAAAGAAATCGTCCGCCAGGCTTGCGCGCCAATTCAGGACGGTCGAATCGACGCCAGCGAATTGCGTGTACTGACCTCGCTGGTGGGGTCAGTTGAGGGTGGCGGCCTTCCGCAGGATCTTGTGGACGTGCTCAACGACCTGGCCGCTTCGGGAGATTCGGTCTCCACCACTCTCCAAGATCGCCTGGTGCAGGCCTGTGACGACGCAACGTCGGAAAACCAATAACACCCTGGTTGCTTCAGCCCTCTGATCTAGACTCTTTTTATGCTCGAAATTCCAACTAGCGGCAAAATACGGATTGATGCCTGGCTTTGGGCTGTCCGCGTCTATAAAACTCGTTCGGAGGCCACCGCCGCCTGCCGCGCAGGCCACGTCCGGCTGAACGGCGTGTCGGCCAAAGCCGCGCAACCAGTGGTTGCAGGGTCCCGTGTCAGGGTGCGCAAAAACGGTTTTGACCGGGAGCTGGAAGTGGTCGGCCTGATCAGCAAAAGGATGAGCGCCGCCGTGGCGTCCAAGTGCTATATCGACCACAGCGAACCACGCGAAAAAATCATCGTGCCCCAGATTCCGATTCGCGAGCGTGGCGCCGGGCGTCCAACCAAAAAGGACCGCCGCGAAATGGATCGCTTGCGGTCCTCCTGGATCAGTCCCGAGGATTAACCTGGTTTGTCTCCTACCAGCTAGGAGAGCTCAATGGGTGGCACGTCGGTCTCGAAACCGAATATCTGCGAGTAGAACGCCAAGGAATTCTCCAATGCGCTGATAATGTTTTCCGACTGGCGGAATCCGTGCTGTTCCCCGGCGTACACGATATATGCATGCGGGATGCCCCGGGTGGCCAGCGCGTCGGCAACAACCTGCGATTGCGCCGGGGGAACCACCAGGTCTTCGTCACCTTGCAGCAGCAACACCGGGCAAGAAATCTTGGATACGTGATTGATTGGCGCGCGTTTTTCATACAAATCGGCGGCCGCCGGGTACGGTCCTACCAACGAGAACATGTATTGGGATTCGAAGTCATGCGTGTCCTGGACCAGGGCAACGAGGTCCGAGACTCCGTAGCGGCTAATACCAGCGGTGAAAACCTTGGAGTTGGTCAAGGCGCTCAGCACGGTCCAGCCGCCTGCGCTGCCTCCTTCAATCCCGATTCGCGCAGGATCCGCAATCTTGCGGGCCACCAGCGCTTTAATCACCGACACGGTGTCCGCGACGTCCACCACGCCCCATTGCCCGCGGAGCCTGTTCCGGTACTCACGTCCGTAGCCGGTCGACCCGCCGTAGTTCACGTCGACCACGCCGATGCCGCGAGAGGTGTAATAGGCGATGCTTGCGTTCACGGTGGGGGCGGCCTGCGCGGTAGGACCCCCATGCACCAGGGTGACGAAGGGAGCAAGCTCGCCGTCTTCTCCTGTGTAGCCGTCCTGGCGTGGTCGGTACAACAAGGCATGCACCGACTGTCCAACCTCGTTGGAGCATTCAAATTCTTCAACCTCCGGCAGCATGGCCGGGTCCGGCAGCTTGGAGATGGAGCCGGCGACCGTTCGATATTCCAAGGTCTCAAGATTGATCAGCGAGATTTGCTCGCCATAGGTCATCGAGGAGGTTCCGGCCAACAGCCAACCGTCACGAACTTCCAAGGGGCGCACCCGGGTGAAGGGCAGAGCCAGATCTTCTAGTCCCCCGGTCAGCGCGTGGACGCGAGCCAGTTTTGTGGTTCCAGTTCCGTAGGAGCACAACAGCGTTCGTTGGTCTTCGAGAACATACCAGGTCGTTCCAACTTGCCACAGCGGTCCGGCGAACTCAGCCGCACGATCCGCCAGACGAGTGGCACGCGCCGAGCTGACTTGGTAAATGTAGGGATTCCACCAGCCGGACTCATCGCTGATGAAGGCAATGCGGTCCTCGTCCACCCACTCGGGCTGCATGATCGAGATATCTTCGGCTCCGGCAATCACCGTGTCGCGCAACTGCCCCAGTGAAGTGAATTCGGCCAGGTGCAATGTGGTGCCATCCCAAGGCATGTTCGGGTGCTCCCAACTGATCCACGTCAGCTGCGTGCCCGAAGGGCTCAGCCGCGGTGCGGCCACAAAACGGGCCGGTGTGGTGAGCACCCGAATCCTGGTCGCGTCTTCAGCGGCAGACCCGTCCAACGGGATCTGGACGATATGGCGCACCGGTTCACCATTCAGATCTTCCATGATTGCAAGGACCGTGCGACCCGGACCATCGATAAATTCTGCGAAACGCAGTTGCGGTTGTCCGTTCACCAGGGAGTCTGGTGTCAGGGCAATGGGAGTAACCTGACCCAATTGCTGCAGGTAAACTCGCTGGTCACTGAAGTTACTGAAAACGATAGCGTCCTGGAGCTGACCCTTGATCAGTTTCCAGCTCGCGCCACCGTACTCATGAACACGAGAACGAACATTGTAGGGTTTGCTGATCAGCTCGCTTGGTTCACCGTTCGAATCTATCGGGTAGGAAACCAGGGTGATTCTCCCGCCTTCGGCAGGACGTCCTTCTTGGACAATAATATTTTGACCATGAAAGCTTGCACCGCCGAGAGGCTTGGTCCCCGCAGCAACGTCGTGCGCGGAAATTGTCGAGGGCCAGGATCCATAGGGCAGTTTCGAAGGCATGTTTTGATCCTATCCAGATTTTTGCCGCCAAACGACCCTCGACAACTTCAAAGTTGTTCGGTTTGGATTAACCCATGACAACTTTTGCGGTTTTTCTCCGCGGTGTAAACGTCGGTGGCGTCAAGGTGCTGATGAAGGACTTGACCGCCTTGTTAAGCAATGAGGGCTACCAAAACGTACGTACGCTACTTGCCAGCGGCAACGTGCTGCTTCAGTCCGCTCGTCAGGGGCGAGGCGAGCTGGAAGCTCACTGCAATTCACTTTTGGCCACGCACTACGGACGGCCAATCCCCACCTTGGTCTTCACCACAGATGAAATTCTGCAGCTGGCCAAACCGTTTGCGGTGAATCTGCCCGGGCCGGCAGCCGAACACCACTGCTATTTGACGTTATGTGAATCGCAGAGAGACGCGCAGGAACTTTATGCCTTGGCCGCGCAGCTCACCGCAGAATCAAGCATCGCCGTAGTGGGAAGATCCTTGTGCTGGACCGCTCGCAAGGGGCAAAGCACCAATGACGCCCTGGGCAAACTCATGGCAGCACAGGCCCGACGGCGGGTTATTACGACAAGGAACCACAACACCTTGGTCAAAATGGCCGCGATTATCGACTAGGTTCCCTGACGGGCAATAATTGAGCGTTGTATTTTCACCGCCGAAATCTCACCGAAAGTCCGTGAATGCTGACCATTATCGAGCTTGTTGGTATTTTCTTTTTCGCTGTCTCCGGATCCTTGATGGCGGCGCGGCGCGGGTTCGACATGCTCGGCTCGGCATTTCTCGGTGGAGTCTGTGGTCTCGGTGGTGGCGTGGTCCGGGATCTCATCTTGAATCAGTCCCCGGCCACCTTTGCGCATCCGATCTACTTCCTGCCCCCGGTGTTGGCCGCGTTATGTGTCTACGCATTCACCCCGGCCGTCCAGAAGCTGCACCGTCTGGTACAGATCTTTGACGCAGCTGGTCTGGGACTGTTCTGCATGACCGGCACCATGAAGGCGTTGGAGAATCAGGTCAACCCGGTAACAGCGGTGCTGCTTGGCGTGATTACCGGCGTGGGTGGCGGAATGTTGCGTGATGTCATTTCAAATGTCACCCCGGATCTCTTTAATCCCCGGGATATTTATGCAATTCCGGCCATTTTGGGCGCTACCCTCACCGCGGCAGCCTGGCATTTCGACGTATTGAACGTCGCGATAGGTTCAGGCATTGCCGGGCTGACCTTTGTGTTGCGGCTGGCGTCGATTCGTTTCGGGTGGAGTATTCCCTTGGCGGCCGGACATTGGCACCGCCAGGCACCCCCGCCGTCCACTGGCGATGGTCCACGCCGCCATTTCTAACCGGTCTGACCGCAAACTCAGCCGATACGTTCCAAGCCGCCGGCTTTGCCTCCACCGGGCACACTGTCTTCAATGGTTCGCGAGGGATTAATGATGATGGCCCCAACGAGCATCACGACAACACAGACACCGAGCATGGCAAAGGCCGGCCCCCACGAACCGCTAGATTTCTGCACCACGCCAAAAAGCAACGGGACAATCCCGGCTCCCGCGTATCCCAATCCTTGAGCAAAGCCGGAGAGCACCCCGGAACCGTAGGTGGTGCGTGAGCGCAAATTCATCATCAACAGCGCGATGGCGAAGGTTCCCTGTCCAAGGCCCGCCAGGCAGACCCACAAAATCGTGCCACTGGTGGGTGAAAGGTAGATCCCGAGGTGGCCGGCAACCCAGCATGCGGTAAAAATGAGCACTGCGATGATCGGGTTTTTCAGTCGGGGAACCCACAATGGAACCAGCAGGGATACAGGAAGTCCGAGGATCGCGAAGAGCGCCAGCATATTTCCCGCACTCAGTTCGCTCAGCCCGCGGTCTTGCAGGTAGGGCGGCAGCCACGTGAAGTACACATAGGTCTGGGCGGAGTTGCCGGCCAAAAAGATGGCCAGACCCCAGGCAACTTTGGATTTCCAGGGGTTGATCCGGGTGATGGTTCCGGCTGCACCAGCAGAAGCATGCGCTGGCTGATTGGGACGGTCGACCTTGCGGTCGGCCAGTAATTGAATGATCCACGGCACCAGCACAATGGTCGAGAGCAGGGCCCACGATCCAATGGAGATCTGCCAATCGCTGGCGTTGGCCAGCGGTACCGAGAACTGCGGAGCCATCCAGGTGCCCACGGCGAGCATGGTGACGTAACCGCTGGTGACCAGGCCGATACGGTCGGGGAAATACTTTTTGACCAGCGGCGGCAAAACGACGTTACCCATGCCGTACCCGGCCAGCGCAATGACTGAGAGTCCCAAAAAGGCATAAACGTCCGTTGTGAACACGCGGGCAACTTGTCCCAGAACTGCCAGAACGACCGCGGAGATCAAAGTTTTCTCCAGCCCGAATGCGCGGATCAGCCGCGGAGTCAACAGGCCGAAGCAGGCAAAAACAATCGGGGCAAGAGTGGCCAGCAGGCCAATGGTGAATTCGGTAAATTCGATGTCATCCTGGATGCGTGCCAACAGCGGCGGCACGGAGACCACCGCGGCGCGTAGTGACAGCGCCATCAGCAGAATGCCAATCAGGGCCCCAATTCTTCCCTTGAATGAGGTTTTAGGGCTGGCATTCGACATCAAAAATTCTCCGCAGTCTATTCGTTGTTGGTTTTCAACTTTTTCAGTTGCGGAACCAACTCTAGTAACTGGGAGAGGTTACCTTCAAAGTGGCGCTCGTACCATGTCCCGGGAGTTCCGGAATAAGCATAGAGCCCTTCGCCCACCAGCATCACCAGATGAGCGATGCTCTTGTCACCAACTTCTTCCATGAGTACTTCAAACCAGCGCTCATTAATGCTCGCCAATTGCTCGGTAGCCGCTTCAACACCCGAATACGCAAGTCGTTGCAGCGCGGTTAACAATCGATCCAGCTCGGTGTTTACTTCGGCGCTGGTCCGAATGAAGTATGAGACGGAGCCTTCGGCCGCTCCACGCATATCATTCAGGTCAATGCGGACAAAATCCTCACTCATCTTGATCACCGCATCGGCCAAGGCTTCCTTCGAAGCAAAGTGATACAACAAACCGCCCTTGGAGACTCCCGCCCGGGTGGCCGTCGCTTCCAGGGTGGCCGCACGCTCGCCCTCCTCGCAAAGCAATGAGATATATGCGTCCAAAACTTTAGCGCGCGCCGCTGCTGGTCGTGCCATGAGACTCCGTTCGATCGCTAGAGGTGATGGATACAACCATACCCAAGAATTGTAACTATACCGTCCGGACGGTATAGTTACGATTTGTTCAGGCACAAAGCCCCGTAACTAATTCTCAGGATGATAACTATGGGCCCACTACTCTCCGACCACACCTCAACGCTGTCCAAGCCGCGACGTTGGGCGGCGCTGGTTGCGCTCCTCTTCCCGGTCTTGCTGATTTCGATCGACAACACCGTGCTCACCTTCGCGGTCCCTGCGATTTCCGAAGCCCTCTCCCCCACCGGCACCCAGTTGCTGTGGATCATCGACATCTACCCGTTGATCCTGGCCGGCCTGCTCGTTCCGTTCGGCTCATTGGGCGATCGAATCGGGCGCCGCCGGTTGCTGCTGATCGGCGCCTCGGGGTTCGCCATCGTTTCCGCGCTGGCATCATTCGCCACCGACCCAAATCAGCTGATCGCGGCTCGCGCGCTGTTGGGCATCTTCGGTGCCATGCTGATGCCCGCCACCTTGTCATTGATCCGCAACATCTTTACCGACGACACCGAACGACGCACGGCCATCGCGGTGTGGGCTTCGGCATTTTCCGGCGGGTCGGTACTCGGGCCGATCATCGGCGGGGTACTGCTTGAGCACTTCTGGTGGGGTTCGGTCTTCCTAATTGCCGTACCGATGCTCTTGCCGCTGTTGATTGGCGGGCTCATCTTGGTTCCCGAGTCCAAGGATCCGAACCCAGGCCGGGTAGACCCGATCTCGATCCTGTTGATCATCATGACCCTGCTGCCCTTCACCTATGCGATCAAGACCTTCTCCAGCTCACCTTGGTACATTCCACTGGCAGCTGTGGCCTTGGCCGTGGTGTGCGGCGTGACGTTCGTCCGTCGCCAGTTGGGCGCCTCGATGCCAATGATTGATGTCCGGCTATTCAACAACGGCCGCTTCTCCGGATCGTTGATCGTGAACCTCATCGGTGTGTTCTCACTGGTCGGTTTCATCTACTTCGTCTCGCAGCACCTTCAGCTCATTGCCGGCTACAGCCCGATCCAGGCCGGCCTGCTCATGACTCCGGGATTGGTGCTGACCATGGGCTTCGGCTTGCTCTCAGTTCCGCTATCCGAGCGTTTCGGTTCGCCGAACATCATGATCGTTGGCCTGCTGTTCTCCGTGGCCGCCTACTCGATGGTGATTTTCGCCGGCAGCAACCCCAATGTTGTTTTGTTGATGGCCGCCTTCTGTGTTTTGGGCATCGGCATCGGCATGACCGAAACGTTATCCAACGACATGGCCCTAGCCGCCGTCCCTGCCTCCAAGGCAGGCGCCGCCTCGGCTATCTCGGAGACCGCCTACGAGATCGGGACAGTTATGGGCACGGCCGTGCTGGGCACCATTCTGAACACGGTTTACAGCTCGAACCTGCAGGTACCGGCCGTTGTTTCTTCCAGTTCCGCGGCTCAGGCGGGCGAAACACTCAGCGGTGCGCATCAGGTGGCGCAGACACTGGATCCCGCGTCGGCGCAGGCGTTGCTTGAGTCAGCGGCGCAGGCTTTTGACCATGGCGTGCTGTTCACTTCAGGCATCGCAGCGGTGCTCTCACTAGTCGCTGCGCTCATGGTTATGAAAGTCATCAAACCGGCCGCTAAGTGAAGGTTTCGGGGCGATATCTCAAATTTTTGATAAATTGCTTCAAAGTTATTCAAAAGTGGCCTTTGACCACGTAGGCTAGGCAGTGTAGTTCCAAAGTAATTCGCGAAGTACCCTTTAGAAGTTTGTGAATGTCGGACCATCCTTGGTTGGCGCGAACCCCTTCTAGACGTGAAGTGAATGACTTGGCTGCTTCGCGGGTTCACGTTGAGCAATCAACGTGGGACTTGCGTGGATACAACCAAGCTCGCCAGATAAGAATTGGCGAGAAACGTCTGAAAGGACCAAATAGGAATATGGCAACCGGAATCGTCAAGTGGTTCAACGCTGAAAAGGGCTTCGGCTTCATCGCTCCAGACAGCGGCGATCCAGACGTCTTCGCACACTTCACCGCAATCCAGACCCAGGGTTTCCGCACCCTGGACGAAGGCCAGAAGGTTGAGTTCGAAGTTGTTGAGGGTCCAAAGGGTCTGCAGGCTGCAGACATCCGCGCACTCTAAAGAAGGTCTTTGGCACTAACGCCTGACTTTTATTGATGGGTGGCTATCCGTTTCGGATAGCCACCCATCAATCGTTAACCGCTGACCCCGGAATAGACGACCCAGAATCCTTGTTACATACAACGTGAAGCTATCGATTTTGGACCTTGCCCCGGTATCGCCCGGCGGCTCAATTGCAGACTCTTTCAAATCATCCGTCAGACTTGCGCAAACCGCAGAACGTCACGGCTACGAACGCATCTGGTACGCCGAGCACCACAACATGGAAACCATCGCCTCCAGCGCGACGTCCGTGCTGATTGGCCACATCGCCCACCACACGAACCACATCCGGTTGGGCTCTGGCGGCGTGATGCTCCCGAACCATTCCCCGCTGGTGATCGCCGAGCAGTTCGGCACCTTGGCTACCATTTTTGGCGACCGTATTGACCTGGGCTTGGGCCGTGCCCCGGGAACGGATATGACCACCTTGCGCGCCCTGCGCCGCGATGCCTCGGCAGCGGACGCATTCCCCCACGATGTGCTGGAACTTCAGGCCTACCTCGCCGGGAATTCTCGGGTCCCCACCGTCCAGGCAATCCCCGGTGCCGGTACCAATGTGCCGCTCTACATTCTGGGATCTTCGCTCTTCGGTGCGAAGTTGGCCGCCCAGCTGGGTCTGCCGTATTCCTTCGCCTCGCATTTCGCCCCGGCCGCTCTGCACCAGGCCATCTCGGTCTACCGCGAAGAATTTGTCCCTTCAGAGCAGCTCGCCGAGCCCTACGTCATCGCCGGGGTCGGGGTGCTCGCGGCCGAAACCAGCGAGCGAGCTCATGAGCTGTTCAACGTGGCCCGCCGCCACCGTGTGGCAAGTTTCCTCGGCCGCGGGGCGAAAAAGGACTTCACGGAGGCTGAGGTGGACATGCTGATGGACACCCCGCAGGCCGAGCAGATCCTTGACATGATGCGGTATTCGGCGGTTGGCACCGGGGAACAGGTCAACGAGTACCTCAAGCACTTCGCCCAGTCCGCGCAGGCCGATGAACTGATCACGGTGCACTACCCCACCGAGGAGCAGGCGCGTTTGGAATCGGTCATGATCACCGCCAAGGCAGCCAACCTGGTTAACGCGGGCTGATCTGAACCCAGCGCCGAACGGCCATGACCATGAGCGTTACCAGCGTCGCGGTCAGCAAGCATTCTGCGCCAATATAGGCGTAGTGCCACAGCGATCCGCCCTCGGAGGTTCCCGCCAGCACCGCATCGGTGCGCTGGGACAGCCCCGGGCGGATCGCTGCGGTCTTTAACAGCAAAATGAAGCCAGCAGCTGCGACACCCCAGTTCCACAACCTGTCGGTGCCGCGTTTGACTGTGCCCAGAAGCAAAAGTATGAACAGCAGGATTTCGACAAGGTTCATGGCAAAAAAGACCAGGCGGCCAATGCCCAGTCCCAACGGAATAGTGATTCCCGGAGCCTGGAATTTCAGCGGTGCCTCGATGAAGGAAATGCCGATCACCAGACCCAGCCAGAGTGCCGGAACCATAACTCGCGCAGCGGTAGCCCACAGGGCCGGACGTGCAGGTGCGTGAAGTGCAGAAGAGCTCATGCTCTCTACACTAAACCCGCACCCCGCTGAATGCGGCGGAGGTACAGTGCCGACCATGCCCCGAGCGCTAGCGCGACGGCGGCGCTGGCCAGGGAATACACCGAGATGCTCGGGCTTTCTCCGAAGTGTCCAACGGCCCAACCCAGTACGATCACCGGCAAGGCGCTGCCCAGGTAGGTGACCAGGTAAATACTGGACACTGTTTGCGCGTGGGCTTGCGGGCTGACCGCGTCCACGCATAGGGCGAAGGCGGTACGGAAGGCGACACCTTGCCCCAGGCCAAGGAGCGCCAACGCAAGCACGCCGAGTCCCAGCGCCCCATGGTTCGCCGCAAAACTCAGTGTCATGATTCCAACCGCCATGAGCCCCAGCCCCGCGGGCAGCAAAGTTCTACCTCCGCGCACAAGCACCTGCGAGAGTGCGGCTACCCCCAGGGGCAGGCCAGCGACCAAACCGACGGCCCACAGCGAGCGCAGGTCGAAAGCGCCGGCGAGGTATCCCGGCGCGAGGGACAGGACAAAACCGAACACGGCAAAACTGAGGAAACCAACCAGGGAAGCCAGCCAGAACTGGGTGCGGGCCTTCTGCGGGATTCCCAATCTGCGTGGTGCCAAGGCCCGGGATCGCTGACCGGGACCGGCCATGGCGATCGCTGGGCGAGCCTGCAAGGTGCCTAAGGGAACCAGCACCAGCAGGAGGAACACTGCCTGGACGGCAAACACCGTTGAACGTCCACCGGGCAGGGACGCAAGCAGGCCGCCAATCAGCGGCCCGAAGGCCACCCCGCCGGAAGATGCCAGCAGGGTGAACCGCGAGGCCCATTCCGGTTTGGAAGGCAGCAGTTCACGCAACGCCGCTGCGCTGGCACCGGTCGCCAGGGCCACACCTGCACCCTGCAGGCCGCGGCCAAGGCACAGCTGCCATAAGTTATCGGCCGCACCGAAGACCATGGTGCCAATCAGCGAGACGCCTACGGCCAGCACCAACGCCGCACGACGCCCCACATGATCCGACCAATGGCCGATCACCAGCAGGAAAAGCATCAATGAGCAGACATACGAGGCAAAAGCGATGGTCGTCCCCATCGAGCCGAGGTGCAGTTCCGTTTGCAGTTGGGGATACAACGGTGTCGCCAGGTTCGCGCCTACCAGCAAGGTAAAACTGACCAGTACCGTGATCATCAAACGCACGGTGGTACCCGGATTCCAGGAGAGTACACGCGGTGAACTCTGCTGCATCCGCAGCTCACTGATGACGGACATGGGTCACTCCCGCGAAGTAGCTACCGGCAAAAGGACAAATTTTTACCGGTGGGGCCACTCGCTGCCCCACCGGTTATTTGAGCGTCCTGCTTGAGTTTGTCTACTGCAACAGTTCGTTCACTCATAAATATCCATCCAGTGAGCTCATCAAGATGTATCTATTGATAGAATTTGAGCAAAATGGTCAAATTTATGACCTCTTGCGCTACTGGAAGTGAGCAAATGGTTCGGTTGGACGAGGTTGACCTGAAAATCCTCTTGGCTTTGATCAGGGATCCGAGAATTCAAATCTCCGAACTTGCCGATGAAGTGGGGATCGCCCGTAACACCGCCCAGTCACGACTTCGGCGGCTGCAACGCTCGGAGGTCTTGCGAGAGGGCGGGCGCGATATTGACCTGGGCACCCTGGGCTACGACGTGCTGGCTTTCGTGACTCTGGAGGTCAACCACCGCGAGTTGGACGCGGTCATCACCGCATTGCGCCAGATTCCCAATGTGTTGGAAATCCATGAAACTTCCGGACGCGGCGATCTCTGGGTTCGTTTGATAGCCACCGATACCCACCAGCTGCAGTCGGCCTTGCGCCAGATCCTGCGCATCAAGGGTGTCACCCGCTCCGAAACAACCTTCGCCTTGCATTCTCACTTGGCCTATCGCACTGCTCCCCTGCTGGAGCACTATGCCGAGCACAACCACTGAACAGAACCACCGGCGACACACAATTTCAAGTCTTTTGTTCAGGTCATAAGGGTTCTAGGCTGTAGCCAAGAGAAGTCACGAGGTATGTGCCCGACTTCCGGCAGATCCTCGTCCAACCGAAGGAGCACGCCATGAGCCGAGATTTTGAACCCACCGACTTCGCCCCCGAATACGGCAACGACATCTACGAGCCGGATGACGGCCGGGACTCGCAGGCCTATGAGGGCTCCAGCGACATGCCCGAAACCATGCGCAACATCGATCCCCTGGCTCAACGCAATTACCTGTACGACGATGACCTTGAAACCGAAGCCCAGCTGGACAACGAGTTCACCGAGGAAGACCGGGAAGACGACGATGAGACGGAGGACGACGACTCCGAAGATGAGGACTAGCTCACTGACTAAGCGAATCTTGGCCTAAAGGTCTTAGACTTTAGAAGTGATTAATCCTGTCCACTTGCGCACCCTGCTCGAGGTCGTTGCCCACCGCTCGTTCGCGACCGCAGCAACACGCCTGGGTTACACCGCCAGCGCGGTCTCCCAGCAGATGACCGCCCTGGAACGCAGCACGGGTACCACCCTGTTTGTCCGAGGGGCACGTTCCATCACCCCCACCGCCGGTGCGCTGCGTATGGTGCGCCATGCCAAACGTGTGCTCACCGACCTTGACGCGCTCATGGCTGACGCCGCCACCATCTCAACCGAACCGACGGCGAACGAAGAGATCAAGCTCGGCATCTTCCCTTCGCTGGCGACTTTTGCCCTTCCGCAGATCCTGAAAGCCGAAGATTGGGCCTCGCTGGGTATCAACCTGCGCTTGTGGATCGGCGAACCGCAGCAGACCGTTGCCGGCCTGGGCAGCGGCGGGGACCTAGACCTGGCTTTGATCTTCCAGGTAGGCCCTGGGGGCCTGTCCTGGCCTGCCTCACTCGAACGCACGTGGTTGGGCGATGACCAGTTCCGTGTGGTGATCCCCTCGTCGTGGCCGATCGCCGAGGACTCCCAATTGACCGTGGACCAACTGGCCGAATGGCCGTGGATCTTCCACCACCCAGGCACCTCGGACGCAACGTTGATCTCACGCCTTTTCGCCTCCTACAACATCCACCCGCAAGTCTCCGCCTATTGCGACGACTTCAACGCCTCGCTGAGCCTGGTCGCCTCGGGGCTGGGTGCCGCGCTGGTCCCTGATCTCGCCATGGCCAACGCGCCGGAGGGCATCCGGATTGTTGATGCACCGGAGATTCGATTAGCGCGCTCGATCTTCGCATTGAAACCCGAGAATTCCAAAAAGCCGAAGGCCGACCTGGTTTTGGACCGACTGGCCCAGGTGCTGTCCAACTAGGATTATTCCCAGACAGTTCGTTCACCAACACAGCAGGGTAGGTACTTCGTGGCGCACAGCAACACGTCTTCGGCGGAACCACTGGTCGTTTCCACACGCTACGGGGTCTTGGGCCATGTGGAACTGAACCGCCCGGCCAAAATTAATGCCCTGAATCTGGACATGTTGCTCGAACTGAACCGGATATTGAAGGCTTGGGCCGAAGACCCGGACATCCACTTGGTGCTGCTGACCGGGCGAGGTTCCCGCGGATTCTGCGCCGGAGGAGACATCGCCGACTTCCACACCGCCGTCACCAGCGGACACCACCAAGATTTTGTTAATCTCCTGGCCCATGAGTTCGACACGGATCAACTCATCGCCAACTATCCCAAACCCCTGGTGAGCCTGGCCCATGGCATCACCATGGGCGGCGGGATTGGGTTGGCCAGCCATGCGCCGGTTCGGCTGGTGACCCCCGAGGCCCGGATGGGAATGCCGGAAGCAAAAATCGGTTATACCCCGGATGTGGGCGGCAGCCACCTGCTGGCCAATATGCCCGGACACTTTGGCGAATATTTTGCCATGACTGCCAGTTCCTTCAATGGCGCAGATGCCGTGTATCTGGGCTTTGCCGACGCGACGGTGAGCGAAGAATTCGCCGATGACATCCTTGACCACCTTGATGAGTTCATCGGCCTCAACGCTGCAGACTTGGCCGCGGCTATTGAAGTGATGCACGGCGTGCCCGAGTCCCATCGGCTGGAACTTGATCAGGGCTGGGTGGACCACGCGTTCAGCGCCGATGTGCCGCAAGAGGTCATCGAACGCCTCGAACAGATGGTTCATCCGCATGCGCAACAGGCGGCAGAGCTCATTTCCCAGAATTCCCCCACCAGCGTTGCCTCCGCATTCCATGCGGTGCGCGCCGCCCGCGCGGAAAACAACCTGCGCGGAGCGTTGGACCGCGAGCTTCGGTTGGCCGAACACTTGATGTACCTGCCGGACCTGGCCGAAGGGATCCGCGCCCAAGTGATCGACAAGGACCGTAACCCGCAGTGGAATCCAGCTACCCTGGCAAACGTCGACCAGCAGGTCCTGCTGGGGCTGATGGACCCGGTTGATTCCTAAGGTTGTTGCGGTTCATGTTGCTGCTCGGGCACATAATTTCCGGGGAGACCCTCTGGCCTGGTGATATCTTGCGGCACAGGTGAGACCTTTTTGGAATTGCGTGGTTCAACACGCACGGCGCTGACCGCTTCCTCCTGTTCCTTGCGCTCGTATGGGTCTTCAATGCCAACCCCACGAGGTTTGCCATACTCCACGGGTGAGAATTCGCCGAAATGATCAGGATTCGCCCGTCGCCAGTCCGCGGCCCACGAGGCCGGCGGGTCTTCGAGCAACTCGTTGGGGCGCAGCCACTGGAACAGCTCGGCATAGGAGCGGGTTGACTGCAGATTGACCCGGCGGCGCAGCATCCGCATGTTGAGCTGTTTCGGGCCGGTGACACCCATGGAGGCCATCAGCTGTCCGGCTTCCATCACGGTCAACCGGTGGTAGTTGTACACCCGATGACCCTTGTCTTCCACATCCAGGGCACGCTCAAGGCGTTTGTTTTGGGTGGTCACCCCGACCGGGCAATGGTTGGTATGGCACTGTTGGGCCTGGATGCAGCCGGTGGCCATCATCATGGAGCGGGCGGCAAAGGTGAAGTCTGCACCTTGGATCAGCCTTTTGACGATGTCCGAGCCGCTGGCGACCTTCCCGGCCGCAGCGAGCCGGATCTCATCACGCAGCCCGGCACCAACCAAGATGGTGTGCACCAGCATGAGCGCTTCGGTCAACGGGGTGCCCACGTGGTCTTCGTACTCGATCGGGGCCGCCCCGGTTCCGCCTTCGGCGCCGTCCACGGTGATGAAATCAACCAGGATTCCGGTTTCCTGCATGGCCTTGCAAATGGCCATGACGTCGGTTCGTGAGCCGACACAGAATTTCAGTCCCACCGGTTTGCCGCCGCTGAGCTCACGCAGCTGGGCCACAAAATTCAGCATTTCGCGCGGGGTCGAAAACTCCGGGTGGCTTGCCGGGGAAATGCAGTCCTGCCCCATCGGGACCTCACGCGCTTGGGAGATTTCCTCGGTGATTTTCGCCGCCGGCAGCACGCCGCCAAGACCGGGTTTGGCACCCTGCGAAATTTTGATGGTGATGCCTTTGACTTCATCCCGGCTTGCCTTCGCTCGGAACGTTTCGGGAGCAAAACGCCCCTGCGGGGTCCGGCAGCCGAAGTACCCGGAACCGATTTCCCAAAACAGGTCTGCCCCGTACTCCAGATGGTATTTGGTCAACCCGCCTTCACCGGTTTCCTGAACGAATCCGCCCATCGCGGCACCCTTATTCATGGCCATCACCGCATGAGAAGATAGTGCACCGAAACTCATCGACGAGACATTAAGCAATGAAATATCGTAGGGTTGGCGGCATTGGCTCGACCCGATGCGTACCCTGTGCTGTTCCGTTGCCGGGGCGACCGGTGCGGCCGAGTGCACCAAATACTCGTGTCCCACACGATTGACATCCAGTTCCGTGCCAAACGCCTTGTGGCTGTCCGCGCCCTTGGCCCTGGCGTAAATCACCGAGCGGGTATCCCGGTCAAACGGTTTGCCATCCGTGTTGCGTTCAATGAAGTACTGCTGAATTTCGGGGCGGATAAATTCAAACAGATACCGTGCGTGGCCAACAATCGGAAAGTTGCGCAGGATTGCGTGGCGTTTTTGCACCAGGTCATGGACACCCAGGGCGACCAGGACACCGGTCAGCGCCACCAAAATCCACCAGACCCATTCCCCGGAGGTTCCCGCCAGGATCGCCGTAATGACGAACCCCGCGACCAACACCGCCAGAAACAGGAGGACAACTATGCGCATCATGTGCTGAGCCTAACCCCTCACGACGCTGGTTGTCAGTGGTTCTCGGCCAACAGTGCTGTGGTGCAAAGTTAATTCGCAGGCAGGATTTGGTCCGCTTCGCGGACCGCCATACGGCCAAACAGCGAGTCCGGGTTGGCGAGCAGCATAACGGTCGGCGGCGCCTCCTAAGGCAGCGCCAAACGTTGGGTTAATCTTGCTGTCCGGCTCGGTGACGGATACAGGTTTGGCGCGCATTGCTCCAATCCTGCAGCATTTTTAAGTGCGAGATGGTTAAACTTGCCGAAGCTGATCCACAGTTGGGAGCGCTCAATGATACTGGGCAGGTTGAGTGCGATATCTTCGGCGGCATGAATGGTTACAACGCTGAGGGCAACGAATCCACGAGTAAAAACCCTGATCCGAAAACCTCCGAGGATGGCGCCGTAGAGAATACAATCTCAGATCATGAGGAGCAAGGCTCAGGTGAGGTTGACGCTGTATACGCAAAGCCGACAATCTGGGCCAAACTGTGGGCAAACACGGTCTTGATCCTTATCGTTTTGGGGCTGATGATCATCAGTGGATTCGTAGGTCACTTCACGCGTCCAGTTGTACTGGACGAGGAGTTTTGGCAAGACTTCCTGAAAGGTCCTCCTGCCGCCGGAGCTTTCGCGGTGATGGCCGCGTTCGTCGCTTATTTTGCTGCCCGACAAGGCGCCAAGATCACCAAGGCGAATGCCGAAGAAACAGAGTGGCGCAATTCAGCGCAGTGGGCTATCGATCTCGCGCTATCTACCGACAACCGCAGTGCGGGAATTGGCCTCAGTGCTATGAGCGTTCTATTAGACGGTGCAGACAAAAGAGACGACAGGCTGATACGGGCAGTAGCGTTGGCGATCAGGAACGAGACGACGAACTCCCCACCCTCTATGGGGCCAAACTCTCCATCTGAGGGTACCCCGTCTGAAAGCGCTAGCGTAGACAATATATATTCGACCGAGGACAATAAGTCGCGACGGAGGTGGTTCAAATGCCTAAGCCAGAAAAAGTGAACGGTGCCGAGCTAAAGGTAGTCAAGAACGTGGGTACACCGAGGCTGGCAATCCTTGCTGACCAGGTCATAAAGCGGTACGACGCCAAATACGCCAATCGCCCTGTCCCTAAGAACAGCCTGAGCTGGATCAAAACCCCAGAACCCAAGGTTCGGTTCATTAAGAAATGACCAAGTAGCCGCGTGCAGTCCCCTTTCGTGAGAGAGGAGAGGATCTCGACTCTCATGTTCGCGCGAGATAGCAATCAGGAGACTGTTTTTGGTGTTGAGCAACTCGAGGCTTTCACCCGCAAACGTTATATGCGCTGGGTGATATTTTTGCATCGATTGCTTTGATGGGACGCGTGGTTTTGAGCCCTACTTGAATCAAAAAATGTGGACTTGACTAGTGTAATGAAGCATCTCAAGGCTGGGTGTACTGGCTCGGCCAGATGCGCATCTTGTGCTGAGCCTATTCCTTGACGACACTGCTTGTCAGTGGTTCTCGGCCAACAGTGCTGTGGTGCAAAGTTAATTCGCAGGCAGGATTTGGTCCGCTTCGCGAACCGCCATACGGCCAAACAGCGAGTCCGGGTTGGCGAGCAGCTGCCTCGGGTTCCCGGTTTCGACCACCTGCCCGGAACGCAGTACCAGTACCTTCTGGGCCCCGTGCAGAATCGAGATCCGGTGACTGATCATCAGCACGGCTAGTCCCTTGGCGCAACGAGAGGTGATGGCCTCTAGCACCAACTGTTCGCTGGCCGCGTCCAGGGCGCTGGTCGCTTCGTCCAGGATCAGCACCTTGGGGCTGCGAATGAGTGCCCGGGCCAGCGCCAAGCGCTGGCGCTGACCGCCCGAGAGCCGGGTTGAGCGGTCCCCCAGCCGGGTGTCCAGGCCGTGTTTCTGGCTTTTCAGCCATGGCCCCAAGCCTAGTTCTTCCAGCACGGATTCCAGGTCGGCATCGCTCAGGTGGCTCAGCCCCAGCAAGAGATTCTCCCGCAGGGTTCCGCGTACCATCACTGCCTCCTGCGACACCAGCACAAGGCTCGAACGCAACTCATACAGCGAGGCCTGGTCCAAGGGAACCTCGCCGTACGCACAGCTGCCGCTGCTTGGCACCGCACGCACCAAGGCTGAGGCGAGGCTGGATTTGCCCGACCCGCTTTCACCCACCAACGCCACCAGCTCTCCCGGGGAAATCTCCAGGCTGAGTCCGGACAAGGCCGGCTCACCGTTGTAGCTCACGCTCAGGTTGTTGACGCTGAGCACCCCGGTGCCGGGCAGGAGTTGTGGGGAGTTCGCCTCTTCGACCTGCGGACGGCCCAGGCTCACGGTGTACAACCGCTTGGCGCTGGCGATGGAGTCCGCAAGGCCCAGCATGAATCCGTCCACCGCTCGCACCGCTTCAAAAGATGGCACCGCAATGATCGCCAGCAGCAGCACCGCTGCCGGGTCGTATATCCGCGCGGCCACCAGCAACAGTGCCAAGACACAGCCCCAGATGATCAGTTGAGACAGGGCCGCACGCAGTCCTGTCACACGGCCTGCCTGCAAGGTGCTGGCCTTGACCGTGGTTCCCGTCCCGTTAAACCGGGCCAGCATCCGGGACCCTGCCTCGTAACCGTGAACCACGTCGATCCCGTTGAGCAGTTCGGTCAGCTGCTGGTTCTGCATACCGCGCACCCGTGCCTGACCGGCGGCGGCTCGGCGCAGCGAGGTAATTCCCAGCGCCGGGATCAGTAATCCCAGCAGCAGGTAACCTGCCAGCAGGATCAGCGCGGCCGCCGCCCCAATGGTCGAGCCGATCCACCAGGTCACCGCCGCGCTGACAACTACCGCACTGACCGCCGGTGGCAGGGTATGCGCAAAAAAGACCTCAACCCGATCCACGTCCCGGGTGGCGACAGCCAACAGCCCACCGGAGTTTTTGGATTGCGCGGCGAAGGGGGCTTGGTGCTCGGCCGCCGCATACACGGTATTGCGTAGCCGGGAGAGGGACAAAAAGGCCACCCGGTGTCCCACATACTGTTCGCCGTAGCGCAGTGCCCCCTTGATTAGTCCCAGCATTAGCACGGCTGCAACCAGCAGGGTCCACGACGGTGTGCCAAAACCGGGCAGTTGCAGCCCCACTGCCTTGGAAAGCCCCAGGGCCGCCACCACATACATGGCCAATGAAACCCCGCGGGTCAGGCAGGAGAGCAGGCAAGCCAGAACCAGCGGCGGCAGCAGGTCTGCCGTCACGCCGATCAGCCAACGCACGGTGAGCCGTGTTGTTGGGTCCGCCGGGGTGGGTGAGGTCGGTCGCGTAGTCATCCGTTAGTCCTTCCCGCTCTGGGTGGTTCGCAACTCGCCGGTGCGCCGTTGGAAGTTCTCCATGGCTTGTTTCAGGTATCCGTCCTGGGCTAAAAGTGTCTTAAGATCTCCTGCTTGGATGATGCGCCCGGCATCCATCACGATGACCCGGTCGTAGTCCGCCAGCAGTCCCAGGCGGTGGGTCACCGTCACCATGGTCAGTGACCGTTCCAGTTGGCGCAGCGTGGCGAGGACCTCGGCCTCGGTTTGCACATCCAGTGCGCTGGTCGGCTCGTCAAGCAAGAGTATCGGCCGGTGCGCCAACAGAGCCCGGGCCAAGGCCAGGCGTTGGGCCTGTCCGCCGGAAAGCCGTGCCCCGGCTTCACCGAGTTTTTCATCCAGCCGTTCGGTAGCCCGGTCCCCCAACCAGCCCCCGAGCCCAGCCTGTTCCAAGGCCTGGATCATTTGGGTGTTGGTGGCTCGCGGTGCGGCAAGCAGCAGGTTTTCACGCAGCGAACGGGCAAAGAGGATGGTGTGCTGCTCAACCACCGCGGTGTTGTGTTTCAGCGTCGCCGGGCCCATCCCGTGGTGCCCGTCGTGAATCATGCCTTCGGAAGGTTCCAGCTGCCCCTGCAAAACTCGCAACAAGGTGGTTTTTCCGCTGCCCGAAGGGCCAATCACCGCGGTACGTGAACCTGCTGGGAACTGGGCATTGATCTGCTGCAGCGAGCGGTGCTCGCCGTCATAACTGGCACACACGTTTTCCAGGACCAATCCGCCGGTGCGCAGCTCGACATTCAGTGGCCTGGCAACCGACTGGTGTACCGGAATGTCTTCGATTTCCTCAATCTTCTTTTCGGCGGCGCGACCGGTCATCCCGATGTAGAAAAAACTTCCGACGTAGCTTACCGGTGCCAGCATCAGGAAGCTGAGGATGATCAGGGTGGCGGCTTCTCCGGTGCTCAGCACCCCGGTGCTCGAGCGCCACCAGGCCAGAATCGCCGCAGTGGACAACAACAACACCGCGAAGCTCGCATCGATCACCAACAGCACCAGCTGGTTGCGGGCCAATAGCTTCATCACCTGGCGACGCACCCGTTCCGAGGCCGTAGCGACCCGTTCCCCCATCCATTGGCCGGCGCCGTTGAGTTTGAGCATGCCAAGGGAGCGTAACGCATCGAGGAAGGTTGCGGTCAGGATTCCTTGCGACCTCCGGTACTCACCGGAGGATGCGCTGAACAGCTTTTGAAACCCCAGAACAATCAGTGGAACCAGTGCAGTGGGCAGCAGCATCAGGCCCGCAGAGAGCGGATCAACGAATAATGCGATGACTACAAGCACCAGGACCGGGGTGCAGATAGCTGCGATGGCCGGGCCCATAAACGTGGTGCGATATTTAACTGAACGGTCCACCGAATCCATGGCGACCTGAACCAATTCGCCTTCACCGGCCCGGCGCACCGCCATGGGGCCGATGGCCAGGTAGTGCTGCAACAATCGACCGCGGTGGTGCTCGGTCAGCTCTTGGCTGGCATGGGCAATCACCACAGGGACAAAACCTGTGCACAAGGCAACGGTCAATAGCTCGCCAACGGCCGCAAAGTACCAGCCGGCATCCGGTACACCGCCGGCAAAGAACACGTCAATGGCCCGCCCAAGCAAGACCGCCAGCCCCGCGGTTGCTGCAGCGCCAACCAGACTTAGTGCGACAACGAGCGTGGTGGACGCCGAAAAAATACCAAAAACCCTATGCACACCCTCAATCCTAGGCCAGGGCCCGTGATGAGGTCGGGATGTCACAGATTGCCCGCAGGGTTCGGTATCAGTCAAGATTGAACGCATGACGAGCCCTGCACACACCACACGCCCACATTCGGTGACCCTTCGTTTTCTTGCGGCGCCGACGGACGTGGGAGTGGCCGGAACTGTTTCTGCCGGCACCGTCCTGGAATGGGTCGACAAGGCGGCCTATGCCGCCGCGGTGGGCTGGTCATCGAGCTACTGCGTCACCGCCTACGTGGGAAATATTCGTTTTGAGGATCCCATCAGCTCCGGAGATCTGGTGGAAGTCACTGCCTCCGTGGTTTACACCGGCAGCACCTCCATGCATATTCGCACCGAAGTCTCCTTCTCAGATCCGCGCGAGCTGCGCCCCACCATGTCCACCACCTGCCTGGTCATTTTTGTGGCGGTTGATGAACAGGGCAAACCCACGGCCGTGCCGAACTACGTTCCCGAAACCATGCGTGAGATCCAGCTGCGCAACAACGCGTTGGCACGGATCGAGATCCGCAACCAAATTGTTCAGTCCATGAAAAATCAGGTGTACTCCGACGCTGGCACCGCAGAGCGTGTGGTGTTGCGGTTCTTGGCCGCGCCGACCGACGTGAATTGGGGAGGCAAGGTGCATGGCGGGATCGTCATGAAATGGATTGATGAAGCCGCCGCCCTGTGCGCCTCGCGGTATTGCGGAGAAGACACCGTGGCGGTGTTCTCCGGAGGAATCCGCTTCTATCGGCCGTTGTTTATCGGTGATCTGGTGGAGGTTGAAGCACGACTGGTTTACACCGGGAGCAAGGGCATGCACATTGCGGTGCATGTGCGCTCCGGAAGCCCTAAGTCCCGTGAAATGAACCTGACTACCTACTGCCTGACCGTGATGGTCTCGCGAGATGAGACGGGCACCGCGGTGCCGGTCAAGCCGTGGGTTCCGCAAAGCGAAGAGGATCACCGGCTACATGATCATGCCCTGCAGCTGCTGACCATTCGGGCGAATGCTCCTGGCGGCTACACACCTACCCACCTGGCAGACGAACCAGGTCTGGGCGAATCAGCTCAGGAGCCAGCCAAATGAGCCAGCCTCCATTCGTTAAGGTTTGCGGGCTGTCCACCGCCAACGATGTCGCCGTTGCGTTGGAGCATGGCGCAGATGCCCTGGGTTTTGTGTTGACCCCCAGCCCTAGAGAGGTCTCCCCCGAACTTGCCGCCGAGCTGATTTCTGCCGTCCCGGACACGGTGGCTACCGTGGCGGTGTTCCGTTCCGAGGACGTTGCCACCGCCATCGAACTTTCCCGTCAGGCAACTGTTGGGTGGATCCAGTTGCACGGACACCGCACCCCGGAAGACATCGCGGCGGCCAAGCACGCAGGGTTCCACACCATTCGCGCTGTACGGATGGATGCTCCGGCGAGCGAGTTTGAGGATTGGGGAGAAGACTTCCTGCTCATCGACGCCGCGGTTCCCGGAAGCGGCGAAAGCTGGGACTACGCGGCCGTGCGTGAGCTGGCTGCGGGTCGACGCTGGTTGGTCGCCGGCGGGCTGGATGCCGGAAATGTGGCCCGTGCCGTCGCAGAATCGCAGGCGACCGGGGCCGACGTCTCTTCGGGAGTTGAATCCTCCAGGGGTGTCAAAGATCCGCAGTTGATCGCCGCGTTCCTTGATGCTGCCAAAATTGGTTCGCGGACACCCAACGAAAATATCCCGGGCATCTAATATGGTGGCATTCTAAGCACGTAGGAAGCGGGCCCTGTTCCTCCCCAATTTGAGAGGAACAGGGACCGCTTCATGTCGCCAAGGGTTTAGCTCACCCAGTTGTGGGGAGCTGGCTTGCGGGAGCCAGGCAATGCACCGTTTTCGCGCCACTCGTGCAACCACTGCGGGACCACACGATCCGCAGGGATTTCAAGTCCAACCGCGTTCATGATCTCCTCGTTGGGGACCGCGCCCTTCTTGGAAGTCATGCGAGTGGCGATGTAGCCGCGGGCATAGATTTCGCCGTCCACAACGATGCGCTGTTCAAAATAGATGCACTTGTCATCCAGGCCGAGCAGCCGGGTTTCTTGGGAGAACTTGGTTCCGAATTTGACGGACTTGCGGAAGGTCATTGTTTCGCACTGGACCACCGGGGTCCACTTGTTTTTGCGCATGATGTCCCAGACACCCGAACGGAACATCAAATCAAACCGGCCGAGATCAAAGATCGAGAAGTACATCCCGTTATTAATATGTCCGGCGAAGTCGATATCGGTCAGGGTCGCACGCATACTGACCGATCCGGTATCAAACATGGAGAGTTTCGGACGCTTTTTGCTCTGCAGAAACACCAACAGAATTCGAAAAATCATGTGCATACCATCACACTACCGCTCAGTAACATATTTGAATAGTTGTTGGCCCGCGCCTCAACCTTTGGCCTAATCCTGCGGGCTCATGCGTTTTTGCCTGTTTTCCCGGTACAGTCGAAACTGACTTTCGAATGCCGGTATTCTCCGAGGAACAGCTATGCGCAGACTGACCGACTATGTCCACCGGATTCTTCCCTCCCTACCGCCGGCGGATTGGGAACGACCGGCCCCGGACAAGGACGGGTTGCGCCGCGACATCCTCGCAGCGCTATTTTTGCTGGTTTTCGCCGTGCTCATTCAGGAACTGAGCCTGTCGCTGACCGAAATCAAAAACGCTCCCACCCGTAGCGACTCGGTGATCGTCCTCTCGGCCATGATTCTTCCCCTGATGTTCCGCCGGCGTTGGCCGATCCTCATGATGCTGCTGGGCTCGGCAGCCTTCATGATCGCCGGAACGTCCGAAGCCTATATGGTCACCATGCAAATCTGTGCCCAGTTTGCCTATTTCCTAGGTCTCTACACCGCGGTGACCTGGTCGCGAAACCGCCGGGCGTTATGGAGCATTCTTAGCGTTGTACTGCTCTCTATGGCGGTGTGGATCATCATCGACCTGTTCACCTCGGACCTGATGAACTCACTGAACATCAATCTCGTGGAGAACCCGGCCGGAAGTGTGCCCCCGGAAACAGCATTCCCGCTGTATACCTTCCTGATCAATCTGCTGTTTTTTGGCGGAGCGATCTTCCTCGGGCTGATCAGTTGGTCCAATGCCTACGCCAACGAGTTGGTGAAGACCCAGGCCCAACGGATCGCCGACCAATCACAACAGCTGGCCGACCGGGCGGTGAATGAGGAGCGGCTGCGTATCGCCCGGGAGCTTCATGACGTGATCGCCCACCACATCGCTTCGGTGGGAGTCCAAGCAGCCGCGGCGCGTATGGTCCAGGCGCGCGACCCGGAAAAGGCGGCCGAGCTGATGAAGGGGATTGAAGAGTCTGCGCGTAGCGCCGTGGGCGAGACACGGTCGTTGCTCGGAGTGCTGCGCGAAAGCGGTAGCGATGTCCTGCCCGAGTCCGGAACCAGCGATGCGCGCAGGCCGGAGCCGTCCTTGAGACAGCTGCAAACCTTAATCGATGAAAACCGTGCACAGGGTCTCACCGTTGACCTCTCGAGGGCCGAGCACAGCCCGAACTATCTTGACTCCTTGCCCGCGGGTATTTCCCTGGCGCTCTACCGGATTTCCAGCGAAGCCCTAGCGAACGTCCGTCGCCATTCCACCGCACGGCGGGCTACCCTGAGCCTGCGCTCCGGAGTTGACGAACAGGGACCCTGGGTGGAGGCAGAGGTGACCGATGAAGGAAATACCCGTCCAGACAGTTCTGGCAGCGGGTTCGGTCTCAGGGGAATCCGCGAGCGCGCCAACCTGCATCATGGCCTGGTGGAGATCGGCCCGCGGATTCCTCATGGATGGCGCACCCGCGCCCGGCTGAGAGTGCTCACCGATGCAGAAACTAGACTGGTCTCATGAGCAAAATATCCGTGGTGATCTGCGACGACCAGCCGCTGATTGTGTCTTCGTTGAAGCTGATCCTAGAAACCGACCCGGAGATTACCGTGGTGGGAACGGCCGAAAACGGCGCACAGGGAATTCAATTAGTCACCGATTTGTCTCCTACCATCGCCCTGATGGATATCCAGATGCCGCAGCTGGACGGCATTGCCGCCACCGCCCAGATCACCCGGGCGACAAACACCAAAGTTGTGGTGCTGACAACGTTCAACCGCGATGATTACCTTTTTGATGCGTTGGATGCCGGTGCCAGCGGGTTCTTGCTGAAAAACACCGACCCCGAAACCTTGATCACCGCCATCCATCAGGTGGCCGCCGGACACGGCTTGCTCTCCCCCGAGGTAACCCTCAAACTGATCCGCCATCGCAGCTCCGGGACCGAGTCCACCATCGGCCACAGCGATCACGAGCTGCTTGAAACCCTGACCGAACGTGAGTTGCAGGTGTTGACCGAACTGGCCAAGGGCAAAAACAATCAAGAGATCGCCACGATGCTCGCATTATCGGAGGCCACCATCAAAACCCATCTTTCCAATGTGTTGGCAAAGCTCCATCTACGCGACCGGGTCCAAGGTGTGCTCTTCGCCTATCGTGTGGGTCTCATCCAATAGTTTCAGCCTGAAGGGTGAGCCTTTCACGGCACCCCGATTCCTAAGCTTAGAGATAGATCAACTCGGATCAGCGTAAGGATTTCCATGCTTGAGGTACACCAGGTAACACGTTCATTTGCTGAACGTCGTGTTCTGGATGAGGTGAGCTTCAACGTGCCACGTGGTGCGCTGACCGGATTCGTGGGAGCCAACGGCGCCGGTAAAACCACCACCATGCGCATCATCATGGGCTTGTTGCAGGCAAGTTCAGGTTCGGTGAGTTTGGATGGCACGCAACTAACCGGTGATACCCGACCCAACTTCGGTTACATGCCCGAAGAACGCGGCCTCTACCCCAAACAGCCAATCATTGATCAGTTGGTGTACCTCGGCCAACTGCATTCGCTGTCCCGGAATACCGCACGGCACCGTGCCATGGAACTGCTGGCTCGGTTCGGGCTGGAGGACCGCGCCAAATCCAAACTTGAATCACTCTCGCTGGGAAACCAGCAGCGTGTCCAGGTGGTCGCGGCGCTCCTGCATGAACCCGAAGTGCTGATCCTTGACGAACCGTTCAGCGGCCTGGATCCGATAGCGGTGGACTCCATGAGCTCAATCCTGCGCGATTATGCCTCGCGCGGGGTACCGGTGCTTTTCTCCTCGCATCAGTTGGATCTGTTGGATGTTTTGGTTGACCACTTGGTGATAATCCAAAATGGAAGGATCCTGGCCAACGCCTCGTCCGACGAGCTCCGTGCCTCGCAAGCCACCCGCCACAAACTGTCCCTCGGAGCCGATGCCGGATGGCTGCGCGAGGAACCCGGCGTTCAGGTGATCGACATTTCGGGGTCCCATGCACTGGTCAATTTCAGCTCGGTAGCCGATTCCCAACGTGTTTTGCGCCAGACACTCAGCCTGGGCACGGTGACCGAGTTCGCCGTGCACCGCCCTGCCCTCGCCGACATTTACCGGGAGATCATCAAATGAGCACACCAACTGCCCCCTGGTTGATCGTGGCGTTGCGCGAAGTGGAAACGAAGGTGAAGGACAAGGCCTTCGTCATTTCGACCGTGGTGACCCTGTTATTGATTGTCGGCGCGGTAGCGTTCACAGGATTCATGGGCAACAAAACGTCCACCTTCTCCGTGGTTGCCACCGATTCGTTGAGCTATCAGGTCCTCGCCGAGGCCCAAAACCAGCGCCCGGACAACGTGAGCCTCACCATTTCCCAGGAAACTGCGGATCAGGCCGGGGATCGGCTCTCCTCCCAGGAGGTCGATGCGACCCTGGTTTCGTCTGCCAACCAGCGAGAACTGACATTAACCGGATACGACGAGGTAGATCCGGAGCTTCGGCAACTGATTTCCACCTCCATGACCACGGTACTCACGCGCAACGTGCTCTCCGCCCACGGAGTGGACCCTGCGGCGCTTCCCAGCGAAACGGACCTGAAAACCGCTCAGTTGCAAGGTGACGCCGAGAAAACCTCCATGGTCCAGGCCATGGCACTGATATTCTCGTTCCTGTTTTACATGGCCGCCTTGATTTTCGGGATGCCGATAGCCAACTCGGTCATTGAAGAAAAACAAAACCGTGTGGTGGAGATCCTGGCCAGCACCGTCAGGTTGCGTCAGCTGCTGGCCGGAAAAATCATTGGAAACGTCATCCTGGCGATGGCTCAGCTCCTGCTGTTCCTCGGTGTCGGCCTGTTGGCAGCCTACCTGGCTCCGGGGCAGATTCCTTTCCTGGGTGTGGTGTCCACGGTGGCCGGATGGTTTATCGTCTTTTTCCTTGGCGGTTTTTTGTTGCTGGCAGGAATCTGGGCGGCATTAGGTGCCCTGGCCACCCGGACCGAGGACCTTCAGCAGTCCAGCGGTCCGATCATCGGCGCGCTTGTCGCGGTCATGTTCATTGGGATCTACGCCAAGGGCAGCCTGCTGGTGATCGCCTCCTACATCCCGATTGTTTCCTCGGTGGCGATGCCCATCCGGATGTTATCCGGGGACGTTCCGTTGTGGGAGGCCCTGTTATCCCTCACCGTGTTGTTGGTTGTGTGTTGGGCCGTCCTGCTCTTCTCTGAACGGATTTACCGTCGCGCGGTGATGCACACCGGTGGAGCCCTGACCCTGCGCAAGGCCATCAAACTGGAAGTTTGATCACCTGACGTCGGTGAAAAGAAAGTCACGGATCAGCCGGTGCACAGACTCACTGACTAGAATCGTTTCAGTGCGAGAAGAGAAAGCCCTTGTGAATTTGTCCGCCCGACTCATCGTGGTGTGGCTCGTGGTCCTTTGCGGAATCATTGGCACCACGGTGCTTGCCACGGCGCACTACGTTTTTGATACCAGCGTCTTGTCGGTGGTTGCCTTGTGGGCCATCCGCCTGGTGGTGCTGGCGAGTTTCTGGCTGCTGGATCTGTCCAAGGACACCAAGATTTTCGGTATCGGTCTGATCTTGTTGTCCCTGGTCCTTGATGTTTTACTGAAACTGCCAGTGCTCGGTGCGGTTCAGTACGCCGATTGGTTCCTGGTTTCTGCCCTTGACGTCACCGGTGCCTACGCAGGGTACTTCACCGTTTGGGGACTGCTGCTACCGGTGCTGAGCATGACCGGCTGGTTTATCCTGCGCCAGCGCAAGCTCGCCGGGTGGCTCGTGGGACTAGCGGCCACCGTAGGGATGGGTTTCGCCGCTCAGTCGGTAGCCCAGTCGGCTGCCGGAACCTTCACCCTATTCGTCACGGTGACCGTTGCACGCTATATTGTCCCAGCCCTGCTGGCCGCCGTGGCAGACCTGATTGCGGCCCGGTTCACCGGCCCCAAACGCATCACCGGCTAACTCCGAATCAACTATCCGAGGAGCGGCGCTCCCGCCGTTCAAGATGGACAGCCGGTCAGGCGGTCAGGCGGTCAGGCGGTCAGGAAGAAGCCTGGTTTCACCTGCTGGCGTCGCATGATCAACAATCCGGCAAAGGTCAGCAGGCCCAACACCACGCCGACCCAGCTGATCCATGACAGGGCTTGGCCCAGCGGCACCCAGATGGTGAGGACCCCCACGATGATTGGTGGAACGCCGGTCGCCAGATAGCCCGAAAGATAGTAGGCCGAAGTTACCGAGGCTCGGTTCTCAAGGTTCGTCACCTGGTCGATTGACACCCCGGCCCCGCTATAGGCCAGGCCCTGGCCCAGCCCGGAGAGCACCGCGAACACCAAGGTGATGCTCAGCGAGGCTCCGTCGGTCAGCGCCAGCCCCAGCAAACCCAGCAGCAGCAGAGGCAGCCCGCACAGCTGCATGGTCAATGCCGACAGGCGCAGCCCCAACAGCTGAGTCAGCATGGAGCAAGCGAGCATAGCGGCCAGCACGCAGCCGGTGAGAAAGGGCCGGTTAATACCGGTGCTGCGCGCCAGCAGGGTGGGGATGATCGAGACAAAAAGTGTGACCCCGAACCACGAGGTGGCCGAAGCGCCGGAAGCCAACATAAACCGGGTGCGGATGTTGGCTGGGATCCGGGGCATGACCGGTCGCCAGTCGCGCAGCGCGAGCACCGGCGGCGAATCGATCCGGCGCGCACGCCACCAACCGATGGCCATCAAACCGATAAAAACTATGTAGGGAGTGAACCGCGGGAACGGCACAAACTCTCCAACCATTCCGGCCAGGAAAGATCCCACCACCGTGCCTCCCACAAAAGCGATAGTGCAGGCCACCGACGCCACGGCAAGCTTGGCCGGTTCGGTGCGTTCGATAATCAAGGCCATGCCACCGGCGGTGGCCGCGGCAATGGCCAGTCCAAACAGGCCGCGTCCCAGCAGCAACATGCCCGGCCCGGTTGCCAGCACAAAACACAGGGCACCGGCGGCGCAGAGCGCAATACTGGCCTGAATCACCGCTCGTTTGCCCAACGCATCGGCGGCCGGTCCGAAAAACAGCAGTGCCGGCGCACTCACGGTGGCGTACGCAGCATAGATCAGCGTCAACGTCAGGTCGCTGAAACCAAAAAGCTCCTGGTACATGGGGTACATCGGGGCTGGGATATAACCAACGGCGGTCACCAGGACCAGCAGGCACAACGCGGTGAAGGCATCGCGGTGAATGGATCTCATGGTTCAAGTCTCGGGGCGAAAACCGTGAATAAAAAGCGAATGTTTTTCACCAGTTCCATGTACGATTTTTTCATGATTGATCCTCGCCTGCGGATGCTCCAATTGGTGGCCCACCATGGCACGGTGACCGCCGCGGCACGGTCCTTGAACTACACCCCGTCGGCGGTATCGCACCAGCTGAAGGCTTTGTCCGCGGACCTGGGTGTGGTGTTGCTTGAGTCCGAAGGCCGAAGCGTGCGGCTCACCGAGGCCGCTCGCACCCTGCTGCGCCATGCCCAGCTGCTTTTTGCGCAAGCCGAACGTGCCTACGCCGAGATTCAAGAAGGCTCGCACAGCGGGATCTTCACCGTCTGCGGATTCGCCACCGCCGCCAACTATCTCCTGCCCCATGCGGCCGCCGGGGTCCGCGACGCGTTTGCCGGCCTCGACGTGCGAGTCATCGAAGCCGAACCGGCGCGTTGCATCAACCTCTTGCTCACCGGCGACGCCGACCTGGCGTTGCTGACCGGCACCACCGACCTGCCACCGGTCTCAGACGGGCGTTTTGATCAACGCCCGCTGCTCGATGACCCGATGGACCTTGTGGTGCACAAAGATCATCCCCTGGCTCAGCGCAACAGTGTGGCGCTGGCCGACACCGCCAACGAGCGTTGGATCCTCGGACGCCCCGAGGGTGCCTACTACCCGCTGACGTTGCATGCCTGCCAGGCCGCGGGTTTCACCCCGGATGCGGCCCACTTTGCCGATGAATGGGACACCGGACTGGCTCTGGTGGCTCACGGTTTCGGGGTCACGCTGGTGCCGCGGATGGCGCGCATCCACCATGACTGGGACGTCAAACGGATCGAACTTTCCGGGCGCGCCCAGCCGTCGCGGCCAATCATCAGCTTCACCCGTGCCGGGGCAAGGAATCGGCCCACTATCATCAAGGCCATGGAACTGATTGAAGCGAAAGCCGCCTCGATGTTCACGCTGTGAGATCCGATTGGCGTCTGCCCGGCAATCACTCAGATGCCGTGCGTGGGCTCGGGCACTGTTTCCTGATCAAAAAAACTGGTCAAAAAAAATAGGCCGCGGTGTGTTTTCCAGACAAGGAAAACACACCGCGGCCGATCCCGACGTGATGCGGTCGGTGAGCACCGTTGGGTGACTAGATCAACGAATCACTGAGATGGTTCGGGGTGCCGAAACGGTGAGCGGTGATCGACACGGCCTGTTCGTGCAGGAACGGCAGCAGTTCAACGCGTCCGGCGCCGGTGACATTCGACGCATAGATCGCCACATCCGGTTTGCCGTTGGTCGCTTCGGCCACTTCAGATAGCGAACCACCGATCAGGCGGATCCGGGCCGAGGACTGGGGGCCGGTTTTCGCCGCGAGTTTAGCGGCCCGGGTTGCGAAGGCCGCCGCATCTTCACGCACCACGGTCACCGAATGCTCAGCCAGCAGGTTGCGCACACCGCGCGGCAACTCGATATCGGCGGAGAATACCAGGCGCGAACCTGCGGTGACACCGGCCGACAGGACACGCAATGCCTCGGCAATGCCATGGCCGCTGGTTTCATTCTCAAAACGAACCGTCACATCCACCGGGCGGTAGCGGAACACGTTGCGTTCAGCCTGCAGTCCCGAACGATCCTTGGACTGGTTGAATTCGGTGTTCCACCACAGCTTGTCGCTGCCCAAGGCATCGGAGAGCCATGCGCTCTGGGCGGCATCCAGACCCGCGGTGTTCAGCAGTCGCTGGTCGAAGGCGGACAGTGCCGCGGTCCGGGTGACCTTCGCATCTTCCCAGGAACCCATGCCCACCAGGTAGTTCGGTCCGCCGGCCTTGGTGCCGGCGCCAATGGCCGACTTCTTCCAGCCGCCAAATGGCTGACGCTGCACAATGGCACCGGTGATCCCGCGGTTGACGTAGATGTTGCCGGCCTGGATGTTTTCCAGCCAGTAACCCAGTTCGTCCTGATCCAGCGAGTGCAGTCCCGAGGTCAAACCGTAGTCGATCTCGTTGACCATGGCCACGGCTTCTTCCAGGGTTTGCGCGGTCATCACACCGAGGATCGGGCCGAAGTATTCGGTCAGGTGGTATTCGCTGCCGCGCTGAACCCCGTAGCGCACGCCTGGCGAATACAGTTTGCCCGAGTCGTCAAGCTGTTGCGGCTTCACTTCCCAACGCTCCCCGGCGCCCAGCGTGGTCAGTCCGCGGGCCAGTTTCTCCCCCGGTTCACCAATCAACGGGCCCATCTGGGACTCCGGGTTCCACGGGTAACCGACCTTCAGGGACTTCACCGCGTCAACCAGCTGGCTGTTGAACCGGCGCGAGGTCGCCACCGAACCAACGAGCACCACCAGCGAAGCCGCCGAGCACTTCTGGCCGGCGTGGCCGAACGCCGAGGCCACTACGTCCTTGGCAGCCAAATCCAGGTCGGCATGCGGGGTGACGATGATGGCGTTTTTGCCGGAGGTCTCCGCCAGCAGCGGCAGGTCCTTGCGGAACGAGCGGAACAGCTGCGCGGTCTCGTAACCGCCGGTCAGGATCAAGCGGTCAACCCGGGGATCCGAGACCAGCTGGGTCCCCAGCTCGCGCTCACCGACAAACACCAGCTGAAGCACGTCCTTGGGCACTCCGGCATCCCACAGCGCCTTGACCATCACGGCGCCAACGCGGGCGGCCTGGGAGGCTGGCTTGATGATGACCGCCGAGCCGGCGGCCAGCGCGGAAAGGGTGGAGCCGGCAGGGATTGCCATGGGGAAGTTCCACGGCGGGGTAACCACGGTCAGCTTGGAGGGGACAAACTTCGCCCCGTCCACGGTATCCAGCTCCAGGCCGCGCTGGGCGTAGTAGTGGGCGAAATCGATCGCTTCGGAGACTTCCACGTCACCCTGGTCGATGGTTTTGCCGCACTCGGAACCCAGCACCTCAAGCAGGGTGGCGCGGCGCTCCTCGAACAAGACCCCGGCGCGGTGAAGGATTTCTGCGCGTTTGGCCGAGCCCAGTGCCTGCCAGTCGGCGGCGGCATCAACCCCCATGGCCATGGCTTCATCCAGCTCCGCCGCCGAGGAGACGGTGTTGGCCGCGACCAGGTCCTTGCCCAGGGTGGAGGCCTGCATCTTGCCCAGGATCTCGCGGCCCCAGGCACGGTTGTTTTTCAGGTCCGGGTCGGTGTCCGGGGTGTTAAAGAAGTCGGTGGTGCCCGCGATCAGCGCCTGCACCTTCGGTTCCAGCGCCGCGTCGGCAACCTGGCGGTTCTGCACGCGGTGCGGTGCCGGCACCGTTGCGCTCATGGACTCCAGGGAGGCCAGGAAACGGTTTTTCTCGCGCTGGAACAATGCCTCGTTTTTCTCCAGTTCAAAAACTGCAGACATGAAGTTTTCCTGGCTGGCTCCTTCTTCGAGCCGGCGGATCAGGTAGGCGATGGCCACGTCGAACTCTTCGGGGTGGACCACCGGGGTGTAGAGCAGCAGCTCGCCGACCTCGCGGCGGACCGCCTCGGCCTGGCCGGTGGCCATACCCAGCAGCATCTCGAATTCGATGCCCTTGGTGACCCCGCGGGATTTGGCCAGCAACCACGCTAGTGCCACGTCGAACAGGTTGTGGCCGGCCACGCCGATACGCACGTTTTTCACATGCTCGGGGCGCAGCGAGTAGTCGATCACCATCTTGTAGCTGGTATCCGAGTCCTGCTTTGAGTGCCAGGTGGCCAGCGGCCAGCCGTGGATGTCCGCTTCCATGGTTTCCATCGGCAGGTTCGCGCCCTTAACCACACGCACCTTGATTGGCGCGCCGCCGGCGGCCACACGCTGGGCGGCGAAGTCCTGCAGCTGGATCATGGCGCCCAAGGCGTCCGGCAGGTAGGCCTGCAGCACGATCCCGGCTTCCAGGTTTGTGAACTCATCCATGGACAAGATCCGGGTGAAGACCGCAATGGTCAGCTCCAGGTCCTTGTACTCTTCCATGTCCAGGTTGATGAACTTCTTCTTGCTCCCCCGGTTGGCCAGCTCGTAAAGCGGCTTGAGCTTCTCGATGATGTGCTCCACCGCCTCGTCAAAGGCCCAGTGGTTGTGGGGGGCCACGGTGGCCGAGACCTTGATGGAGACATAGTCCACGTCGTCGCGGGCCAAAAGCTTGGTGGTGCCTTCCAGCCGGCGGGCGGCTTCGCCCTCGCCCAAGATGGCCTCGCCGAGCAAGTTGACGTTCAGGTTCACGCCTTCGCGTTTGATCTTGGAGATCGCACCTCCCAGCTTGGCGTCGGACGCGTCAATGATCAGGTGTCCAACCATCTCGCGCAGCACCTTGCGGGCTGCCGGGACCACCACCTGCGGCACCATTGGTGCCATGAAGCCGCCCAGGCCCACGGCCTTGCGCATGTACCACGGCAGGAACGAGGGAACCTTGGGGGCCAGTGCCTTGAGGTTGGCGGCCGCTACGTTCAGGTCCTCGGGACGGATCACCCCGTCGACAAATCCAACGGTGAAATCCAGGCCGTTGGGGTCCTTCAAGACCCCGGCCAGGCGGGCGGCGGAGGCGTCCGCGGGGAACTGCGCGGCTTCGGTGAGCCAGCGGCGGACCAGCGCGATGACGTCGTCGGCCAGTTCGGCCGGGGTGGTCAACGAGTTGCCGGCGGCGTCGACGGCCGGCGGCACGGTGGGCTGGGAGTTGATAGAAGACACTTGTGGTCCCTTCGATGCGATTCGTACAGGTGGTTCGGCACCGAACGCTCAGGTCGTTTTGGGCTGTGCTGGCCGCCTGCTCCGGTCTGGAATCGCGCGCCACGCGTAGCTGTGTGCAAGATCGAGTATCTATCTTTTCTGCGTTAAGCAAAAGTGAACAAAACCGAAGGATTTCGTTCGGGTTTGCTAATGTATCTGCCAAGAGACGAATTTCCCTGATTTGAGGCGGTAAAACCTTGCTTGAACTGCGACGTTTACGTTTGCTCCGGGAGCTGAGCATCCGCGGAACCATCGCGGAGGTCGCCGACGTGCTCAGCTACTCCCCGTCTTCGGTGTCCCAGCAGCTCACCCAGCTGGAAACCGAAGCCGGGGTTCAGCTGTTGCGCCGTACCGGACGCACCTTGCAGCTCACCCCGCAGGCCCAGGTGCTGGTGGCCCACACCGAGGAACTGCTGGACTCCATGGAACGCGCCGAAGCGGCCCTGGCCTCCACCCTGTCAACGGTCAGCGGCACCGTGCGGCTGGCAGTCTTCCAAACCGCCATGCTGGCGTTGATGCCGCCGGTGTTGCGCGAGCTGCGCACCACCTACCCGCAGTTGCGGGTGGAGATGAGCCAGCAAGAGCCCGCTGCGGCACTGCACGAAACCAGTAGCCGGAACTTTGATCTGGTGGTTGCCGAACAATACCCTGGGCATGCCGCCCCGCACTATCAAAACCTGGACCGACGAGTGCTGACGCATGATGCGATTCGCCTGGCCCTGCCCGCCCCGGGAGTGGAAGGGAATGCAGTTTTTGATCGTGTCAGCACCATCCAGCAGGCCGCGCAGCTACCCTGGGTGATGGAGCCGGAAGGTGCCGCCAGCCGGCATTGGGCCGAACAGTCCTGCCGCTTGGCCGGCTTTGAACCTGATGTGCGCTACGAATCCGCTGACCTCCAAGCCCACATGCAACTGGTGGCCTCCGGCAATGCCGTCGCCCTGCTGCCGGCCCTGGTCTTGCGCAGCGACCCCGGAGCCCTGCGCACCGTGGAGCTGCCCGGGGCCCCGATGCGCACGATCTTCACCGCCATACGTCATTCTTCGGTGTTATCCCCTGCCATGCAGGCGGTGCGTTCGCTGTTGCACCGCCAGCCCGGGATGAGTGATGAACAAGGTTCCCTGGCTCCATCTCCGGCAGAGCCGTTGGATCGATGAGTTGGATCACAAAAAGGTAACGACTCCCTGTTAGGCACGCGACAAACCGGAGCGAAGGTGCAATAGTGGTGACCCACACCGCACTGTCCGCGTCCCGCCCCACAACATCACTCGGTGGGCACAACCGGTAATGAGGAACCATGTCCAACCAAACCTTCCAGATCATCGCGATCGTTATCTATATGGGTGCCATGCTCGGCATCGGATATATGGCATATCGACGCACCAACAACATCGACGACTACATGCTGGCCGACCGCGGCCTGAAACCCTGGGTGGCGGCACTGTCCGCCGGAGCCTCGGACATGTCCGGCTGGCTGCTCATGGGGCTTCCCGGCGCCATCTACATTGGCGGCCTGCACGAATCCTGGATTGCCATCGGCTTGCTCATCGGAGCCTGGCTGAACTGGAAGTTCGTGGCGCCGCGGCTGCGTTCCTATACTGCGATCGCGCAGAACGCCATCACCATTCCCAGCTTCTTCGAAAAACGCCTCAAGGACAAAAACCACCTGCTGAGGATCGGTTCAGCGCTGATCATCCTGGTGTTTTTCACCTTTTACGTCTCCTCCGGCATGGTGGCCGCCGGCAAGTTCTTTGAAGCGTCCTTTGGCTGGCCGTACCTGAACGGAATGCTGTTTGTCGCGGTAATCACCCTGCTTTACACGCTGTTTGGCGGATTCCTTGGTGCCTCGCTCACCGACGTGGCCCAGGGCCTGCTGATGTTCGCGGCGCTGATCGCGGTGCCAATTGTCGCCGTCATCCAGATGGGCAGCTTTTCCACGCTGGGTGCCCGAATCACCGAGGTGAATCCCATCGCCTTCAACCTGTTCTCATCGTTTGACGAGAACGGTTGGTTCTTGGCCGTCGTCGCAATCTTCTCCACCGCCGCATGGGGTCTGGGCTACTTTGGCCAGCCGCATATCATTGTGCGCTTCATGGCCCTGCGCACCCCGGGCGAGGCAAAGGTGGCCCGTCGCATCGGCATCGGTTGGATGTTCTTGACCTCGGCCGGTGCCGTGGCGACGGCGCTGATCGGTATTGCCTACTTTGCCAAGGAACCGCTGGGTGTGGCCGGAAGCGAAACCGTTTTCCTGCTGCTCAGCCAGATCTTCTTCCACCCATTTGTGGCCGGTCTGGTATTGGCCGCGGTATTGGCGGCCATCATGTCCACCATGTCCTCGCAGATGATTGTCTGTTCCTCGGCGCTGGTCGAAGACCTGTACAACATCTCCGGCCGCAAGGCCTCGCCCAAGGCGCTGGTGATGCTTGGACGCACCGGGGTGCTGGTGATCGCGCTGATTGCCGCCATCCTGGCGCTGAACCCGAACTCCTCCATTTTGGATCTGGTGGCTTTCGCCTGGGCCGGATTCGGGGCGGCGTTCGGACCGATCGTCCTGTTGGCCCTGTACTGGCGAAAACTCACCGCTATCGGGGCCTTCGCCGGCATGGTCTGCGGCGCCGTGGTGGTCTTCGTCTGGGGCAACATCGAAGTGCTGTCGGATAATATGTACGAAATCGTTCCGGGCTTCGCCATCAACCTGATTGTCGCGTGGCTGGTTTCGCTGAAAACCTACCGTCCCAATACCGAGATCCAGGCCGAATTCACCGAGATGGAAAAGGAACTCGGAGCGAAGGTCACCGCCTAGTACACCGCTGCCCCTGGGGCTCCCAGGGGCAATGGTTACAAACTCCGACTGCCTCTTCCTCTTGAAAGAAGAAGAATCATTGACCCGTCCATGCCGTGAGGCGGGCAGGATTTCAGTGGGTTCGTGCTTCACAGGGCGAAGCGTCCACGATTGCTAGTACACGTTCTATACTCTCAGTGACCTACGCGGAAACCGCGGAAACCAGGGCCACGGTGGAAGCCCTAGCTACTCAGGCGCGGAATGCGGCCCCCAATGGCCAGGGGCATCAACGCAATGCATGCTCGCCACACACCTGATCTGGTGCCTATCCACCACCATGGCCCGCTCACCTACCCCGCCGAAGACCGGTCAGCCAGGGCAGACGCGGTCGTGAAAGCCGAACACTCCACCGCCGCGCAACGTAAGGCCAGCACGAGGGAACTTGAGGATCAAACCCTTCGAACTACTGGCCATGCCGACCACGGTGCGGCACCGTGCAATGGATTTTGTGGACCAACACCTGAAAAACAGGAGTTCGTAGCCAGAGCAAAGAAAGGAGAAAACGCTGGGAACCGCTCGATTCCGCGGTTCCTCGGTTCCCAGCGTTTTCCCCGACGTAGCCTCTGCCTAGTACACCGGCATCTGGTCTACTAGCTGGCGAATCTTATCGAGCAGCCCTTTTGCCACTTCGGCCGCCTCCTTTGCGTCCAGCAGGTTGGCTAGGGCTTTCTCAGGAACTGGGTAGTCTCCCGCATTGCGCAGCTGCCGCATCCAACCAAAATCTTTAACAAGCTCTCCCAGTGGAGGGTCCAGCTGTGCGGCGATAGATCGCTGGAGAACAACATGACCACCAGCAGCAGCTCTTCGCAGGCCTTGGTTGACCAGGAGCGCGTCTACCATTTTGCGCAAAGCATCGTAGTAGGTTTGAAACGCAGTTAGCGGGGAAACTTCCAGGATCAGGTCTGCTGCGACGATTTATTCCTCGGCGATGTCAATTAGCCTAAGAGCCCAAACCATGTTCGGCTCAACCCTGGACAGCTTGTTTTCCGAAAGCAACATGTCGATTTCCGCGCGGCGCTTTTCCCACCTAAGAATCATTGTTTTCTTTCAAAGCCAGCTGGACTATTGGTTCGTTCTTAACTGTGGTCACGAAGGGGTCGACCGAAGCTAGCCAAGCGTCGGCGGAGACTCTCTGAAAATTCACCTCACGGCCAGCAAGATCTGTAAGGTTTTCCGCGACCTCCGCCAATTTTCTTCGAGTTATATCGCCGACGATGAGCACATCGATATCGTTGGGCTCAGGTCCATCGTTTCCCATGTAGCGCGATGCCCACGAACCAAAAATATATGCCTGCTCAACACCCTCAGCCTGCGCAAGCTCGTGTTCGATAACCACCTTCGGCCCATAAGTCAGATCGATCATAGAGCGGGTTGGAACGTATAGCCGGGCTTCGGTGTTGGCCCTGATGACTCGCGTCCGTCCGACACGTCGGTCGAGCAATAGACCGGATTTGACGAATCTTTCAACCTCACGATGAACAGACGCTGCGTGAGAAGATGTTCGTTCAGTCAGCTCGGTCAAACTGTACTCACGATCAGGGGTCAACAACAAGATCGCGAGAAGGTCGCCTTGGAGGTTGGAGCGCAAGAGCGGAGCCAGCGCAGAATGCGGACTTTTCATTTATCAAAAATAAATCTTCAGCTTATGTGAAACAAGCCTCCGCTCAAGCGAGGAAGTGGCGAATGCATAGGTTTCGGCTGAGCTCGGTACCTCGCAAAAACTATCGGTGCCCGCGCCTTGAAAAATGTGTGGACCGATTCGTTCGTCTCCGCCGCCAGGAAATCTTTTCCTCATCCTCCCTTGTCTTGCGTTCCAATACACACTTCACCGCGTAGCCTTGGGATAAACGGAAAGCTCCAAGACGCAGGGGGAATCTCGATGAGCAGCACCACCAAGTTCACGCACTGGCAGCGCACCGAGTCTCAGTTCCTGGCCGCAAGCGCCGACGCGGTCTATTCGATCGTTGGAAACCTTGCACAGACCGGGCAGTGGATGAAGCAACTGAACTTCAGCGTGCACGACGACCAGCGAGGGGTGGGCACCAAGGTCGATCTGTTGCCCCCGGGCAAACTTTTTGGCCCGCTGCATCGTGCCACCGCGCCGTCCGGATCGATCACCCGCCGCAACCAGGCTGCCCGGCTGGTCGAGTTCACCCAACCGCAACCCGGTGGATCCATGGTCCTGCGTTGGCGGGTTGAGGAACAAACCGGCGGTTGCCTGCTGCTATTCACGGTTGAGCTGAATGGGCCCGGCACCACCGCATTCAAATTCACCGTAGGCAAAGATATCTGCCAAGACTTTTCGGTGGCCGCCGCCCGGCTCTACCGACTGGTGGCGCACACCGCCCACATCAAACTCGACGCGCACGTGGTGATTGCCGGAGGGCGCGGATTCTTGGGCCGCAACCTGGCCGCCGACCTGGTTTGCCGCGGGGCCTCGGTGGTGGTGCTCTCCCGGACCCGCGAGGCCGATTTCCCCACAGAACAGTACATCTGGGACGGGCAACACCAAGGACCGTGGTCCTCGGCTTTCGCCAGCGACCGCCCGGTGCATCTGGTGAATCTGGCCGGAGAGCGGGTCGATAAACGCAACACTCCGGAAAACATTGCTCAGCTGGCCGATTCACGGGTGCGCACCACCCGGACCCTGGCCGAAGCAACCGCCAAGGGACGCCCGCTGGCCACCTGGATCCAGTCAAGCACCACCGCCATCTTCTCCGACGCCGGTGAAGCCGAACTCACCGAGTCCAGCCCCATCCCCACCGGCGAGCGCGCGCTGCCGGAAATGACCGGGGTCGCAGCGGCCTGGGAGAAGGCCTTCACCCAGGCCCAGGTGAATGCGCAGCACCAATACATCCTGCGCACCTCCCTGGTCATGCATCCGGATGCGCCGCTGCTTGGCCCGCTGAACATGCTGACCAACACCGGGCTTGGCGGCAAACTCGGCCACGGTAAACAGTGGTTCAGCTGGATCGGGATGGAAGACTGGCTGCGGGTGATCCGCTGCCTGCTGCGCCTGGAGCCCCCTGAGATCCCCGACGGCGTGGTGCATGCCGTGGCGCCGAACCCGCTGCGCAATGAAGAAGTGATGGCGTCGCTGCGCTCGTTGGCCGGCATGCCGGGCCTGCCCACCGGCAGCTTCATCCCTACGATGGGGGCAGCGGTGATGGGGACCAACGCGCGGGTGATCCTGACCGGGCGCAAGGTCACCAGCGAGATACTCAAGGACGCGGGTTTCACGTTCGAAGAGACCGACTTCGCGGCGACGGTCAAACACTAAAAGCACTTCGCAGGCCGGCGGTTTTGATTCAAACCGCCGGCCTGCGGTGTGTCATGCAGTTGTCATCTTGCGTCGCAATGCTTGGTTGCGCGCGCTGCTTTCCATGTCAACCGGCGGTAACGGATCAAGCTAGGGAATATTCATCGGGCGTTCACCACGCGGTGTCCCGGTGCTCACCCGCGCACCTGAGCATAAAACTGTCACGCACTGTGCGCGCAATGCCCTGCCTCTTGACCGTTTGAGAAGGACCCGACAACCGACATGGCCAACATTCTTGAAGCTTCGTCCCACGCTTCCCGCCCCCGGATACCTAAACCCAGCGAACTGTCCAAACTCCGCCAGCATGTTCAGGCGACCGAAAACCTCAACGCAAATGTTGCGATGGACGCCGCCTACAACGACGAGCCTCATCCCGAGGCGACCGCCCGGGTCCTGCCCTTTGGTCGGCAGCTGAAAAACATGAGCGAGGTGCGGCATTTTTTCCGCACCAACCAAACACCGATCTATTTCATCGGGGCGACCCCGGTAAACCTGCTGGGTTTGGACCGTTGGGTTCGCAAGTTCAGCTACATCACCTATTACGACGGGTGGGACGGGCAGCATCCGCGGGTCTTCACCCCGAGCGAGAAACCCTATGTCGATTTTGAAAGCGCCGAGGACATCAACAACTGGTTGCTTGAAAACTCCGAGGTCCGTGAATTCATCGATTCACAGCGCACCGTGGGCGGGCCTAGGCCCAAGGTCGCCATGGTGTTTTTCAACGAAGACACCGAGTCCATCTGTGAAGAACTCGGTTACGACCTGATCCTGCCGCCGGCTTCGCTGCGCACGGAACTTGATTCAAAAATTGTGACCACCAAACTGGGAAACGCCGCCGGGGCCGCCTCGGTGCCCAACGTGCTGGGCACCGCCTCAAGCTATTCCGAGCTGATGTCCCTGGCACGCAAGGGCAAGCTCGGGGAAGATCTGGTGGCCCAGACCCCGTACGGGGATTCGGGTAAAACAACCTTCTTCATCGCCAACGAAGAGAACTGGAACCAGTATTCGAAGTACATTCTCGGCGAAGATTTGAAGGTCATGAAGCGGATCAACAACCAGCCGGTGGCCGTGGAGGCGGTGCTGACGCGCTGCGGCACCGTGGTGGGTCCGATCCTGACCGAATTGGCCGGTTACAAGGAACTCACCCCCTACAAGGGCGGCTGGTGCGGCAATGAGATGCACCCCGACATCCTCACGGACTCGCAGCGGGCGCGGGCCATCGAGCTGGTGCAAAATGTCGGCAGCGGCCTGCAGAAAACCGGTTACCGCGGATTCTTCGAGGTTGATGTGCTGGTTGACACCGATACCGACGAGGTCTACCTGGGTGAACTGAATCCGCGGATCTCCGGGGCCAGCGCCATCACCAATGTCACCGCCGGAGCCTACGCGGACGTTCCGTTGTTCCTCTTCCACCTGTTGGAATACCTCGATGTGGATTTCAAGCTGGATGTTGATGAGATCAACGAGCGGTGGCAGGAGATGTCGGGTGCCGATGTGTGGAGCCACATGATCATCAAGGAAACCGATGACATTCTCCAGTATCTGACCCATGCACCGCGCACCGGAAACTACTACCTCGATTCCCGGGGCAAACTTCAATTCTCACGCTCGGCACTGGACTGGCACCAGTTGCAGAACCACAAGGAAGCCTTTTTCCTCCGTATCTACGGCGAGCACGACTACCGTTGGAAGGGAGCCGATCTTGGGGTCCTGGTCACCAAGGCCAAGCTGCAGTACGAAGGCAAAAAGAAAACCAAACTCACCATCGACGCCAAGCACTTCATTTCTTCCATCCGTTCCCAGTACAAGGGCATTGACGTTCCCCCAAATGAGAATGGAAGCTGATTCGGCCGGTCACCCCGGAGGTGGCGCTCCACCCGTACCACTGGAGCAGAAAGGTGCCCTGTCTATCGCGAATTGGCAGGCGCCGCAGAATGTTAAACGCTCTTTCCAGAATATTGCGCGCATCCATCCCACCGTGCGGGTTTCGCGCGGAGACGGGCCGATTGTGAAGTTGCCGCTGGCCGAGGAAAAACTCGGGAAATTGGAGGTCGCCAAGTCCAGTTACACCGACCCTGCGCTCACGGTGCGCGGGGTCATCCATGCGACCAACACCGACGCGATCCTGATCATTCACGACGGGCGGATCCTGTGGGAGAAGTACTACAACACCATGACCGCGCAAAGTGATCACCTGCTGATGTCGGTCAGCAAAACCTTGGTGGGAACCCTGGCCGGGGCACTGAGTGACGCGGGGCTCTTGGATGTCACCCGTCCGCTGTGCAGCTATGTTCCGTCGTTGGAACGCAGCGGCTACGCGGGGGCCACGGTACGCGACATCCTGGATATGCGTTCGGGGATCCAATTCTCCGAAGAGTACCTGGACCCCAACGCCGAGGTGAGGTTGCTGGAAGAGGCCATTGGCTGGGCCCCGGAGCGCGGGTCGATCGGCCCGATCGGCATGTACGACTTCCTGCTGACGCTGAAATCCAAGGGGCCGCATGGCGGACCTTTTGAATATCGTTCATGCGAGACCGACGTGTTGGGCTGGATCTGCGAAACCGCCGGCGGGGCGCCCATGCAGCAACTGCTCTCCGAGTACGTCTGGTCGAAGCTCGGAGCCCAGCAGGACCTTCTGATGGGCGTGGATCAGTTCGGCACCGGCATGTTCGACGGCGGGTTCAACACCACCTTGCGGGATCTGGCGCGTTTTGGCCATCTCTACGTCAATGGCGGGCGGGCCTTGAACGGTAAACAAATCATCTCCCAAGCATGGATCGATGACACGTTCAGGCAAAGCGACGAGCTGTTCGCGGCCTTTGCCGAATCGCCGGGTGATAACTTGATGCCCGGGGGCCGGTACCGGAATCAGATCTGGTTCCCTAATCCCGCCACCAATGCGGCGGTGGCCTTGGGCATCCACGGGCAGATGATCTACATGGACCCGTTGGTCAAGCTCGTGGCCGTCAAGCTTTCCAGCTGGCCGTTGCCGCAGGACGCGTCCAAGCTGTTCCCCACCCTGCGAGCATTCGAGGCCGTGGCACGGCACCTGGGACGACCTGCCTAGGTTTCGCTGCTCGCGCAGAAACACTACAGCAACGCCCCGGACTCCGCTTGGAGTCCGGGGTGTTGCTGGTGCCGCCGTTATCCCTCTAGCGCGTATTCTCGCAGTGCTTGGCTGGTGAACACCTGGTACCCCAAATCCGGGTGGTACCCGTGGATTTCGCGGGTATCAAGCAGGTCCATGTAGCGCATGATCCCCAAGGTGATTTCCTGTCCCGGAACCAGAACCGGGAAACCCGGCGGGTAGGGTGTCACGAACACCGCCGATACCACCCGTTGCCCAGCCCCGAGGTGCTCCTTGACCTGGGCCGAGGAGAGGAACTGCGTGGCCGGATCCCGGTAGGTCAAATAGTAGGCGGCGCGCATGTTGCCGCTACCGCCTCCCCCGGCGAATTCCGGGGCGAAACAGCTGAAATCAGGCAGCGGGACCTTCCCGGGGCTTTCGGCGGTTCCCATGGCCAAGACCCGGCCGTCGATCCGGCTTTGCCGTTCAAGTCCCTCGGCAATTTTAACGAGCACTTCGATCAGGTGCGCCGCGGCCGAACGGGTAGTGCCGATGTTGGTCATCAACAGCACCGAGCTGCGGCTGGTTTTGTTGACCTGGATCGAGTGGCCGTCCATCAGATAGGTGTGTTTAAACGTATCGCCGTCCACGCCGGTCCGGCTGATATCCAGTGTCAGCCGGGAAGGGTCCACCACCAGCTCATCATGCTGCCACGACTTGTCCCAGACGGCCAGGCCATCCCTGACGGGGTTCGCGGTGGTGGATTCGCGGTAGGCCTCAGGGATGAGGTCCGCGGTGTTCAGAATCCGGAAATACTTGTGCAGCAGCTTATTGCGGCTCACCGCCCGGGCGATCGACTGGGCGAGGTCGACCTGCCGTTGCACCAGCGAGTAGCCCTCAAGTTCGGCCTGGCGGCGCCCGATATCCAGCGACGCGAGGATCTGGTAGTTCGGAGAGGTCGAGGTGTGAGTCATGTAGGCTTCGCGGAACGTATTCAGGTTCCTGACCGCAAAATCCTGATCGTAGATGTGAATCATCGACCCCTGGCGCAGGGAGGTCAAGGTTTTATGCGTGGATTGGGTGCTGTAGACCCGCAGCCTGGTCTGTTCTGGATCCGGGATCAGCCGGGTGCGCAACCAGTAGTCGTCGTTTTCCGGCTCCTGGGCAGTACCCGGTGCCGGCAGGCTGGCTTGCTGGGCGGCATACCGTTGCCGGTACGCCGCGGTCTGCTGCTCGGCTTCCATGCGTGCCGCGGCGGTCATCCCGGTGCGCTGGCGGTAGATCGGGTGGAAGCCGGCAAAGGCGAACCAGGCTTCATCCCAAAGGAATACGAGGTCCGGCTTGATGGCCAGGCATTCCTCCATGACCCGGCGCGGGTCGTAGATGATCCCGTCAAAGGTGCAGTTGGTCAGGGTCAGCATCTTGACCTTGTGCAGCAGGCCCTCGCGGCGAAGCTGCAGCAGACGCCCCTTGATTTCCTCCAACGGGACGGCCCCGTACATTGAGTGTTCGTTCAGCGGGTAGGCCTCCAGGTAGCTCACATTAGCCCCGGCCAGCACCAGCGAATAGTGGTGGGATTTGTGGCAGTTGCGATCCACCAGCACGATGTCCCCGGGGGCGAGGATCGATTGATGCACGATTTTGTTCGCGGTTGAGGTGCCGTTGGTGACAAAGTAGGTGCGGTGGCTTTGGAAGGCCCGCGCGGCCAGCTCGTGGGCCTTCTTGATGGAGCTCTGCGGATCCAAAAGCGAGTCCAGGCCGCCGGAGGTGGCCGAGGTTTCGGCCAGCAACAAGTTCTTGCCGTAGAAGTCCACCAGGTCGCGCGCCCACGGCGAATTCTTGACCGAGGCCGCCCGGGAGATCGGCAACGCATGGAACACCCCGCCGGGGCGTTTGGCGTGTTTCTGCAAGGCCGCGAAAAATGGGGTGTCATACCGGTCGGTGATCTCGGCCAGGATCGACAGGTGCAAGTCCATGCAGTCGTTGCGTGAGAAGATCCGGCGAAACCGCCCGGTGATTTCGTGGGCAATGGATTCCAATGCCACCCCGGCAATCAGGTACACCGGAATCTCCGGGCGCAACTTCTCCAGGATTTGCTCCAGGTCCAGCAACCCCTGAATCTGATGGCCGGAAGTGAAATATCCGGCCATCCGCCCAGTGATGAAACCGTGCAGGGTGGTGCTGAGCTTGCGACTGGACGCCAGGGTATAGCGGGCCGACAGCACCACCGACTGGATGGAGGGGTTCACCACGATCGCCACCAGCGCATCCTGAACGCTGGGCACCACCACGAAGTTGTAGTGGAACGGGTCGGTTCCCTGGCGTTGTTCCAGGATTTCTTCCTTGAAGCGCTCAATTTCCTCGGCCGGCCCGTTGTCTACCAGCAGGATTTCAACCTGCGGGACGTTGCGCGCCCCGGGCAGCTGCTCCTGGCCTTGGGCCGCCGAACGCTCGGGGCTCTCCCCGGCACCGAGATCATGGCCGTCGGCGTCGAAGTACTGGGTATACGCCCTGAATCCCTGGTTGGCCTGGTAGACCAGCCGTGTGGCGGTTTCGCTGCGCCCTTCGGCGATCAGGGTCGCCACCTGGGTGAAGTATTCAAGCCCAGGATTCGCCCAATAGGGTTCGATCGCTCGAAGCAAGGCCAGCAAACGCCGGGCCTCCCGTTCATTTTCACGTCGTCGTGAATCCTCTTGCGCAGTGGATGAAATCTCACTGAGTACATATCCCAGGTGCTCCCACGCGTCTTTGCGTTTCCTCCACGCACTCTCCGGCGTGGCGATCTCCTGGTTCTTGCCCTTGGCCAACCCTGTGTGTCCTCTCACCTGTGCAGCGCGAACCGATGGTTCACCGGTGGCAGAAGTATCCTGCGCTGCCTTCTACTTCGTGAGAATAGGCCAAATTTTGCGCTCTATGGCGCGCATTGGCCCTTATGACAGATTATGATCGCCACTGCGCAAAAAGTTCTTGTGGCGTTTACCTAACTCACCCTTTGGGCGCTGTGTGAAAGACAGACAGCTCACACAGTCTTGGTGTGCGGCAGCCTATCTGCTAAGGGTGTTCGTGAGATAACTTCCGGCCGCCTGGTCAACGAGTTGCCCCCCGCGTTTACGCGCTTGAACCACCAATGACGTTTTCACCTGCATCAGTGAATCGTCCCAGGCGTTATCCGAGATGAAGTTGTACAGCGCCGCTTGGCTGGCCACGGTCACGTTAACCACCAGTTGGCAATCCCCGGCCACCGCGGCGGCGTAACGCACCTCGGGGCGGGCGGCCATTTTCTGTCCCAGGGAATCAATTTTGCTGGGCGTGGTGGACACCCACAGCAGCGCTTCGACCGGCAAACCAACCACCGAGGGTTCGACGAGCGCGCGAATCGAGATGAGGCTGTTTCCCAGCAGCCAGTCGATCCGGCGGGCCACGGAGGTTTCACTCATCGCCACGCGGCGCGCAATGGATTCAATACTCGCCCGTCCGTCCTCGCGCAGCACCGCAATGATCAGTTCGTCCTTGGCACCCAGATCAGGCAGGGTGCGCAAGAGGATCGGGTCGGCTTCCTTGCGCAGCGCCTGTTCCTCCACCGCGGTCAGCGAGCCCATCCGCCAGCCGCGGATGGTCTTGAAGAACTTGAGGATCGGGTACACCACCAACGAGGACACCCCTGGTGTGGCAGGAAGCTGCAAGGAGAGCATATCGGTGATGTCGCCGCTGTAGTGAAGCTCGGCAACCAGGTCCTCGCGCCCGGTGACCTGATAGGAAAAACTTGTGTCTTCCCGGGCGGATAAGGTTTCGCTGGCAATACGAACGGTTCCCGGCGCGCAGCTGCATGCCAGCAACAGCGAGTGTTTGCGGTGGCGGATGGCTGCGACCTTCACCAGCCCGTTCTCCAGCAGCCATGCGCCGTGACGGGCCACCGAGCGTTCGGGCATGTCCAGAACGGTTGCGATCTTGCGCCAGGTGGCCCGCCCGTCAACTTGCAAGGCGGCAATGATCCGGTAGTGGGCCTCGGTGAGTTCGGGTGTCAAACCAGCCATCCGCCTTTCGTTGAGCTTGCTTTAGTTCGGCGCACCGCCCGGGGTGATCGAGGCGTATTTCGCCGCCCGGTCGCCGCGCAGGGTGCCGGGGTCAACCTGTGCAAGCTGGTGCAGTGCGTCGCTGATCGCCTGCCCCATTTCCTGGGAGAAACGCCGCGGTGCCGTGCTCACATCGTACTCTTCGGGCACGATGACCTGCACTATGCCGGCCCGGCGCAGCGAAAACGCGTCGGTGCGCTGGCTATAAGCCAGGGCCGCTGCATGTTCGGTGTCGCGGAACATGATGGCGCTGGCACCCTCCGGCGGCAGCGGGGAAAGCCAGGAGCTGGCCGCCGCAATGGAGATGTTCGCCGGGAGCAGGGCCAGCGCTCCGCCGCCGGTCCCCTGGCCCAAGAGCACCGAAACGCTGGGTACCCGCAGGGTGATCAGGGTGTCCAGCGACCTGGCGATCTGGCCGGCCATTCCGCCTTCCTCCGCCTCGACGCTCAAGGCCGCCCCTTCTGTGTCGATCACGGTGATCAAGGCGATCCCGAGGTTCTGGGCCAGTTGGGCTCCCCGCCGGGCCTCCCGCAGGAAGGCCGGGCCCATGGGCTCCTCGGAGCCGGTGCCGGCAGCCAGCGCCCGGTCTTGGCCCACCACCACCGCCGGTTGCCCGCCGAAACGAGCCAAGGCCAGGTACATCCGCGGATCGCTGGCCCCCTCGCTGGTTCCCGAGAGTTGCAGGAAGTCGCTGGTGGCGTACTTGATGATGTGGCGCACCGAGGGGCGTCGCGGCAGCCGGGTGGCGCTCACCGCCGCCCAGACCTGTTCTTCGGTGAGCACCCGTTCGGTGGCCTGCGGTGTGTGCGAAGGACCTGCCGCGACCTCGGCCGGGCTGAGGATATCCAGTGCCCGGCTGACAATCCCGGCCAGTTCGCTCAAGGGCACCACGGCGTCGATGATGCCGTGGTTTTTCAAGTTTTCCGAGACCTGCACCCCGTCCGGGAACGGCTGGCGGTAGATCGTCTCATAAACTCGCGGGCCCAGGAACCCCAGCAGTGCGCCGGGCTGCGCAATGGTGATGTGCCCCAGCGACCCCCAGGAAGCCATGACTCCGCCGGTGGTGGGGTGGCGCAGGTACACCAGGTACGGCAGCGACGCCTCGGTGTGGGCTTTGACCGCCGCGGTGATGTGCACCATGGAGACGAAGGCCGGGGTCCCTTCCTGCATCCGGGTGCCGCCGGAGGCAGGCGAGGCCAAGACCGGCAGGCCCAGCTCGGTGGCCCGTTCAAAGGCCGCGACAATCCGCGCGGCGGTCGCGCGCCCAATGGAACCGGCCAGGAAATCGAACTCGGAGAGCACCACGGCGACGTCTCGGCCGTTGATCTGGCCGACGCCGGTGATGACAGCTTCATCTGCCCCGGAACGAACGGCCGCCTGCTCGAGCTGCTGGCGGTAGTCGGGACCGGCAAACGAATAATCGGCCGGCTCGTCCCAACTGGTGAAGCTCTGCGCATCCAGGACCTCCTCCAGCATCTGCCGGGCGCTGATCCGCTGCACCTTGGCGACGGTGGCGGTGCTCATCGGGCCCCCTGGGTGGCGTCTGCACCGAGCCACTGGCGAATCTGCGCTTCGTGCTCGTTGAGCAGCGGCGGCGCGGTGTGCCCGGTGCGGGTGACCTCGGCGTGTTCCTCGAAAAAGCGCAGCGGTGCACCCGGCAGGGTGATCTCGCCGAGCAGCGGGTGCTGCACGTCCAAGGCCAGGCCCTGGGAGCGGACCTGATCCCAGGCGTAGACCTCATCCAGGGTGCGCACGATGCCCGAGGGAACCCCGGCCTCGCCAAGCCGCGCGAGCAGCTCTTGGGTGGTGAACGCGCCGAATTTCTCCTCGATGAGGAGAATCAGCTTCTCGCGGCCCTGAACACGCAGTTCGTTGGTTTCAAAACCCTGGGTGGGAAGCTCAAAGGCCTCGACCAGCGAATCCCAGAGCTTCGGGCTGCCGACACTGATCTGCACAAAACCGTCGGCGCTGCGGAACAGTCCGTAGGGCGCGATGGATGGGTGGTGGTTGCCCTGCGCCCGCGGCACCTGACCGGCCACCGTGTTGCGGGTTCCCTGGAACGCGTGGACCCCGATGATGCTTGCAAGCAGCGAGGTCCGCACGTGCTGGCCGCGGCCGGTCCGCTCGCGTTCAAGCAAGGCCGCCAAAACCCCGTAGGCCCCGTACATTCCGGCCAGCAGGTCGCCAATGGGCACCCCGACCTTTTGCGGGTCATCCGGTGCGGAGCCGGTCAGCGACATCAGCCCGGCTTCACCCTGCAAAATCTGGTCGTACCCGCTGCGCCAGGCTTCGGGACCGTCATGGCCAAAACCTGAGATGGAGAGCACCACCAGCCGGGGATTGAGCTGCGAGAGCTCCTCGGGGCCGAACCCCAGACGTTCCATGACCCCGGGACGGAAGTTCTCCACCAGGGCATCGGCCTTGATGATCATCTCGCGCAGCGTCTGCACCCCGTCCGCACTCTTCAGATCCAGCGCAATGGACTGCTTGTTGCGGTTGCAGGAGAGGAAATAGGTGGACTGCCGGTCCTCTTCCGGACCCACGAAGGGCGGGCCCCAGCCGCGGGTGTCATCCCCGCCCAGGGTATTTTCGACCTTGATGACCCGTGCGCCGAGGTCCCCCAACATCATGGTTGCGTGGGGACCTGCCAAGGCGCGGGAGAGATCGACCACGGTGTAGCCGGCCAAGGGGCCGGCAGTGGTGCGTGGTTGCGGTGGGATACTCATACTTTTTCTCCTTCTCTAGGCGCTGACGGTGTGGATCCGCTGCGGGCTGGCCTTGTGCGGTTGCGTGATCAGCCGCGGCGGGGTCGCGGCGAATGGTGCATGTTCTTCGAATCCGGCGGCCCAGTCCAGCAGCTGCACATCCTGGTAGTGGTTCGCGGCGAGCTGCCATCCGACGGGCAACCCGGCCTGCGTGAATCCGGCCGGCATGGCGATGACCGGCAAACTGGCGGCGGAGAGCAGGCAGGCCGAACGCATCCAGTCCAGATAGGTTTCTGCGGTGGTTCCGGCGATGTCCTTTGGCCAGCGCATCGAGGCGTCGAAGGGCAGCACCTGGGCGGCCGGTGAAAGGAACATGTCGTAGCGGGAAAAGAAGTGCTGCACCGCGCGCTCCAACCGGGTCCGGGCGGCCATGGTTGACATCATGGCCGCGCCATCGAGGTCCCAGCCTTTTTGGACGTTCCACCGGACCTCGGGTTTGATCACCTCGCCGTGGGCGCGGACCAAGTCCCCCAGGCCAGTGGCGAAATCGAAGGCCCGGACATTGCCGAACACCTCGTCGGCGTCGCTGAAGTCGATGGTTGCTTCTTCCAGGATCGCGCCGGCCGCTTCAAACACTGCAAGGTTCTGGCGCAGCACCTGAATGATTTCCGGCTCGATGGGAAGCCCGAGCCCGAAGTCGAAACTGTAGCCGATGCGCACACCCTTGAGGTTCGGAACCGGGGTGCCGAAGTCCGAGCCGCGCAGGGTATTTGCGGTGCGCAGCTTCGCGGTGCCCGCGCTGGCGCGCATAAAGAGGGCAATGTCATCCACGGTGCGGGCCATCGGCCCGGAACGTCCCAGCCAGCTATAGGCGTTGGCCGCGGATTCCATGGGGATCACCCCGTAGGAGGGACGGAAGCCGATCACGTTGCAGAAACTGGCCGGGATACGCAGCGAACCGCCCATATCCGATCCGTCGCCCAGCGGCTGGATTCTCGCGGCCACCACCGCGGCCACCCCGCCCGAGGAACCCCCGGCGGAACGATCCGGGGCGTAGGGGTTGGTGGTCGTCCCGAAGAGGTCGTTGAAGGTGTGGGACCCGGCGCCGAATTCCGGCACGTTGCTTTTGCCGGTGCGGATGGCACCGGCCGCGGCCAGTCGTGCGATTTGCAGGTCGTCGTGCTCCGGCACGTTGTCCTTGAGCACTACCGAGCCTTGGGTCGAGCGCAGGCCGGCGGTGTTGAAGGTGTCCTTGTGCGTCATGGGCAGACCGTGCAGCACCCCGGTGCGCTCCCCGCGGGCGGTTTGTTCATCGGCTTCGGCGGCCCGCTCGAAGGCGGTGTCGAAATCGGTGATCACCACCGCGTTGACCGAGTCGTTATAGTCCTCGATGGCCTGGATGTGGCTGGCCAAGGCTTCCCGGGCTGAGAGTTCGCGGCGGCGAATCTTGTCGGTGAGCTGCACTGCGCTGAGCTGTTGAATCTCGTTCATGGCGGACCTTTCGGAACCGAATCGGGTAGCGATCTTTGCCACAATTTTTGACGCTTCTGGCGAGGATCGGAAGAGAAAGCTCAAAATTTACGCATTTTGGAGGATATGGCCACTTTTCTGGCCAATTCCCCCATTCCTTGCCGCGGCAGCCTCCACGGGGAACGATTGATAAATGAGATTCACGTCACATTCCTGATCTCTCCCCTAAGGAGTAGCCATGAACGTCCCTCTTGCCGCCGGCAATCCAGGTTCCACCGATATCTGGGCGATCGCCAATAGCCCGATCCTCTGGTTCTGTGCCCTAGGTGTTTTCGCCGTGATTTTTGTCCAAACCTTCCTCTACGTCCGAGCCACCCGGGCCGCCGCACCGCATGTGGACATGCCGATGCGGGAGGTCAAGGAATCCTTCCGTGCTGGCGCCGTGGCTTCAATCGGCCCGTCGCTGTCCGTGGTGCTCGTGGCCATCGCCCTGTTGGCGTTGTTCGGAACCCCCGCGGTCCTGGTTCGCATCGGCCTGATCGGCTCGGCCTCAACCGAAACGGCGAGCGCCAACCTGGCCGCGCAATCCATGGGTTCCACCCTGGGCGGAGACGATTACACCCAGCAGGTCTTCGCGGTGGCATTTATGGCCATGAGCCTGTCCGGCGGCATGTGGATGCTGTGCACCCTGCTGCTCACCCCGATCCTCAAACGCGGTGGCAAGACCCTGGCCAAACGCAATCCGGCGGCCATGGCCCTGATTCCCACCGCGGCGCTGCTGGGGGCATTCAGCATGCTGACCATCGCCGAAATCCCGAAGTCGAATATTCACATGATGCTGGTGTTGATCTCGGCCTCCTCCATGGCATTTTTCCTCTTCCTGGCCAAGGTGCTGCACGCCAGGTGGTTGAAGGAATGGGCGCTGGGATTCGCCATCATCATTTCCATCACCGCCGGCTACCTGATGCATACCGCCTAGGGCTCACGAAAGGATCATTGCCATGTCAACCCAAACCTTGACCAATGCCGACGCCTCCATGGCGCGTTTCGAGAAGCAGACGACCCGTTATGGCTCGATCACGATGCTGCTGGGCCTGATTTTCTCCCTGCTAGGCCCGATCTACCTGGTGTTTTTCGCCGGGCTTGAAATCACCCCCACCATGATCTGGGTGGCATTCGCCGCGGTGGCTGCCACCTTCGGGGTTTTCTGGATTGTCGAGCCGCTGACCTATTTCCCGATTCTCGGCTCGGCGGCCATGTACCAGGCATTCATGATCGGCAACATCTCCAACAAACTGCTTCCGGCGGCCATCGTGGCCCAGTCCTCCATCGGGGCCAAACCCGGGACCCGGCGCGGGGACTTGTCTGCGGTGATGGCCATTTGCGGCGCCGCCACCGTTCACCTGACCAGTTTGCTGCTCTTTGTCGGTGTTTTCGGTTCCTGGCTGGTGTCGGTGATCCCCGTGGAGATGATCGAAGTAGCCCGCATCTACATCCTGCCCTCGCTGATGGGGGCGGTCCTGGTGCAGGCAATTGTGGCCATGAACCAATTGCGCCCAACCGTCGTGGCGATTGTTTTATCGCTGCTGATGTACTTTGTCATCATTCCGATGGCTCCGTCGCTGGCGCTGTTCGGAACCGCCCTGGTGGTGCTGCTTTCCATCATCGTCTCGTGGCTGGTTCGCGACCGCAAGGCAGTGCACACCCCCGTAGAAACCGACTAGGAGCATTGATGAGCAGCAATACCCAGGAATTCTTGTCCACGGCCTTGGATGCCGCGCAAACCGAAACCATGCACCAGATGTATCGGCATCTGCATGCGCATCCGGAGCTCTCGATGCAGGAGCATCAGACCGCCAGGTACATCAGCGCGCAACTCCAGGCGCTGAATATCGAGAACTTCAGCTGCGGCACCACCGGGGTGGTCGGCATCCAACGCAACGGCGACGGGCCGGTGCTTGGTTTCCGGGCCGATACCGATGGCCTGCCGATTGCCGAAGATACCGGGGCTTCCTACGCCTCGACGGCCCGTGGCACGCTTCCCGACGGCACCGAGGTCCCGGTGATGCACGGCTGCGGCCACGACACCCACGTCACCGCCGCGCTGACCGCTGCCGCACGGCTAGCCGAGCAGCCCGAGGCCTGGAGCGGGACCATTGTCTGGATCTTCCAACCCGGTGAGGAAACCGCGGCCGGGGCCCGGGCCATGCTCGATGACGGGTTATGGGATAAGGCGCCACGGCCGGAGATCATCCTGGGCCAGCACGTTTTTCCATTCCCCGCCGGGTCTATCGGGCTCGTCAGCGGAGCGGCCATGGCCATGGCCGACTCGCTGCGGGTGACCATCCACGGAAAACAATCCCACGGTTCCCAACCTCAAGATTCAATTGACCCGATTCTCCTCGGTGCCCACGCCATCACCCGGTTGCAGGGTATTGTCTCCCGCGAGCTGAATCCGCAGTCTCCGGCCGTTCTCAGCTGCGGTTCGTTCCACGCGGGGCTGAAGGAAAACATCATTCCCGACCGCGCGGAATTCACCCTTAACGTGCGGACCTTCGACGAGCAGGTGCGCAGCCAGGTGCTGGACGGGATCCACCGGATCGTCAACGCGGAGGCGACCGCTTCCAACGCCCCGACTCCGGAGATTGAACGGTTCAACTCTTTCCCGAAGTTGTACAACAATCCGGAGCACACCGCGCAGGTTCGCGCGGCGCTGATGAACGAATTGGGTGCCGAGAACGTGGTGGAGGTGCCGGCAGCCATGGGATCCGAAGATTTCGGGGCGTTGGGAGATGAGATCGGGGTTCCCTACGTGTACTGGTTTTTCGGCGGCTTCATCCCCGGCGAGCAGCCCGCACCGGTGAACCACTCCCCGCATTTCCTGCCGGACTACGAGATCTCCCTGGCCACAGCGGTTCGCGCGGCGTTGGCCGGGATCGGGACCTACCTGGGCCGCGCCCAGTAGCGGCTTTCCCTTCGGTGAGGTGACACCTAGTTCAGGGTTGTGCGCCCCTCAAGGTAGGCACGCAGCACCTGCAGCACCCCATGCTCGGTATTGGCCGGGGCCGTGAAGTTCGCGGCCTCGGCCACCAGCGGGTGGGCATTGGCCATGGCGAAGGAATACCGTGCCTGACCCATCATTTCCAGGTCATTGGGGTAATCCCCGAACACCGCGGTTTCCTCTGCGCTGATTCCCAGCGACTGTTGCAACCGGCCCAGGGCCAACCCCTTGTGGACCCCGTGATTCATCGCGTCAACCCAGTGGCTGCCTGAGATCACCACCTGCAGCTCAACGTCCAGCACCGCTGCCAGTTCCTTGACCTGTCCGGTGCCCACGTTGACCGCCATCTTGATCACGTCGTCGGCGACCTCCTGCAGGTCGTCAACCACCTTCACCGCGCGGTAGTACGGGGCCACGGCCCGGGCGAATTTCTCATCGGCCCGCTCAACGTAGGCGGTTCGGCGGCCGCACAACACCAACCCGGCATCAAGCTCACCCTGGGCACGCACCGCGTTGATCACGGTTTGGACCGGTTGCCGGTCGATGATGTTTGAGTACACCTCGGTGTCGCCGCGCATGACCACGGTGCCGTTCTCCGCGATGATCGACAATTCGCCCAAGCGGGCAAACTGCTCGCTCAGGGTTGCAAACTGGCGCCCCGACGCCGGAACAAAATGCACCCCGCGTTCCTGCAGGTCGGCAATGACCTGCCAGGCCTCCTGCGGGATCGCTCCGCTTCCGTCCAGGAAAGTCCCGTCCATATCCACGGCGACAAGTTTCAGGTCGGCGGCGGGATCAATGGTGTGCATTTGCTACGTCCTTGGTTTTGCTAGTGGTTCATCGCCCGGTGCGCCGCACCAAGCACGCCGGCGGCGTTGTTGTACTGCGCCGGAACAATTCGTGCGCGCAGCTTGAGCTGCGGCATGAATTTCTCATGGTCCAGCGAGACGGCCCCGCCGATGACAATCAAATCCGGGCTGCACAAAAATTCTACGTGGGACAGGTAACGTTGCAGGCGTTCGATGTACTGATCCCAGCTGAGGTTTTCCTCACGGATCACCCTGGCCGCGGCCCGGGATTCTGCATCCACCCCGTCGATTTCCAGGTGGCCGAACTCGACATTGGGGAACAAGTTTCCATCACGGAAAAATGCCGACCCGATCCCGGTCCCCAGGGTCAGCACCAGGGTGCTGCCCGGAATCGGCGCCCCCGCAAAACTTCCCGCCCCGGCGAACACCTCTGCCATTCCCGCGGCGTCGGCATCATTGAGCACACTGACCTCACGGTTCAGCTGGCCACGCAGCAACGCCACGGCATCCAGGCCAATCCAGGCATCATCGATGTTGGCGGCCGAATGCACCACACCGTCAATCACGATCCCCGGGACGGTGACCCCTACCGGCACCCCGAACAGGTCGCTTCCGGTCAGCTGTTGAAGCTCGCTGATGATCTGAGCCATGACCTCGGCAACTGCCTGGGGGTGCGCCCCGGCCGGGGTCGTGGCATGGCTGAAGGTGCTCTCGACAAGCTTGCCCGCCTGGTCTACCACCCCGTATTTGATGGACGAGCCACCCAGATCCAGGCCGATAGCTGCAAAGGGCACGGCCGAAGCGGCAGGTGACATGTGAACTCCATTCTAAATATTAAGGACTCTTTACAATATCTAGCACTCGGCGTTCGGTCAATGCCGGAATCCAGCAGATTACATCTGGCGGTAGCTGCTCCACAGCCGGTCCAAGGCCAAGGTGCGGGCGGCGCCTAACGCCCCGTGAAGGGCCTTGGTTCCACCCTGCGGGGAATACTCGACATCCGGGCCCGCCAGCGGCACACTCTCACCCAGCCGGGCCCCCAGCTGCTCGGTCAGCCCGGCACTGGCCCCCGGGCCGGTGACCACCAGGGTATCGGGATCGAGGTAGCCCAACAGGTTGCCCAGAACCTGGCTCAACGGTTCCACAAGCAGCGGCCAGGAAAGCGGATCGCTCAATTTCTCGCAGAGGATCCGCGGACCCACCAGGCCCGCGGCGTCCAGGTGCTCCAACAGGGTCCGGCCCTTGAGCCGCTGAGTTTCAAGCTCCCCCACCAGCCCGTGACGACCCCGGTACACCTGGCCGCCGATCACCAGCGCCGAGCCGATGCCCGCCCCCAGATACAGCAGCAGCATGGAGCCGCTGCGCGGGGTGTATTCGGCCACCGCCATCCAGTTCACGTCGTTATCCAGCACCGTGCGGTCCTTCTCGAAAAGTCCAGCCAGATCCGCCCCGGAGGCGGCAAAGTTCGGCACCGGAAGAACCTGTTTGCCGCCGTCCTCTTGCTGCAGCACCGGGGCCGCCTGGCTGATCCCGGTCGCCAACCTGGGTGAGCCGAGTTCCAGTTGCAAGCTCTCATCCAGTTCCCGGGCCGCCTCCAGCACCTGCGCTTCGCTGGTGGAAGCCTCAAGGCCGCGGCTGCGTTCAGCCAGCACCCGTCCGGTGACATCGCAGGCACGCAGCGTGAGCCGCTCGGCATTCAACTCGATCCCCGCCACATGCCCATAGGCTTCGCGCAGCGAATACCGTTCGGGAATTCGTCCGCGTTTCCCCTCGGCAGTTGAATACCCCTCGGCTACCAGGCCGAATTCCTGCAACCGCAGGATTGACTGGGAAGCGGTGGGCTTGGAGATCCCCAGGCGCGCGGACAGTTCGCTGCGCGTCGACGGGCCCCGACTCAGAAAATCGACGACGCGCTCATCGGTCAGCGCCGCCAGGGCGCGCGGGCCGCCGCTTTGAACGCTCAACTGGCCACCAGCTTCTCACCCAGGGTTTCCAGCTGGGCGCGGGTTAACCCGTGGGAGAGCAGGTAGTCGGCAATCGACCCGCTGCGTTCGGCCACCGCGAGCGCCTGCTCCAGGTCAGCCACGGAAGTCCCCACCAGCAGCGTGCGCATCGCCTCGGTCAGCTGCACCCCGTGTTCTTGCATCTGCCGCGTCATCACCGAAAGCCAGTGCCCGGACAACGCGGCGGTGGATGCCGAATAATCCTCGAGTACCGCATCCTTCTCCGCGCCGACGGCCAACAGCACCAGCGCCACCCCTACCCCGGTGCGGTCCTTGCCGGCGGTGCAATGAACCAGGCTCGCCCCGGGTTCGGAGATTCCCGCGGCCAGGGCGGCCCAGGTGGAACCGTGCAGCGCAACCAGCGGTTCATAAATTTCTTCCAGGGTGCTCAGCTGTCCCACGGCACCCTCCAGCAACGGCAGGTGGGTACGTGCGGCCCCGGCAATACTAGCCGGAAAACCCGGAAGGTAGCTGGTTTCCTGGGTGCTGCGCAGGTCGAAGATGCGCGACAGCTGCGTTTCGGCGACCCAGTCGGTCAGCCGCTGATCAATCTGGTGCGGTGCGGCGCAGCGGAAGAGCACACCGGAGGCGATGCGCCCACCAGCGGCCGGGATTCCCCCGGCTTCACGGAGGTTGGAAAGAAACATGCTCACATCCTAGGCTTGAATCAGCACACCATGCCAACGCAAGGAGCAACATGCGCGCCACCTATCTACTCGGAGACCAGAGCGTCGAACTGCGCGAGGTCCCGGATCCGGTCCTGATCGAGCCAACCGATGCCCTGGTTGAGATCACCGCAAGCTGCATCTGCGGTTCGGACCTGCACCCCTATCACGGGCCGGCGGTCACCGCGCGTCCCATCGGCCACGAGTTCGTTGGCCGGGTCACCGAGGTTGGCGCCGAGGTCAGCACCCTGAAAGCCGGCGATTTTGTGATCGCCCCGTTCACCATCAACTGCGGCACCTGCCAGTTCTGCCGCGAAGGACTGACCACCTCCTGCGTGCAGGCCGGTTCCTGGGGCCGGACCAACTCCACGCAGTCCGCCTGCCAGGCCGAGGCGATCCGCGTCCCGCTGGCCGACGGCACGCTGTTCAAGGTCGACGCCGAGGTCGACCAGGCATTGCTTCCGAGCCTGCTGACGCTGTCCGATGTGTACGGCACCGGATACCATGCCGCGCGCAGCGCCCGGGTGGGTGCGGGCGACAGCGTGGTGGTCATCGGCGACGGCGCCGTGGGCCTGCTGGCCGTGCTCTCCGCCAAAGCGCTGGGTGCCGAACAAATCATCTTGATGGGCCGGCATACCGCCCGCACCGATCTGGGCCGCCAGTTCGGCGCCACGGATGTGGTGAGCGAACGCGGCGAGGAAGGGATCGCCAAGGTCCGTGAGCTCACCGGCCACGGGGCCCACAAGGTGCTGGAAGCCGTGGGCCTGTTGCCTGCCTTCGAGCAGGCCATCGGGGTGGCCCGCCCGGGCGGCACCATCTCCCGGGTGGGGGTCCCGCAGTACGCCACCGGCCCGGTGGGACGCGAATTCTTCGGCCCCAACCTGACGCTGACCGGCGGGGTGGCGCCGGTGCGCAGCTACATCGGCACCTTGCTGCCCGACGTGCTGGAAGGACGGGTCAACCCGGGCCTGGTGTTCGACTCGGTCCTGCCGCTTCAGCAGGTCGCCCAGGGCTACGCGGCCATGGAGGCACGCGAGTCGCTGAAGGTCATGCTGCGTGGATAAGCAGCCGGTGACGGTTCCGGGGCAACGCACGGTGCACGGGGTGGGCATGGATTCCCAGACCCGCTGCGCGCACTATCACCAGGTCCTCGACGTGATCGCGTTGCGCCACGGGTGCTGCGAGCTCTGGTACCCGTGCCACCTGTGCCATGAAGAGCTCGCCGACCACCCGGCCCGGCCGTGGCCGGCGGCGCGCGGTGCCGAACCGGCGGTGTTGTGCGGGGTGTGCGGCCACGAGCTGACCGCCGGAGAATACCTGGGGGTCGCCTCCTGCCCGGCGTGCCAGGCGCAGTTCAACCCGGGATGCAAGGCGCATACCGAACTGTATTTCGAACTGCCCGCGCATCTCTAAGCGCCTCAGCGACGAACGGCCTCGACGCAGGGGCTCTGAGGCAGGGGCTCAGAGGCAGCCGGAGTCCGGGACCTCGAGGCCCAGCAGCGCGTTTTCAACAACCTCCATGAGCGCCGGGTGGATCCAGTATGCCCCGCGCGCCAAGGTGTGTGCGTCGATGCCCAAATTCATGGCGGTCACCAGCGGCTGGATGAGGTTGGCCGCCTCGTATCCCAGGATGTGCGCGCCGAGGATCCGCCCGTCACGGCGATCGGCAATCACCTTGCACAAACCCTGTTCGTCCTCCATGGCCCAGCCGTAGGCGGTATCCGCGTACTTCTGGGTTTTCACCGTGACGTGTTCCCCCACCTGCGCGCGGGCTTGGGCCTCGGTCAGACCGATATGGGCGATTTCCGGATGCGTGAACACCGCCGCGGGCACGGCCCCGGAGGATACCGCGCGCAGATTCTGGGGGTTCTCAAGATTGTGTGCAACCACCCGGGCCTGATGGTTGGCCGCGTGTTTGAGCTGCTGCTCGCCGCTGATGTCCCCCAGCGCGTAGAGTCCTTGGACTGCCTGCCCGCCGCGCAGGACCCGCTGGAATTGATCAACCTTGAGCCGCCCGTCCGCATGCAGATCCAGACCCGCTCCAGCGGTGAATTCGGTGTTGGGGAGCCGGCCGGTGGCCACCAGCACCGCATCGGCGGTAAAAATACCTGTGTCGGTGTGCACCTGCAGACCCGTCTGGCCGGCGGTGATTGACCGCGGTTCGCTGTTCAGCTTCACTTCCCAGTCGACCTGCTGGTTGAAGGCCCGTCCAATGTCCTCGTCAAGGTATTTAAGCAGCCGGTCCCCGCGCACCAGCTGGGTGACCTCGGTGCCCAGCCCGGCGAAAATGGAGGCGAATTCGCAGGCGATGAATCCGGCACCGATCACCACCAATTTTTGGGGCTGCTCGATCCGCATGATGGTATCCGAGGTGTGCACCCCGGGCAGGTTGATGCCTTGGATCTCCGGGAGCACCGGACGCGACCCGGCCGCCAACACGATCTGTTCGGCATGGATTTCGCGGCCGTCTGCGCAGCGCAGCGTGTGCTCGTCCAGCAGGTCCACGTGCCCCAGCACGGTGACGTTGGCCGCCTGCTGCCGGTATTCCAGGCCGCCGGCGGAGATGGGGTCGATGCGTTCAAAAATCCGGTCACGAATCGCGGAAAAATCCGCGCGCCCCGCGGGCAGCGCCACCCCCACCCGGCTGGCTTCCTGATAGGTACGTGCCAGCTGGGCGGGACGGACAAACATTTTGGTCGGGATGCAGCCCACGTTCAGGCAGGTTCCGCCGAACACCCCGGATTCGGCGATCGCCACCTGCTTGCCATCCCAGTAGTCGGTGAGCAGGGAGTTTCCCGAGCCTGAGCCAACGATCGCTAGATCCACGGTTACTCCTCGGGCAGGTTGATGATCTGCTGCGGAATCACCAGCACCGGGCGGGTCTGCTTCTGGGCCAGCGCCACCGCGATCGACCCGTCAATGAACTGCGCCAGCTTGTTGCGCAGCCCCGGGCGGCGGGTGCCGATCACAATCATCCGGGCGTCGACTTCCTCGGCCACCGCGCTGAGCACCTTGGCCGGGTCCCCAGGCACACTGTGAAGTTCGTAGTCCACGCCCAACAGGTGCGCGGCCACCAGCTCGGCCAACTCTTCCGGGAACTGGGCCTCGGAGGTTCCCAGCACGTTGTGTTCCGGCAGGCGTTCGGTGACGTAGCGACCCGAATCGGCGAAGATCACCTCGACCTTCGCCCCCAGATCCGCGGCGATCGATGCCGCGGTGATCAGCACGGTGGGGGTCTGCCCCGGTTCAATTCCAACTACGATGCTGCTCATCTTCGTTCCTTTACTCGTCTTCTCAAAAACCTTGTGCCCGCGTGCCGCCTAGCCGGTTCCCGCGGCGGCCATTCCCAGGGCTTGGGCGGTGGCCAGCACCGTGAGCATCCGGACCGTGTCCAGATCCGCCGGGATCTGGCCGGTTGCCGCCGCGATGAACGCATCCCCGTCCAGCCGGGTGTGCGGCGGGTGGATGGCCCGGGCCAGCCCGTCGTGGGCGCCCTGGGCCATCAGATGGCATCCGGTTTTGTCCAGTTTCGCGTTGCTGAACACCACCCCGATGGTGGTGTTGGTCCGTGGCAGCGGGGTGGAATCCCCGCTGGTCGCCGCGGCCAGGGCGGCGAGAACCGCGGCCGAGTCCAGGCTCGGCTCCTCGCCCGGGGAGAGCACATCCCCGAAGGCATTCACCGCGCACAGGGCGCCCACCACCAGCTCGCCCAGGCGTTGTTCGGCATACACCAGCCCGCCCGGGTAGGAGTTCTCCCCGCGCCAACGTCCGGCGCGGGCCCCTCTCCCGGCACCCACCAACCCGACGGCCAGGCGGGTGTGCGCCTCGGGTTCGCCAGCCGCCGCGGCCGCCAGGTATCCGCCTTCGGCATCCGGACGGGCCGCCGAGTCGGCCAGGTCGAACAATCCCAGGGTGGGCACAATCGGCACCGGGCCGGCCGGGGTCATCACCCCGCGCTGATGCTCGCGCAGGTAGCGCATCACCCCGTCCGCGCTGGCCAACCCGAAGGCCGAGCCACCGGTGAGCAGCGCCGCGTCCAGGTGCTGCACACTCATCAGCGGATTGAGCGCATCCAGCTCGCGGGAGGCCGGGGCTCCGCCCAGCACCTGGGCGGAGCCCACCGTGCCAGGCGGAAAAAGCACCACGGTGCACCCCGAACCCTGCGTGGTCCAATGCCCAATACCCACCCCGGGAACGGAGATCGGCAGCTGGCCGGTGGCCGCCATGGCTACAGCTCCTCCAGGGTGATGGAATCGTCGGCAAGCCGGGCCGGGTCGATCTCGCGGCCCACCAAGGCTCGCAGGGTGTCATTAACATCCCAGATGTTCACGTTGGCCGCCGCGGTGATCCGCCGCTCACGCAACCAGAAGATCACAAACTCATTCTCCGTCCCGCGCACCACCGTTTCGTCGGTGGCCTTGGCATCCCCGACGTATTCCATGCCCAGGTCGAACTGGTCGGTGAAAAAGTAAGGCAGCCAGTCATAACTCTCATCGGCCCCTAAAAGCGTGGCCGCGGCGAGTTTGCCCTGGCGGATCGCGTTGTCCCAGTGCTCCACCTGCAGCTGGCGGCGCAACCGGGTGTTGAACGCCTGGGCCGCATCCCCGATCACCAGGATCTTGGAGTCGCTGCTGCGCAGGGAAGCATCCACAATCACCCCGCGGTCCACCTCAAGCCCGGCGGTTTCGGCCAGTTCCACATTAGGCACCGCGCCGATGGCCAGCAGCACCACCTCGGCCCGGCTGCTTCCTGCATCGGAGACCACCTGCAGATGCCGGTCAACCAGCTCGATCCCCTGGACCCGGGTGCCGGTGCGGACATCCACCCCGTGGCGTTGATGCAATTCCAGGAGGTGGTGGCCGAACCGCTCGCCAAACACCTTGGCCAGCGGAAGATCATCCGGCGAATACACGGTGACCCGGGCCCCGAGTGCGCGGGAGCTGGCGGCAACTTCCATGCCGATCCAGCCCGAGCCGATGACCGCCACCTGGGTGCCGTCGGTAATCTGTTCCTTGAGCGCTTGGGCGTCCTTCAGGGTGCGCAGCAGATGCACCCCAGGCAGGTCATGTCCGGCCATCGGTTCGCTGCCGCCGAGCCGCGACCGCGCCCCGGTGGCCAGCACCAGCGCGTCGTAGTCAATCGTGGTGCCATCGGCCAGCACCACGTGCTGGTGCTTGCGGTCAATGCTGATGGCCCGGGTGTCCAGCCTGAGGTCCACATGGTTTTCTGCATACCAGGCGGCGGTGTTCACGGTGAAGTCTGCGACCTCGTCGGCGCCCTGGAGGAATCCCTTGGACAGCGGCGGACGTTCGTAGGGCAGCGCGGATTCATCCCCGATGACCCGCAGCACCCCGTCATACCCGCGGGCGCGTAGCTCGCGAACCAGGGTGGCCGCAGCCAGCCCCGCACCAATGACAACAATCGTTTCCGGATTCATCGATCACCTTTCACGCGTGGGTGTACTTCGATCCTCACATGTCCTGACAGCGCTGGCAATTGCTTCCCGGCTTCCGCCCAGCAGATGACGCAACAAGTCATATTGGCCCGCTCAGCGCTTGGAGCCTGCGTTGCATATTCCCGGAGTTTCGAGAAAAACTTCCGCCGCCCGGGTTGCCCCTTTATCTGTCGGTTCTCTGGGGATAAAGTTCTAGGTACCCGAGCGAGGAGTTCGTCATGATTACCGAAGGTAACCAACCGACCGAGGAAGTTCCCGGTCGTTACGTCCTGATTTTCGATTCGCCGACATCTTCCCATCCCTCAACCCTGGGAATCGCGTCCTTAGAGGACAAGGTGCCCAACCTGCTGGCCGCCGCGGGCTACTCGGAAAATGAGTATTTTCCGCGGCTTGGCATAGCCGTGGTGGATTCTCCACCAGATCAACTTGATGAGTTTTCCGCGCGTGTGGCCGGGGAACACCTGCCGGCTCGTGTTGTCCCGGAACAGGTCTACCGGATTCTGGATACGGCGCAAGATGAGCCATCAAGCTTCTCAGATACCGACGAATTCACCTGGGGCCTGCAGGCGGTCCAGGCGGCGCATTCCCAGTTCACCGGTGCCGGGATCAAGGTCGCCGTGTTGGACACCGGGTTTGACCTGGATCATCCCGATTTTGCCGGGCGAACCGTCACCGCGCAGTCCTTCGCTCCCGGAGAGGATGCAACGGACGGGCACGGCCACGGCACCCACTGCATCGGCACCTCGTGCGGCCCACGTGAAGTGGCCGGCGGGCGCGGCTACGGGGTCGCCTCCCAGGCGGAGATCCACGCAGGCAAGGTCCTGGGCTCCAACGGGTCGGGAACCGACTCCATGATCTTGGCCGGCATCGACTGGGCCTTGCAGAACGAATGCCACATCATTTCGATGTCCTTGGGCGCCGATGTGCGCCAGGTGCATCCTCCGTATGTCACCGCCGGGCGTCGCGCCTTGGAACAGGGAACGTTGATCATCGCGGCGGCGGGTAATAATGCCAACCGCCCGAACAATGATCCGGGTTTTGTGGGTGCTCCGGCCAACAGCCCTTACATCATGGCGGTCGGCGCACTGGATTCAGGGTTGAAGGTCGCGCCTTTCTCCGCCCGCACCCTGCCCGGACGCGGTGGACAGGTCGACATCTCCGGGCCCGGGGTGAAGGTGTATTCATCGTGGCCCGGGTCCCAGCGCTACAACACGATCAGCGGCACATCCATGGCCACCCCGCACGTTGCCGGCGTGGCCGCCCTCTTGGCTGAGGCGACCGGCTACCGGGCCCGCGAGCTGTGGGCCGAACTGGTGCAGCAATCACGTCGGTTGGAGCAGTTTTCCGTTGATGTCGGCGCCGGGCTGAGCCAAGCCCCTGAACCGGTAGAAGACCAGGGATAAGACCATGGCTTCTCGACGCACGGTGATTGTCACCATTACCCAGAAACACACCGGCGACATGACTGCCGCGGTCACTTCCCTGAAATCTCATGGACTTGAGGTTCAACAGGTCCTGGGTACCTTGGGTCAGGTCATCGGACAGGCGGCAGATGACCAGCTGAATGAACTGAAAAGTTTGGACTGTGTCGCCTCGGTTGATGCCGAACAGCAATACAAGGCACTCTAAGCGAAGGCACCGAACACAACACAGGCCCACGAGCGCACCCTTGCATAGGGTGCGCTCGTGGGCCTGTGCACGCTCATCTCAACATCGGGCTTGTCGCCCTACTGGAAATTCAGCAGGACTTTGCCGGAGGCCGAGGCATCCTTGGCAGTTTCGAAGGCTTCCAGCGCCTGGTCCGCAGGGAACTCATGGGTCACCGCGGCACCGATCTGCAGCGAACCATCGGCAAGCGCCTGGAGCACCTGATCGATTTCGTTGTTAAACCGGAAGGAACCTACCAACTCCAGTTCCCGGGTGATGGCCAGTGAAATCAACGCTGGCTGCTCACCGCTGGGAAGCAATCCAACCATCACGACCCGGCCGCCCCGAGCTGCGTCGCGGATTGCTGACGCCAGCCCGCGGTAGTTGCCGCTGGCTTCGATCACCACATCCGCATGGATCTGCGAAATTTCTTCTACCGGCGGTGCTTGCAGGGTGCTCGTTGCTCCGAGTTTGCTGGCAACCTCCAAGGGTGCTTGGTGCATATCCACCGCAATGATCTGCGCCGCTCCCGCGCGTTTGAGCACTGCGACAGCCAAGGCTCCGATGGGACCAGCCCCGATCACCAGGACACGTTTTCCTGCCACATCTCCGGCGCGCGACACCGCGTGCCAGGCCACGGCCGCTGGTTCGGCCAGGGCCGCCTCGCGCAGGCTCAGGTCTTTGGGCAGTTCACGCAGCATCCGGGCCGGAAGATTCACTTCCGTGGCGAAGGCGCCTTCGGTATGCGGGTAGCGGGCGGCTGAGCCCAAATAGGTGCATCCCGGGGATAGGTTTGGGCGGTCTTGCGGATATGGTTCGCCGGTGCCGCCTGGTGTTGCCGGGTGCACGGCGACCCGCGCCCCGGCTGCGGGTCCGGTTCCATCCGCGGCGGCTTGTATGACCGTGCCGACAATTTCATGGCCGAGCACCATCGGCGCCTTGAGAATCGATTCGCCGGCCGCGCCGTGGCTCCAGTAGTGCAGGTCCGAACCGCAGATACCGCCGTAGGCGATAGCTACCCGTGCTTGGTCTGCCGCGGGCGCGTCGAGGCTGATCTGTTCTACCCGCAGGTCGCCAGCGGCGTGGGCAACAACAGCAAGGGTCTGCTCAATGAGGTTAGACGACAACGCTCATACCTCCGTCGATGAAAATGGTTTGTCCGTTGACGTAATTAGACCCTTCAGAGGCCAGCCATACGGCCGGCCCTGCCAGGTCTGCCACGGTCCCCCAGCGCCCGGCGGGGGTGCGGCCAAGAATCCAGGAATTAAACTGTTCGTCATCCACCAGGTTCTGGGTCATTTCGGTGTGAATGTAGCCCGGTGCAATGCCGTTGATTTGCAGGCCGGAACCGGCCCATTCGGCAGTCATCGCGCGGGTGAGGTTGCGCAGACCGCCCTTGGCCGCGGTGTAGGCGGCAATGGTGGGACGCGCTAGATCGGTTTGCACCGAACAGATGTTGATGATTTTGCCGGCTCCGCGCTGCACCATTCCGCGTGCCACGGCCCGGCCGACCAGGAAGGCGCTGGTGAGATTCGTATCGATCACCCGCTGCCAGTCGGCGATATCCAGTTCAAGCATCGGAACACGGTGCTGGATCCCGGCATTGTTGACCAAAATGTCCAGCGATCCGATGGTTGTTTCGATCTTGGCGATATTGGCGCTTACCGATTGATCATCGGTGACGTCGAAGCAGGCCGAGTGGATTCGTTCAGCACCATAGGTAGCTGAGAATTCGTTCACGGTTTCGTCGAGACGCTCGGCGTCACGTCCGTGCAGAACGATAGTTGCCCCGGCATCCGCCAGCCCGCGGGCGAGCTCTTTGCCGATACCTCGTGATGATCCGGTCACCAAGGCCAGCTTGCCTGTGAGGTCAAAAAGATTACTCATTTTCTCAGCTTCCTCATTTTGACGGCAGCGCGCTGCCATCACCTGTCAGATGTACTGCGACAGCATCTCCCCTACCGATCTGCCAAAGCTGGATCACGGGTGGGCCTCGTCGCCACGCCAAATATAACAGACATAACATCGAACAATCGAGAATAAATATGTTTTTAAACCATCCTCTCGCTGCCGCGAACCCCGCCATCCCACACGCCGCCCAGCACCCCGGCTCCACTTTACCCACGGAGCGCAACCCAAGGTGCGGCAGTGCGCAACCGCACCCCGCTTCACACTTTTCGACCCACCAAGGATGGCTGGAAAACGTCGAGCACCATTCGAAAAAACCACCCAAAATCACGCCAGAATTCTCGTCAGATACCGGATGATTCGAGCAGTGAAATGGCGATGATTCAGAGGCGCTTTCACTTCGGCATGTCGCGCCACAAAAACCTGTGATCCGCGTCGCAGAAATCGTACTGAGCTAGTCAACTTAAATCACTGACTTAGATATAAAGTGTTCAAAAGTTCACTTGATTTGGGAGTTTATGATCATCAGAGCCAAGTGACTGATATACTTGATCCATCACACTCGTTACTCAACGAGTTTTACACCCGGTGTGTGGCAGCTATTCAAGCGTGACCCGCCAGGTTTCGACTGGGAATTATTTGGTGTACTGCGCGGCGCAGACCGGTCGAATTTTGACAGTTTTTCGCCGCGCTGGAAGTCACTTATTAGGCTGAAATGCCGGAGAGGTACGCTTGACGCAACGCGTTGCAATCATCGGAGCAGGACCCAGCGGAATGGCTCAATTGCGAGCCTTCGATTCGGCCCGCAAGGCCGGACGTCCCATCCCAGAAATCGTCTGCTATGAAAAGCAAGACGACTGGGGCGGGCAGTGGAACTTCAGCTGGCGCACCGGCACCGACAAATATGGCGAAGCCGTTCACTCAAGCATGTATCGCAACCTGTGGTCCAACGGTCCCAAAGAGGCCCTGGAATTCGCCGAATACACCTTTGATGAGCATTTCGGACGGCCCATCTCTTCGTACCCACCACGAGCCGTTCTCTGGGACTACATCAATGGTCGAGCCGAAAAGTCGGACGTCAAAAAGTATGTGCAGTTCTCAACGGTAGTCCGCTGGGTTCAGTTTGACGACAAGACCTCGAAGTTCACCGTCACGGTTCACAACCTCGTCTCGGGCGAAACTGAATCCAGCGAGTTCGATCAGGTGATTGTGGGGTCTGGCCACTTCAGTTTCCCGAATGTCCCAGACTTCGCCGGCATCGAAACCTTCCCCGGCACGCTCATCCACGCACACGATTTCCGTGGCGCTGAACGATTGGCGGACCGCAATGTCCTGCTGATCGGCGCTAGCTACTCCGCAGAAGATATCGGCATCCAAGCCTTCAAGATGGGCGCACGTTCGGTCACCATGAGCTACCGAACCGCCCCCATGGGCTACGAGTGGCCCGAAGGTATCCAGGAGCGCCCACTGGTTCAACGTTTCGATGGCAACAGCGTGTATTTCGCGGACGGCACCGTAGAGCAGTATGACGCGGTCATCCTTTGCACCGGCTACCTGCATCACTACCCGTTCCTGCCCTCGGATTTGGCCTTGTCCTCCCCCAATAACCTGTATCCCAAGGCGCTCTACCGCGGTGTGGTGAGCGAGGCGAACAATAACCTGTTTTACCTCGGTGCACAGGATCAGTGGTTCACGTTCAACATGTTTGATGCACAGGCTTGGTACGTTCGAGACGTCATCTTGGGTGATGCCAGCTTGCCTTCGGCCGCTGAACAGCAAACCGATATGAAGCACTGGGTGGAACGTCTGGAGAATCTGGGCAGCGCCTCCGAAGAGATCCGGTTCCAGGCTGACTATATTCGGGATCTGATCAACCAGACCGATTACCCGATGTTTGACCTGGATGAGGTCTCCCGCATTTTCTTGGCATGGAAAAAGGACAAACAGCACAACATCCTGAACTACCGCGATCAGGTTTATCCCTCGGTGCTCACCGGCACCATGTCCTGTGTGCACCACACTCCATGGCTCAACGAATTAGATGATTCACTGGAGCGCTACCTGTCTCACCCGGCCAAGGATGAGCTCGACGACGTGGTTTCCAGTTCAGATAGTTCCGCGGCATCTGCCTAGGGTATTACCCGCAGACCAACGCCACACAGACCCAAGGCCGATGCATCTGGACGCTTGCCGTTCAGATCCGTCGGCCTTGGGTCTGCGTCATCGCTCTAGCGGAATAAGCGCAGCCTCAACCTCACCTGCGGGTAGAAGCAGTCGCGCAATCTCTGCACGCTGAACGTCCATCGTTTCGTCCTCCCACAGGTCGGTGAGTAAGTCTCGGACAGCATGGGGAAAATCCGGCCAGCGTATCCACGGCTCGTCTTCTTCGGCATCCCATTGGAGGAAGGAACCGTCGCCGGCGGAGAATACTGCCACGCTCCCGCATTCCCACAATGGGACTAGGTCTTCGCGCTCGGCCGTGGCTACGATGTTCCAGGCGGGGCCTGCCGGCGATGTCGAGACCGACTCGACCCGGTACCACAGCGCCTGGTGCACCGCGGCACCCCCGTGGATGGCCATCTGGATGACTGCCTCGGGCAAGCCGCGCGCGCGAATGCGCTCGGCTAGCTCGAAAAGCGAGGCATTGGCGCGGTCACTGCCGGATCGGCTGGTCATGTGCTTTCGGCAAACTCTCTGGGTAGGCTGAACGTACTCTATTTTGCACACGCAACCAGGCACCTTGTCGACTGCGGTCGATTAAAAGCCACTCCCCCGGACACCGTCGGCACGACAGAACAGGAAACCCACGTGATGACCTTGATCCCTTCGCATCTCGACGGGCACGTTGCCATCCTTGAAACAGATCTTGGTCGCCGCTTCAGGTTGCTCTCATCCACCGGTTCCCAGCGGTTCAGGATCAAATATTGCGGCACCCTGCTTGCCGAGCATGGGCTCATCGTTGGCGATGAGGTTCCAAGCCTTGTCGTGGCGCAAGCAGTGGATACCGGTGAAGAAATCGTGATCTTCGACGAAGGCCGTCATGGGTACAACGCGATGTTCGTCGACGAGTACAACCCTGCGGTCCTAGCGGCCCGCCGCGCGCAGACAATTTTTAGCCATGCAGGGCACAACGAGTTCTCGGTGGAAATCGAGGTCATCGACAACATCGATTGGGACGATGAACAAGACGACTTCCGCGATGATTCTGGAACGCTGCGGCTGATCGGCGGTGCCGAGATCAGCGCCGAAAGGTTGCGGGCCGACGGCTTCGACGCGCTCGGCATCGTGGTCATCACCGACGACGGGCAGCGGCTGGACATCGTTGACGAAGAGCTCGCCTAATTCAGGGCACAAGCGTGCGGCACGGCAACCTACCTCGCCGACAGCTGTCCAGACCAGCGCCAAGGCTGTTCCCTCCGGTGGGAGATCATCCGCACCTAGGCATAACGTCCGCATCTGGAACAGCCCGAAGGCCAACCACCGCCACCGCACGAGTCACAGTAGCCATTTTGGTATTCCGGATTGACTCGGCTTCCGCCGCCAAGAAACAAAAAGGTCAACCCCACGGGGGCTGCCAAGATAAGCAACGCGAGAACAAAAACCGGCGCACTTGTCCAATTATCTGCAAAGAACCTAAAGATGCCCCGCGGGGTGATGGTCTTGCTGATAAACAACAGTGCGACTGCGGCCAGAACGAGTACCCCCGTCCACCAACGCCAGAAGATAAGCTTCAGCGCGAAGATCCAAAAAAACAATGAGAGCACAAAAACCACAATGATGCCCAGGATGATGCCGCCAATCAGCAGAACGGTCTGCGTCGTCTCAGACAAAGCGATGACTGGTTCCAAAAACACGGCTACCGTCCCCAAGGAGTTCAGCAAGGACCTAAATACTAGAACCGGCCGGTTTGAAGACTCAACGGTTTCGCCCACTCACTAATTACCCCATTTCAGGGGGCATCAGGTGAGACGACAGGTTCACATTCGGCTTTGCTTCTGAAGGCGAGCCTTCCATCTAGTAAGACCAGATTCTATGAAGGCCTCGGCACCATTCTGGAATTGCACTTGATGCAGGACGCTCGGAACTCGATCTATTGCAGTGGAGCAATCTCTGGTCGCGCTGAGTTCGGTCTTAGGCCACTACCTTCTCAAGCATCGACATGAAATGAGCTCCGGGCCCCGGTGAGTGACCGCCAAAACTAATGACTCGCATCATCGTTCAACCGATGTCCCGAGATCTTATGAATTGTGGTCTTTTCGGGACTATTTTCCAAACTTCCTAGAAAGATGAGTCGCCGTGCCGATAACCCGGGATCTAAGCTTGGCAGAACTCGCACGACTGTGCGAACGAGTTCGTAATGGCGCACGGAGACGAAGCAAGCGAGTCCGCCGATTCGAGATGGCAGTGGTTGATATCTGACACGCAACGGGTCCGTTGACAAGCAAGAATCAGGCTCGGCTCTACTAAAATTACGTCGTGAACAACTCATCGATCCGAAAGATCTCTTATGGCGATTGCGGTTGAAGACCTTAAACCGGTCACCGTAGGTGAACTGCTTTCTCAAGACCTTCGAATCCCGTTGTATCAGCGTCCATATCGTTGGCGGTTGGAGACAGCGCAATCATTGCTTGACGACATCTGGGGTGCGTGGCGGCAGGACCGCAATAGCCAGTACGCGTTGGGCTCAGTGATCCTTTACACGAGCCCTACCGGTGAACGGCACGTAGTTGATGGCCAGCAGAGACTGCTGAGCCTGCAGTTGCTCGTCCGGCGATTGCGTGGAGAGCGAAGCGGTCTCGATGATCTGACTATCGACGAGCAAACTCCTCAGATCGTTCGAGTGCATCACCATATGCGCGCCTGGGTCGCCACAGCGATTCCTGATACTGACCGTGCGGACTTGCTGGATTTCGTTCAAACAAACTGCGCTCTGGTGCAAGTTGTCACGAACGATGAAGACGAAGCGTTTCGATTTTTCGACTCACAAAACTACCGCGGGAAACCGCTGAAACCGCATGACCTGTTGAAGGCCCACCATCTCCGCGCACTCGGCGAAGTACGCCCCGTGGTCCGAACCACGATTGTGCAGGAATGGGAGTCCGTCGACGACTTTGAGTTGGAGCACCTGTTCAGCCGTTACCTATATCGCATCGCACAGTGGAGCCGCGGTCGTCCAGCTTCACGGGAGTTCGGTATTGAAGATCTTGCGCTTTTTAAGGGCATCAACGCGGGACCGGGCTCCAGTAACTCCACGCCAGCTCAGAAATACCATCTCGCCGTGCAACGCTCAGACGCTGCAGCTCTTGGAGCCGCAGCATTCGTCCCGTCGGTACGCAAACTACTTGATCCGGCAGCGCTACGTGCTAGATTCCAGCTGGACGCGCCCATCATCGCGGGCAGCGACTTCTTCGCACGCGTAAGCTTCCTAATGGAGGAACAGAGAGCGATACAGAAGCTCCTGGACGAACAGAGCTCACGCTCCCAATTCACTCGGGGTTCACGCTATCGGTATGTCACTGAATTGTTCCTCGCTGCCGTGTTGTATTGGACGAACAAGTACTTTCACGGCGATCTCGCTGAGTCAGACCCCGAGACCGACCCTGAACTAAAGCCCGCGTGGGATCGCTTGTACATCTGGGCATACGGGCTGAGACTTGAACGGCTGCGGGTCACTTGGCAGTCAGTCAACCTTTATGCCACACGTACCGCGCTGGGAGACGGTGCCGAGGGTCTTTTCGCCACCCTCCATGAGGGACTCGCAGGAACCGAGCTGAACCGGCTACTCATTTCCCTGCCGCCGATCCCTGAAGACCGAGACAAAGACCTCTCACTACTTCTGCGTATGATCGAAGGAAACGAAGCATGAATCAGGACAGCGTCCAGGCGACGGCACAGACCGTGCGGCAATTGCTTACTGCTGGCCAATATGAGATTCCGGTGTATCAACGCAACTACGCATGGGGCGAGGAAGAGATCCGCCAGCTCATCGATGATCTCATCGATGCCGGAACCGACGACGAAATCCACGAATATTTCCTCGGTAACATCGTTGTCTCGGCAGCCTCACACGACAGCACTGCGAGCTATTCCTTGATCGACGGGCAGCAGCGACTCACCACTCTGCATATCCTCTTCACTTACTTGTTTAGGAAGCGCACCGGACCAGCGCTCCAGCTCAATCCCCTTCGGTTCGAATCCAGGCCGCGCGCCGAGCAAGCATTCGATACTCTCGCTACAGGTAACTTAGCGGACGCTCTCGATCCCGGAATTCTGAACGGATACCGCATCATCGAGCAATACTCTGAAAGCGCCAAACTACTGGAACACTTTGATTTCGTGCTCGACAAGGTTCTTGTCGCACGACTCGAACTGCCAGAAACCACCGACCTCAACCGATACTTCGAGGTCATGAACACCCGTGGGGAGCAACTCCAGCAGCAGGACATCGTGAAAGCTCGCATGATGGCTGCCCTCTCGTCGGATGCCAAGCGAGCAACGTTTGTTTGGGTGTGGGACGCCTGCGCCATGATGGACACGTACGTACAGATCGCGCTTACCCCCGGCAGTACGTCTCTGCGAAGCCAGCTCTTCGGCGACTCCTGGCGCTGGCTCGAGGTCGACTCTTTCAACTCACTCGAAAGCCTGTGTCCGTCGCTGAGCGAATCACCTGATGTGGGTCCGCGCACTCCGACACTCGACGACGCAATCATGAACTACGCGAACGCAGACCAATCAAGGTCAGAGGACAATTTGGAGGGTGAGCGGTTCAGCTCGATCATCCAGTTCCCGGTCTTTCTTCTGCATGTGCTCCGGGTCGTGGATGGCATGACTCTAGATGAGAGTGAGTCCGCGCTCGATGACAAACGATTGATCAAACGGTTCACTGAATATCTTCGCTCTGGCGACGCCGCGAATCGCGCTGAGGAGTTCGCACTCGCGCTCCTCAAATGTCGCTTGCATTTTGACTCACTCGTGCTCAAGCGTGAGTTTACTATGGCCAGCGGGGACGATGGAGTGTGGTCTCTGAAGCGCGTCCTCAAGGGGGAAAATCGTTCGCGCCGCACCGTCACGTTCGTGCCACGCTACGTCGGTTCATTCCCCTTTGACCGCGACAACGTAGACGAAGGTGAAGCTTCCGACGACACCGAGATTTCAAAGAGGATCCGTCTCCTTGAATCGGTTCTACGCGTGACTTACACTTCGCCACGCACGATGCACTGGATCACCCACCTTCTCCACTTCGCCTACCAGGTCGAGTCGCAAGCTGAGTTTCGAGCCGAGAGAATGCTGCGCCTCTTAGAACGCTACGCACTCAGTAGGCTTGCACCACACTTCAGCAACGGTCAACTTCAAACGACTGGATTCAATATCCCGCGCATCGCGTTCACCTACCTCGACTATCTGCTCGCTTGCCGGACAGGAGATCTAGATTTTCAGTTCAGCTTCCGCAACTCGGTTGAGCATTTCTATCCGCAATCGCCCGATGACGAACTGATCCGCGCGTACGGCACGCTCGATGACCCGGACATACGCGATCTTTTCGGTAACCTCGCGTTACTAACGGTGAAGGACAACTCAAAGTTCACGAACCTGCCGCCGTTTGTGAAGTCCGACAGCGTGCGAATAGTCGAGCAAAGTCCCAAGCTGAAGCTCATGGCCACAGTCGCAAAACAATCTCCCCAGTCGTGGGACAGCGAAGCCATCACCGCGCACCACAGTGCCATGGTGTCACTGCTTTGGAGCGAAATCATCCAGCACCACACGTAGTCACAGGGCTATGTTTCGTAGCCGATCACGAACATGCTGACTTCATTCCGTTCGAGTTCACAGCGATACCTCGGGTGCCGCACCGGTCCCGGCCAACTAGCTTTCCGGCGACATTCCCGTCTTGCCTCACGGAAGAGATTCTGGCTATGAGGTAGCCCCCTGTGTTTCATGGGCATTGCGGATGCCTGCACAGCGTCCGCGGGAACGGGCGAAATGGTGCCGAGTACTTGAGCGAGCACGGTGTAGGCCTGCCCCGCTGAACGAAAACCATGCACTACATTATTGCCAGTGGGCAGCCCGTGCTCGCAAGGAACGGGTCAGGTCTGTCGGAATAATCGCGACCTTAGTGTTGCCGGAGCACCTGCATACCTCGAATGATGCCACTTCGCCGTCGGCCCCGGGACTCGGAGCCTGCACGGCTCTATTGACGAATACGGAAGAGCAAGCTCATTTGTTGAGGAGACACGAGGTGCAGTAGTAGACGAACGCAAAGATGCATGAGAGCGTAGCCTATTAGCTTCGACGTGGATTCATCGAGATCCATCGGAATGTTGAAGACGAGTTTGATCGCGTCCACTACTCGCGAACGCTCTTGCATCTGGCTACGGTCGCTGCCCGATCACAGCCGCAACGGTTGAGTGCGGCGCAAGGTGCTGGTGTGCGTCCGGGGCGATCAAGGCGAACACGCGCGTCATGTCATTGTGAAGCTTTCCTGGCTCCTGTGCAGGGTCTGGCCGGTCGAAAATCGGTTCGTGGTGAGCAATCCTATTGCGGACGGTGTTGACATTGCCGATGACATCATCGATTGCTTTTCGTTGAGTTTTCGCCGGGTATGCGTGGTGCAGGTAGGGAACCCACAGGGTCTTTTCATGCGAGGCAGCGGTGAGGTGCCTCCAGAATCCGAAGTTGAGTTCCGCGATGACTTTGCCGGGACTTGCTTTCACCCCGCCGCATTTACGGATTGCGGCGTCTACCGCGCGTCGGTTGAGGTAGTTGACATCGGTGCCTCGTTTGAGACCTGATCTGTCCTTCTTAACTCGCCAGATCGGGATCACGGCCGGAGAATCCGCGTCAAGGAGCCAGTGGTTCTTGCCTTGCCAGAGGGCATCGATCGTGGTGTCGTATATGTTTCGCATAGCAATCTCGAAGTGCGCGATATCGCGCATGAGCGCTTGTCCGAGAGTCACGTTCCACTCGTACAGTTCAAGAGCACGAGGACGATCGCCATTGCAGGCAGTTACATAAGCGTGAAATCGGGCTGCGCTGAGACAGTCCTCGATCCATGCGTCGGACACCAACGTCCCCAATCAAAATCAGAGCCCCGGCGACTTGGCCGAAGCCAGCGGTCCACACGGGGCTAACGAAAACAACTATACGCGCGCACTTCTGCAAGTTCAACGCAGGCGTGGCCCCTCTTCGCTGTTTTTGCACCGCTGATCGAGCAGCGCAGTCAGCTGGCGCCATGGCCAGTTCAACGGTGGGAATTGCCAACCGCTACAAAAACCGGTGCTGGTCGAGCGCCATGCTGATGATCGACGGTCCGGACAAACGCCGCCGAGGCACCTCCCGCGGAGGCGCACGCCGGAGTGAGGCAATACCTGGTGGGTGCGGAACTACTTATGAGCCACCTTGTCTGCCGGATCTCGTCGACGCGAGGCTGGAAGCTTCCTTGCGGGACCCGAGCCTAGATAAGTGAGAGCCAAAAAACTAATGTCCCGGATCACCGTTCAAACGATGTTCCGAGACATTAATATTTGTGGAGGTAAGGGGATTCGAACCCCTGACCTTCTGCATGCCATGCAGACGCGCTACCAACTGCGCCATACCCCCAAATAAAGGTGGTTTCTTTGGTTTTTTCGACCTCCGAACCGAGATAAAACTCTACCGGAGACAATTCGAAAACACCAAATCGGCTGCCAGAGACGCTGATCACAAGCCACTATTCACTTTGTCGGTTCCAGCTGGCAGAATCTTCCCCGTGGGTCGATCGGCCCCGTTACCTTTGTTGAAAGGCACACTCCCATGAGCATTGGACTGACCCCGTACCTACGCTTCGCAGGTGATGCGCGCGCGGCCATGGAATTCTACAACTCGGTCTTTGGCGGAGAACTCTCGCTAATGACATTCAAGGAAGGTATGAATGATGATCGGCCTGCAACAACAGACCAGATCATGCATTCTTCCCTCTACGTAAGCCGTGGAGTTCACATCATGGCCTCGGACACCCCACCGGAGATGAACCTCATGCCTAACGGCACCGTGTCATTCAGCAGCGATGGAACCGATGAGGCGGATTCCGCGCCACTGCAGCAGTGGTGGGATGGCCTGTCGGAAGGAGCACGCATTGATGTTCCGCTGGACACCGCACCGTGGGGAGATGCCTTCGGCCAGCTGACCGACAAGTTCGGCGTCACCTGGATGTTCAACATCTCCGCGGTCCGCGACTAATTCATTTGATTTCGGCTTGCTCGCGGGCAGCGACCGCTTCGCTTCCCACGAGCAAACCGATCTTCTTGGCACGAACTTGGGTTGCCCATGCCAGCAACAGTCCAAGAACCGCTAGTCCGGCACCGACCATCGACGGCGCACGGTATCCATACCCGGCAGAAATCACCGCAGCACCCAAGGCCGCACCCAACGCGTTAGCCACGTTCAGGGCCGAGTGGTTCAGCGAGGCAGCCAATGACTGCGCATGAGGGGCCGAATCCATCAGCAACGTCTGCAGGCTAGGGATCAGCAGCGAACCGACCACACCCAACACGAACACCATAAAGAGAGTTGGAATCACCCAGCTGGTCACGGCGGCGAAAATCAGCATGGCCGCCACCATGATCACGTTGGTCAGCTTGATGGCACCGAACACCGACCAGTCAGCCAGGCGGCCACCGGCCAACGAACCGACAACCATGCCCAGCCCGTACAGAGCCAAGGCCCACGGCACCAGATTGATATCCAGTCCGGCTTCTTCGGTCAGGGTTGGCGAGATGTAGGAATACACGGCAAAAAACCCGCCGAACCCAACAATGCCCGTCCCCATGGCCATCCACACCTGGACGCTCTTGAGGGCAGAGAGTTCACGGCGCATGCTGGCCCCAGGTTCTGCCTTATGCCAAGGGACAAACAGTGCGATCATCAGCATGGTGATCAGGCCAACCACCGCGACCACCACAAACATGGAACGCCAGCCCGCAAGCTGTCCCAACCGGGTCACCAACGGGACACCGGCAACGTTGGCAACCGAGAGCCCCAACATCACCCAGGCAATGGCGCGACCGCGCATGCTTCCAGGCACCAGCGATCCGGCCAGCACACCGGCCAAACCAAAGTACGCGCCGTGCGGCAGGCCTGCCAAGAATCGGGTGGCAAGCATGGTGCCGTAGTCCGGCGCGAAAGCCGAGGACAGGTTGGCAACCGTGAAAAAGAGCATGAGCAGCAACACCGCACGCTTACGAGGTATTTTCGCGGCGAGAGCTGTCAGGACCGGCGCACCGATCACCACACCAATGGCGTAGGCGCTGATCATCAAACCCATCTGGGAGTTGCTGACCGATAGGTCCTCGGCGCCTTCTTGCATGAGGCCCATCAGCGTAAATTCGGTCACTCCGATACCGAATCCGCCCATGGCAAGGGCGAGGATGACCAGCAGCAAGCGGTTTCCGGATAAATATTTACTGGGCGCGGACGTAGTCACGTTGGGTTCCTTGGAGGTTTGGGGATCGGCACGGCTTCATCGACGCCTATATTCAATGGTAGATGCAGGGAACGCTCAGGAAAATTACGATTCCCACAGATTTCTGTGGCACTGTGGAAGTCAAATGTCCAAAGCATCACATCGCCGGCTATCGGCATCACGAATTCTGGCACGACTCTTCGTCATCCTCCTGTGCCTCGGTCTTGCTGTGCTCATGGCCTTTCACCAGTACATTCCTGATGTCGCTGGTTTGGGGCTCATCCTTGATAACGTCGCACCGTGGCTCGGGGTGGGCATCCCGTTATTGTTACTCATGAGCTTCGTCACGGGAGGACGTGGAACGTTTGTTGCCTGGCTCGTTCCCACGGTCGCCTGGGCTGTGCTTTTCGGTGCGGCTTCGCTGCCTGCTTCTGAGCCGGAAGGTCCAGATCCACTGATCGTGGCCTCGCAAAACGTGCATCAGGACGCCGTGACCTCGGCACGAGCCCTGGCTGATTCCGGTGCCCAGGTCATTACCCTCCAGGAGCTGGGCCAAGGACAGGTCGACTTGGTCACCACAGAACTGAAGCAGAGCCACCCGTACTACTACTCGGCTAGCACCGTAGGACTTTGGAGCAGTTATCCGCTGTCCAATCCGGAACCGCTAGACCTCGGTTTAGGTTGGGATCGAGCGTTGCGCACCGATGTTGAGACCACCACCGGTCCGGTGCGTATCTACGCGGTGCATGCCGCCTCGGCTCGTCCGACCGGCCACGACGAGCGGGACACCATGCTTGCTTCCCTGGCCCAGTACTTGAAGCAGGACTCGTCGGAAAAAATCATTGCCGCCGGTGATTTTAATGCCACGTCGACGGACCGCCATTTCGCTCCGGTCGCAGCCCAACTGGATGACATCCGCTACAGTTCCTGGGGTTTGGCCATGAGCTGGCCACGCACCCCCTTCGCCATGCTCGGAATCGACCATGTGATGGTCCGCGGAGCCGCCGGCACCTCATTGGAGCGGATCCCAGCCGGGGATTCTGATCATTACGCCTTACGCGCTTCGGTGAACCTGTCCAGTTCCTAGCTCAACCCGGTCTGGCGCAGGGTGATATTGATTCGCCCGCTACCCAGCTCGCAGCCTTCCGGAGCAGTGCCCGGGTGAATTTTTGTCACACCGTGATAGGCAAACCGTGCAGGCCCGTCAAATACAAAAAGATCCCCGGAGGCCAGCCGCACATCCTGCCAGGGTTTGTTCCGGTGTTCGGTATTGCCCAAGCGGAAGGTCGCCGAATCCCCCAAAGACAGCGATACCACGGGCGCATTAATCCGCTCTTCGGCGTCCTGATGCATCCCCATCGTGGCATTCACCGCATAATAGTTAACGATCGCGGCATCTGGGTGGTAGGCCTGCGCTTTAGCGCCATCCCCGGTGGCTTCAGCCACCGCACGACGTCCAAGGTCAACTAACCAGGCTTCCATGGGAGCCACCGGCGCACCATTGATGTCATCCGCCGTGCGCGAGTACCGTTCGGGGCTCCAATGCCAGCCCAAGCACAGGCTCTGAACACTCATGTGGTGCCCGTTCACCAGTGTCTGGTGCGGCGGAACCGGGCCGTTGCCCCAGGCAAAAAACCGCCGGGTAATCCAGGTTTGAGCCTCCGGGGAAAGCCATCCGGGCAGGTGCCAAGCTCCCGAGCGTAGTTGCCGTGGTTCGCGAGAAAATACGCTGTCGTCAAAAAGTGAATCCACCGTGCCGCTGCCGCCTTTCCGTAACGATGCTGATCCGGCGAGAGGGCAGGATCATCACAGACTGTAGCACCGGCATTTTGGCCGATACACCACCCTGAATGCGGCCACGGGGTGCCTTAGTTCACCTTTCCCCACGCCAAGAGATGATTAACAAGACTTTCGCAGTAACCCTACGTAGGATCGGTGGCATGACTTCAGTACAGGTTGCAGGCGAAGCGCTGGTCGATATCGTCAATTCCCGTCCCTATCCGGGTGGTTCACCACTGAATGTGGCCGTCGGCTTGGGACGCTTGGGAGATGAGGTGATGCTCCAGACGGACATTGGTGCGGACGAGCACGGTCGCTCGATCCTCGAGCATCTCCAGGAGTCCGGAGTTTCGCTGGCGCCGAACTCCATTACCGACAGGGCAACAAGCACCGCGGCGGTGACGCTGGATTCCATGGGGAATCCGACCTATGACTTCCAGCTTGAATGGTTGTTGGACTCGATAGTCCCCACCGAGGCTCAGATTCTTCATACCGGTTCCATCGCCGCTTTTACCGAACCCGGGTTCTCCCGGATCCACGAGGTTTTTGCTGCCTCCGGGACAGAGCAGTTGCGCAGCTATGACCCGAACCTCCGCCCGGCGTTGGCGGACAAACGTCGTACGGTCATCTCCCGGGTTGAAAAGCTGTGTGCGCTCAGCCACGTGGTTAAGCTCAGTGATGAAGACGCGTTGTGGCTTTACCCCGGCTGGGATACCGCACGGGTACTCGAACATCTGTTGGACCGTGGGGCAAAACTGGCCATCATGACCTTCGGTGTACGTGGTTGCGAGGCTCGTACCGAGCGGTTGGAAGTCACCATTCCGTCCTTGCAAGTCAGTGTGGCCGATACCGTGGGAGCCGGCGATGCGTTTGTCTCCGGGTTATTGCATGCAATCGGCAACGGCCCGTTGTTGCACGCGCTGGTGACAGACGCTGCCCTGGATGAGACGGATTTGGAGTCCGCGCTGCGCACCGCTTCACTCTCTGCGGCGTTGACCGTTCAGAAGATTGGGGCTAATCCCCCGACCTTGGCTGAACTGACCAGTTGTCTGGCCTCCGTCGAGTTCTAGGAACCGGTGAGTCCGTTGGGCGGGAATTGCTAGAGTTCAGGTGCACGTAATTCGGTTTTTTTGAGCAAGGAGACAGCGGTGGGAAGCAAGGTCCCAGCAGCGGATAACACCTTGAAGATCTTGAGCCTGTTGGCCTCAAGGAAAGCACCTACTCCCGCGGCAATGATCGCCAGGCTGCTGGATCTGCCGCGGTCAAGTGTCTACCAGTTGCTGGCCGTGATGCATGAGCACGGTTTCATCACTCACTATCCCGAGGATAAATCCTATGGACTGGGTGTTGCCGCGTTCGAACTGTCTAGTGCCTACACCCGCCAAGAGCCGTTGGCTCGCTTGGGCGCCCCGTTGGTGGCCCAGCTGGTGGACAAGGTCGGAGAGAGCGCCCACCTGGCGGTGCTTCATGGTGCCGACGTTTTATACATCGTTGAAGAACGCGCCAAAGGGCGTCCGTCGCTCGTGACCGACGTGGGAGTTCGGCTGCCTTCCCACCTGGTCGCGTCCGGGCGCGCGATTCTGGCGGCCCTGCCCAAATCACAGGTGCGTGCCTTGTATCCAACCCCTGCGAGTTTTGCTGGGCGTGAGGCGCAAAGCACCATCTCCAGTTATGCCGAATTGCGCCGCGAGCTAGATCGCAGTTCACAGCGGGGTTACGCCGTGGAGCGCGGAGATCTCACCGCGGACTTCAATTCGCTGGCAGTCGAGATCCGTGATGCAAACGGTTGGCCGGTGGCCGCTGTGGCGGTGACGTTTATTAGCGACCGGGTTCCGGAAGAGCAGTGGGAGCAACTGCTTGAGCCCATTCGCGCGACCGCCGCGCAGTTGACCGCCAGGCTGCACGGGCACCGCAAAACCTGAAAACCGGCAACAACCAGTGCACCAAATGCCATTGGTCGCATCCGTGGCTGAAGGGTGGCAGACTCATCCGCCACCCTTCAGCTCGTTGCGCTCACACCGTGAGGCGGCATTTGTCATCAAAACTTGCGGTTCTAGGAACCAGCATCCGTACCACCATGCGGGTGGTCCAGTTTGCTAGGCCCGGCCACGAGTCGGAAGACTCCCCACAGCATGCTCAGCATGGCCCAGATCGCTCCGAGCCACAGTGGCGTAACTTCCGCGGCAGACCCGTGGGGCACCGCAAAAATAAACGCCAAAAAGAGTGCAGCCACCAGCGCTCCGCCAATGACTAGGCCCAGTCCCAAATGTTTTTTGTGCGGCATGGCTACTCCTTTTGGTAGTACTGCCCGCCGTACGTGGGCAGGTTCAGCCAACGTTGAATGAGTACTTGTTCATCTGTTCTCCCTGCGTTGTCGACATTTCCATGGGCCGCGCCATGGTGCACATAGCATAGTCCCCTGACGTGAAAAAGTCCCGGCTGCACACCATATTTCGGGGATACAACGTTCCCCACTCCCCTCTGCGCTGTCACCTGAAAATCACCCCAGAGATGATTGACACATCAACTTGCTTATTCTCACTTGCCTAGTAAACTGATATTCGAAAGGTACCCACAGACAAGGAACCCGGCAATGAACAACCGTCCCTTAGGATTGATGATTTGGCTTCGCATGGCCCGCTTTGTTCAGCGCAGCAATCAGATCTCCAACGAGTTCCTCAGCCAGTCAGGTCTGTCGATTGCCCAATTCGAGGTACTCAATCACATCAAGGCCTATCAGCCGGTGACCCAAACCGACCTCGGGTCGCGACTGACGGTAACCGGCGGTGGCATCTCACGGATGCTTTCCCGCCTGGAATCCTGTGATCTGATTTCCCGCGATACCCAGTGGAAAACCAAATACATCTCGCTCACCGACAAGGGACAGCGTCTGATCGACTCGATCTACTCGGATCAAGTACGACTCCAAGCATCCATGTTTGACGATGTCCTCACCCAAGATGAGCAAAAACAGCTGTACACACTGATGCGCAAGATCCACAAAAACAGTCTCACCAAAACCGCTCCACAGCGAGCTAGTTCCATCGACCCGGCTGCCAACCCAAGCCCCACAAAGAACACGGAGAACCCGTCATGACCGATGCCCTCGACACCATGCAAACCCACCGCATCGACCCGCAGGCCGGACTTCAATTTGGCATGTACTCGCTGGGAGATCATCTACCGAATCCGCTCACCGGTGAACGGGTCAGCGCCTCAACCCGTGTGAAGGAATTCGTCAGCTATGCGCAGGCGGCCGAGCAAGCAGGTTTCGATTCCTTCAGCCTCGGTGAAAGCCACCAGGAATACTTCGCCTCGCAAGCCCATGCGGTCATCCTGGGTTCCATCGCGCAGGCCACTTCCAAAATTAATATCGGCAGCACCTCCACGATCTTGAGCACCTCGGATCCGGTGCGTGTGTATGAAAACTTCGCCACCCTAGACCTGCTCTCAGACGGCCGCGCCGAACTCGTTGCCGGGCGTGCTTCACGTATCGGGCTCTTTGAACTTCTTGGCTACAACCTGCATGACTATGAGGAACTTTTTGAAGAAAAGTTCGACCTGCTGCGCCTGATCAATCGCGAAGAAGTAGTGAATTGGAAGGGCAACTTCCGCGCCGAGCTTCGTGACGCGCAGGTACTTCCGCGGCCGCTGAACGGTCGGTTGCCGATCTGGCGAGCGGTGGGAGGATCCCCCGCCAGCGCCGTCAAAGCCGGGATGGCCGGTGCCCCGATGGTCATGGCCCACCTGGCCGGACCAGTCTCCGCCTTCGCCCAAACCATTGAGTCCTACCGCAGTGCCGCAGCGGCCAGCGGCTTCGACCCTGCGACACTTCCCGTGGCCACGGCAGGTTTCCTTTACGTCGCTGAAAACTCGCAGCAGGCGCTCAAGGATTTTTACCCGCACATCAACGAAGGAATGATCCGCACCAACGGCCGCGGCATGCCCAAACAGCTCTTCGCGCAAAGCACCGATCCGCGCAGCATTGTCAACCTCGGCAGCCCACAGCAGGTGGTTGAAAAGATCCTGTACCAGCACGAGCAATACGGCCACCAGCGCTTCATCGGACAGATCGACTTTGGGGGCATGCCGTTCAAGAAGGTCATGGAGAACATCGAGCTGATTGGCTCCGAAGTTATCCCCGCGGTCAAAAAATACACCGCCATTACAGCAAAGGCCACGGCATGAAAACCGTTGTTTTATCCGGTTCCCGGCTTGGTTCCACCACCCGCACGGTTATGAACTATGTTGCCACGGCCCTGAGCGCCATTGACGAGCCGCTGGACGTCGACCTTTTTGACCTGGCCGACTTGGACCTGCAGTTTTCCGACGGCCGGAACTACCTTGAGTACACCGGGGACACCTTGCGACTCACGCAGGCCTTGATGGATGCAGACACCATCCTGCTCGGCACCCCGATATTCCAGGCATCGATCCCGGGTGCCCTCAAAAACGTCTTTGATTTGCTCCCGGTGGATGCCTTCCAAGACAAGGTAGTTGGCCTTGCCGTCACCGCTGGGTCGCCCAAACACTACCTGGTTGCCGAACAGCAGCTGCGCCCCATCCTGACCTATATGAAAGCCCAGGTTGTCCAGAGCTACGTTTTTGTCGAGTCAAAGGATGTCCACCGCTCGGAAATTGTCAGTGATGATGTCACCCTGCGCCTTGACCGTTTGGTTGAGGACGCGGTAGTACTGAGCAAAACCTATTCACAGATGCGCGCCGAGCGCGAGGCTGCCTATGCCTTCTAAGCTGTGAACCGCGCGGCCCTGGCCTAGGCTGGGGCCGCAGCGTGTGGTGGAATGTGTTTTTGCGCGGGGAATCGGCCAAGATGGAAGAACCAGCACTTCATCCTTCAAGGAGCAACATGCCAGCGCCGCGCCTCAAGAACACCGTGTCCACACTCGCCGCACTGATGCTGGCCCTGCCATTGGCCGGGTGCGTGACAATTCAGTCCACGGATGACGCTTCTTCTCCGAGCGCTTCCCAGGTGCCCACCGCAACACAATCCATTCAAGGCAGCATCACACCGTTGCCCAAGGACCCCTCATCTACCGAGGGCAGCCTCGGAACGGTGCCTAAGGAAACCGCCGGCGACAGCTTCCAGAACGGATTCGACAAAATCCTGGAGCATGCGCAGCGCAAAGATTGCTCGCAAGATACACAAATCACCGACAACGGTCAGATCTTGCACCTGATTGGCGACTGCACCGACGTGACGATCAGCGGCACCGGAAATATGATCGTGGCCAATAACGCTCGCACCGTCACCGTCAGCGGCACCGGAAACATCGTGGCGGTGAAGAGCGTCCGCCAGGTTGATCTCAGCGGCGTCGGCAATGTGGTGGCGTGGCGCAGTGACGACACCCAAAGCACGGACACCGGCCAGTCAAACTTTGCAGGCCAGAACGCCTTGGACGGGATCGATTTAACCTTCTAAACCGCGTGTCCGGGATTTCAGACACTACGGGTGCATTTGGGCTCTTTTCGACCGCTAACTGTCGAACAATAGAAACCAAGAATACGTCTCCCAGTGAATGGATACCCCATGACCGCAAAGCACTCAGCGCACGTCACCCTGCACAGTTCCGGCGTCACGGCTGAAGATGTCATTGCCGTGGCACGGCACCACGCCCGCGTAGAAATCGCCCCCGAGGTGCTGGACGAGCTGGCCGCGGTCCGCGCACATATTGATGCACTGGCATCCTCGGAGCATCCGGTCTACGGAATTTCTACCGGTTTTGGCGCACTGGCGACCCGCCACATCGCACCCGAAGATCGTGCCAAGTTGCAGCGATCATTGATCCGCTCGCATGCCGCCGGCATGGGCGCTCCGGTGGAGCAAGAAGTGGTGCGTGCACTGATGTTCCTGCGCGCCAAGACCTTGGCATCCGGGCGCACCGGGGTGCGGCCGGTGGTGTTGCAGACCATGATCGACCTGCTCAACGCCGGGATCACCCCGGTGGTCCGCGAATACGGTTCCTTGGGTTGCTCGGGCGATCTGGCCCCGCTCTCCCACTGCGCCCTGGTGCTGATGGGCGAAGGCGAAGCGACCGACGCGCAGGGCACGCTCCGCCCAGTTCCCGAGCTGCTGGCAGAAGCCGGCATCACCCCGGTCCAACTCGCCGAAAAGGAAGGGCTGGCACTGGTCAACGGCACCGACGGAATGCTCGGACAGCTGCTGATGGCATTGGCCGATCTGGAGGAGCTGGCAGATATTGCCGATGCCACCGCGGCGATGAGCGTCGAGGCCCAGCTGGGCACCGATCAGGTATTCCGTGCCGAGCTACACGAACCACTGCGCCCGCACCCAGGCCAGACCCGCAGCGCCGCCAACATGTTCGGTTTCCTCGCCGACTCCCCGGTGGTCGCTTCCCACAAGGTGGGTGACGGCCGGGTGCAGGACGCGTATTCGCTACGCTGCTCCCCGCAGGTCACCGGAGCGGTGCGCGACACCATCACCCACGCCCGTTTGGTCGCCACCCGTGAGTTGGCCGCCGCCATCGACAACCCGGTAGTGCTGCCCAGCGGCGAGGTGACCTCCAATGGCAACTTCCACGGAGCACCGGTGGCTTATGTGCTGGACTTCTTGGCCATCGCCGTCGCGGATCTGGGCTCGATTGCCGAACGCCGCACCGACCGGATGCTGGATCCTGCCCGGTCACGCGATTTGCCCGCGTTTTTGGCCGATGACCCAGGGGTTGATTCGGGCATGATGATCGCCCAGTACACCCAGGCCGGCTTGGTCGCCGAGAACAAACGTTTGGCGGTCCCGGCCAGCGTTGATTCAATCCCATCCTCAGCCATGCAGGAAGACCACGTCTCCCTGGGCTGGCACGCGGCCCGGAAGCTGCGCACCGCGGTCGCGAATCTGCGTCGCATCCTCGCCGTGGAAATGCTGATCGCCGGACGCGCCCTGAATCTGCGTGCGCCATTGCAACCGGGTCCAGCCACCGGCGCGGTGCTGGAAGTGCTGCGCACCAAGGTCGCCGGACCAGGCGAAGACCGCTTTTTGTCCGCCGAACTGGAAGCCGCGTACGAGCTGCTGGACTCCGGCGCGGTGCATGAGGCACTGCAGCCATTTCTTTCGCAAGGCTAGCGGATCCTGCTGATTTCCCGGCAATTCTGAGCGAATAACTGCTATAGAGCGTAAACTGGATTGTCGGGAAACGGTTTCCAAAAAAGACGAAAGAAACATCGTATGCAACGGACCATGTTCAAATCCAAGATTCACCGGGCCACGGTTACCCAGGCGGACCTGCACTACGTCGGCTCGGTGACGGTTGACTCCGAGCTCTTGGCCGCCTCGGATATCCTGCCGGGCGAACTGGTCAGCATCGTGGACATCACCAACGGCGCCCGCCTGGAAACCTACACCATCGCCGGGGAGCCCGGCAGTGGGGTCATCGGCATTAACGGGGCCGCCGCACACCTGGTTCACCCTGGCGACCTGGTCATCCTGATCAGCTACGCACAGATGGAAGACGCCGAAGCCCGCAGCTACGTGCCGAGCGTGGTGCATGTCGACGCCGAGAACAAGATTGTCCACCTGGGCGACGACCCAGCGGTCGCAGTCACCGCCGGGGTGCAGAGCCCGCCCTTTGCGCTGATTACCGGAAACTAGACTCTGGGCTTCTCACTTCATACGGTAGGCCGCCGGGAACACCGGGCGGCCTACCGTATGTTTTTCATTGTCAGTTCACAATAGGTCGCCGCAATCCAACTCCGGGCATCCCTGCCAGCGCTTGGAGAAGTAGCCGATAATGTCCAGGGCGCTGGCCATGGGATACCGCCTGGCATGCCGGCCGTAGACCCGATCAATGGCGTCGTCAAAGGACAACTTAAAGAACCTGCAGACCACGTCGTAGCGCCACACCTCCATGGCCAGGTCGAAGAGCTCGGCATAACTCAGCTCGCTGCGCCGCTCCAACCCCAAATGGTGCGAGATGCTCCAGATAATCTCGCGGTTCAGTTCGTGGCCTTCCCCGCAATCGCACCAGCTCATCCCGGTGGTGGGCATGGCCCAGACCCACGAAGAATCACCCGGCGGACCACCGCCAAGATCATTAAACCCATTCTCATTGCCTAGTGCACTCATGAGGGCCTCAGCTCCCTTCACCTCGGGGTGATCCAGGTCCGGCCATTTCTGCTGCCTGTTGGGCAACCGATCATGGTCGCCCACGTCGAATCCCTTCGCCGGAACTCATGAACTGATTCGAACTTGATCTAACCATACGTCATTAACTAGTACACATGTTCGAATCAGTGGAACTTTTTCCACCCGGCTTTTCTGTGGTTTCGCTACAAGCTCCTGACGCGGTCATTCCCAACTCGCTAGACTCAGTCCCCAAAGAGTGAATACCCAAGGTCCCGGGAAAAGTGGTTACACCGATGTCCAGAAACATGCAGCCTGATACCTCAGACGGCGCACCGCATCGTCAATGGAATGAGATTCTGCAGGAAATCAGGGTCATGCAAACCGGCATCCAGATCCTCGCGGCATTTTTGATCATCCTGCCTTTCCAGGCCCGATTCACCATTCTCACCGCGCAAGAACAGATCTTTTATGTCATCCTGCTGGTTTTCTCGGCACTACTGATCATCTTGATGCTGATGCCGGTGTTGGTGCACCGCTACTTTTTTGGGCAACGGCTCAAGGCGACCACCGTGCTGCTGGGCCATCGAGTGGTCAAGGTCGTCGGAATCAGCGCAGGGCTTTTGGTGGCCTGCAGCGTATGGTTTGTTGCCCATGTCCTGCTGGGCGGGCCGGCCTCGTGGTTTATCGGCGGAATCTTGGTTGTGGTGACATTGTTCTTGCTGGTTCTATTGCCACGGCTACTCACACCACGCGAAAAACTGCCTCGTTCATCAACCAGACGTTAGGTCGCCAGCTGGGTTTCCGCCGCCATCCGGTCAACGTGGCGCAGCATGAGTTTCATTGGCAGATGCCGCATGGCCTTGGGCAGAACCCGGGTTGCCAGCCATGCGGTCCGGACCATCTGGCGGTTGCGCCGCTGGGTTCTGCGTGTGAGCTGGTACCCGAACTGTTCACGGACGTTGGCCGGCAACTGGGCAATGCTCACGTCTCGCATCAGCGGCAGCCCCGCCCGGATCCACCAGGGAGCCTTGGAACCGGAGAACAGCTGCCGGGCAAGTTCCCGGGTCTGCTCGGTGACTTCAAGCTTTGCGGTGACCTCCGCAAAGTACGTGGTGAAGTCCACTTCGCTGGGTGGCCAGTAATCCGTGGGCATCTGCAGGGTGTCGCCTAACCGCGCGTACTGCTGATACAACTCTTCACTCGCGTCCTGGTCCCACGCGGGCAACAGCTGCGAGCCGATCAGCCGAGCAGAATCAAAAAGTGTCGCGGCCACCCACAGCTGGAGTTTGGGATCCAGCGCGGAATAGGCAGGAGCTCCGGAATTTTTGTCCCGCGGGGCATGCACCGGGCGGTGAGCTGCATCAACATAATTGATCATGGTGCGCTGCTGCTGGGCAGTCCCATTGCTCAAGGCATAAATGTATCCCAGGGTATGCACCAGCCGGGAGAGCGGGTTGGCGGCGAAATCCGAGTGCTCGGCGATGGCTCGGCCAATCTGGGGATGGGCCAGCTGCAACAGGATCGCCCGGCCAGCGCCTAAAAGCAGCACGGATTCAGGAGCGGCCTTGGACAGCTGGTCGCGCGGGCGCGGCTGTTGCTCAGGCTGAGGATTCACCCTTTGAGTCTAAACGACCGGTCTGTCGACCCGCTGTCGGGCAGAGCTATTTCCTGCCTATGGATGTGGGTCTCGACAGTTTATATGCGTGGTTCCGCCCTAAGCCGAATGACTGCTTGCCACACACGTACTCTACGGCAGACAATCATTACTTTGCATTCGTTTTAATGACTGCGTTTCATCCAACCGCTAACAATTTTTCAATCCTCCAGGATATGCCTGGTGGTTTCAGTTCCGTTTTGAGTGCTACGACGAATGAATCAATGAGACTGCAAACAAGAAACCAAGACGTCAAGTGGCTCTTCCGGATTTAGAGTGTAACCACCTCAAACCAACACCCCGAATCCCGGGCATGTCGCAAAACACGAAAAAGTCGAGGCCTTCCAGAAGAATGGAAGTTACCACACTCACCATTCTTGAAAGACCTCGACGTTGCTCAATTCTACCTTCACCACACCAGACCTCACGACATTCACCGGACTTGACCAGCTGGGCCTCACCGCGACCGGCCAACACGTGAGCGAAGCGAAAGCCGAGATCCTCTGCCAACTCACCACCCCGAACCCGTGGTGCCGAAAATGCGGTGCACCCGGTGCGCCCCGAGATACCGTCACCCGCCGACTCGCCCACCAACCCTTCGACTGGCGCCCAACCATCTTGGTCATCAAACACCGCCGCTACCGGTGCGGCCACTGCCAACACGTCTGGCGTGAAGACCTATCCCAAGCCGCCGACGAACAGCAGAAAATCAGTAAAACCGGACTACGCTGGGCGCTGACCGGACTGGTCTGCCAACACCTGTCCGTCTCACGCATCGCTGAAGGGCTCGGCGTCAGTTGGAACACCGCCAACGACGCAGTACTGGCCGAAGGCCAACGCCTGCTCATCAACGACCCCACCCGCTTCAACGGCGTCAAAGTCCTCGGCGTGGACGAACACGTGTGGCGGCATACCCGCACCGGCGACAAGTACGTCACCGTCATTGTCGATTTCACCGCCGTACGGGGTGGTACCGGCACCGCACGACTGTTGGATATGGTGCCGGGCCGGTCCAAAGCCGTATTCAAAACCTGGCTCGCCAAACAAGACGAACAATGGAAACAAGGCATCGAGGTGGTCGCAATGGACGGGTTCACCGGCTTCAAAACCGCGGCTGCCGAAGAGCTACCCCACGCCGTAGAAGTTCTCGACCCGTTTCATGTGGTCAAGCTTGGCTCCGAAGCCCTGAACCAGACCAGGCAACAGGTCCAGCGCGAGGTCCACGGCCGGCGAGGACGCAAAGACGACCCGTTGTATCAGTGCCGTCGCACCCTGACCACGGGATTGTCCTTGGTCACCGAGAAGCAGCAAGCGAAGCTTGAAAAGCTGTTCAAGGTTAAGGCCCATGAGCCGGTGCATGTGGTGTGGAGTGTGTATCAGAAGATGGTGGATGCGTACCGGCAGTCAGATCCAAAGGTTGGACGGTGGGCGATGGAAGAGCTGATCATGGAGGTTGGGACGAACGTGCCCAAGGGCCTGCCGGAGCTGAAAAAGCTCGGTGGGACCTTACGTCGCCGGAAGACGGATATCCTCGCGTATTTTGATCATGTGGGTAGCTCCAATGGCACAACGGAAGAATTATAAGTTACAAGCCGCCCCAAGGACATCGGCACAAGATTCCGACACGCGCGGAATCTTCATTGAGCCGATTATGTATATACCGTTCTCATCATTTGCTGCAATGGCTATTTTTGTTGGATTGGAAAAAGGTGCGGCAAACACGTTTGCGCATGATGTTACATGCTGCGTGAGGCTACAGGAACTGGATAAATTAATGATTGGGTAGGTATTTCCCGAAGTGTCGCTTGAATGAAGTGCTCCGGTGTCATAAGCCTGGCTTGCAAAGAAATTCTCTGAGCCAAGGGCTACCAACTTGCCAGTCCCCGGATCGTCCTCATACAGAAAGTACCACTGAAGATCAACTGCAGAAAGTTGATTCATGTCCTCTATTTGAGCGCGCGCGTACAGAATCACACCGTCCGGCGACGTAAGTGATATCCGTTGACCATGCACTGTTGCCTTCAGAGTTGTGGCACTCGGTGTCTTATATACAGGAAGAATTAGAGATGGTGTCGATTGAGACTCCTCCACAGAAAACGCAATTTTTGGAACCAGATTTGGCAGAATGAAAAAACACAACGTCACAACAACCAGCGAAAGAATCCCGCATGCGATTCTGAGACGTGCAATGCGGGCCGCGATCAATTGATCCGCTGCGACCCGCATGTTGGCCAATGTGCGGGTCGCAATTTTCTCATTCACCGTTTTGGCTTTCGTTGCGCCCCGATCTTGGCGATCCCATTCATGGCGATCTTCTGGATTGCATTTCTAGCTTCAGCTGATTCTGTCTTTGACAAAAGTTCCATCGCGTGTATTCCGATGGCAGTGACTGCCAGAACCGTTTCTTCACTATCTTGTGACTGCTGGTTGTAGCACTTATCAATTACGCGCCAGCCCATGGCAAACCTCCCAAGGCAAATTACCGGGTTGAAGCACTCCCATCGAATGAAGCCTTTTTGCCACCGGCATCATTGAAAGTCCCCATTTGGTAGACATGAGTACCCGAATCCATTCAAGTGAAGCGCCGTCGAGCGAAGTAGCAACTTCAAGGTACCCTGAAAGATACGCATGGTCCTTTGTAAAGGCTCCCGGCGATTCAAGATCATGCATCCCTCGCTTGACCCTCAAAGCTATACTTGCTGCCTCCGCTTGTCCTACATATGGTTTAAGAACTTGAATCACCATCGAGGCACCTGCATGCAAGGCAATGTCTACCGCGATTGCCCTAGCTGCATACCGGCGAAGTGTATTTGGATGTAGTGCGGCCAATTGATGTTCCCACCAGATAGCCAGTCCTTCTTCCGTAGAAATACTGTCAGCTCCCAAGCTTAGGCTTGCGAGGGTTCCTTTAGTTCGTTCAGAATTCAGAGATCGAACTATATGACCTCCAATTTCGTGGACAGCTAACCTACGAACTTCGTTCCAAGTGATCTCAAGTCCCGTTCTAACCACAAGTTGGCGGCTGCTTTGCTTGACCATCATCGCAGCTTGAATGTCCGACGTGATTACATTCCAGTCACCTGGAAGCGTCGAAAGCAGTTTTTCGATGTCTTCCAGGATTTCTCGTGTAGCCATTTTCCCCACTTCTGAAGGATCGTGCGCATCGGAAGTAAGAATGGACCAAGCTTCTTCAAGTGTGGCTTTTGACGGTGCCCCGTATTCCTTTAGGCTCCAGGCAGTCAACGAATCGTTTCTATTGGTTTCGTTTGCTTCGCTGAACGCAAGGCACCCGTCAGTAATCGCATCAAGGTTTGCGAGAAGTGCGTCCTTCGCAGGATGATCAAGATCCTGAACTAAAAGTTGAACTTCACGTGCCATGCTCACCGTTTTTTCTACGGGTGCCGGTGAGTACTCCAGCATCTGCTTCGTTTTGCCCGAAGTAGCGAGGTCCTCGAAAATCAATCCAAAATTGGCTGGTTTCGACCAAGAAATTGGAGTGAAACTAGCAAACAACTTCTTGGCAGGAACCTCAACACGTTGTCCCTCGACAAGTATCCATTCTTCCTGCAGGCCGTTATAGAAGGCTTTGACATTCGGGTCTGAAAGATCTAGTGACACCACAGGATTTGAACGAACTTGACGACTCCGGTGGGAAGGCATCCGACTGTTATTTAGCGACATCACGCGATAGTCCCTTGAAAGTCATTTCATCTGCTGTTCGAAGAATCCGGTCTGTGATCGAGTCAGAGCAACTATCCAGTGATTCTTTCTGAGAAGGAAATCGCGTGGTGCGCTGGTCAGCAAGCCAATCTTGACGCGCAATGTTGTTGATTCGTTGAATCCCGATATCAGCTAATGTTCGAATACTTACGAGCGACTGAGCGAAACCTAGCTCCTGTAGCGCGAGTTCATTGAGATATTTCGGTTCCACTTTGTCCTCCTAGCAGGAATACGCTGAAGTTGGGACCTGAGCTATCCTCAGGTCCCAACCTCCTAACGACGCCGCTGATTCTGAATTTCAGAGGCCGCGATCCGCCCAAGCTCGGGTGCTAGAATTTCTGCGAAATTCAGTATGTCGTCGGCTGATTTTTGATACCTAACTTGACCGATGAGAACATCTCGTTGGGCAATAAACTCAGCGAAACATGATTGAGCCGTGAAAGCAAGCTGATTGGCATTGCTAATCGCCGTCTCGCCTAGGAGAGCTTCGCCGTATTGCTGACGGCGTTGCTCAGCGATTTGGTAGTCGATAGCCCTGCTTCGCTTTATGTGTTCGAGTTCCGCATTAGAAAACTCGCGCGCAGTTTTCCGGTCACGACTCAATCGGCCGAGTCCACCAGAATTTGGTTGAAGTTGGGTCGGCGTCCCAAACGGTGTGAGTTCGCTATTCATGATGCTTCTCCTCCAAGTATCGCAGCAATATGCTTCTTGTTTGTTTCAACCTGGTCCGCTCGTTGACGGGCCACTTCCATGTAAAAGTTATCCAAAGCGTTGTTTCTCCGCTCGATCTCTTTTATTGCGGTTTCAACGATGAGCTTTCTCGCTTCGACTCCGCACAGCGACGACTCGGCCTCTGTCTTGCGCGCCTGGGCTTCTAAGAATCTGCGAATCTCCGCAGATTCTTCAATCCTAAGCCGAATCTTGCGTTCCCATACCTTCATCAGAACTCCTAACGTCGATAGAGCCAATTTAGAGGGAGAGTTATTGGCTTGGAGAGAAACCTGCAGAATCAGGATTGCTTTCTACGGGATCGAGTGCGCAGAGGGCGGCTCCGATCTTTGCTAAGCTGGTCGCCGAATCGCGCAATTGGCCCATTAAGGAAATATGTATGAGAGGCTCTCGCCCCCGGAAGAACGCCATGTGTCAATAAATAGGCAAGTTGGTAAGCAGCCAGCAACCGAATATCTCCAACAGTAGGATGTTCGAAGAACTGCGCACGATCTGCAAATTTGCCATCCATTCCCATCGGCCACCAGTCCATGTCGCATTTGAACTGTAGAACCTCAAAATTTCCGAATGCTCGCGCATTCAGGCACGCCTCGATTCCATCAAGTAATTCTTCAGATCGTTGCGGAGTCATCGGGTTTAGAGTTTTCTGCCCGATCTTCTGACGTGCCTCCCACGATTCAAGGGTTGCCAACGTCGGTCGTAAAAGTATCGGAATCACAGAACCATCTGAGATTAGACGCTTACCCTCCTCAGTCAAAACCAAGTACTCAAGGTAGCTCGCAACCATAATGCTTGGACGTGAGGCCGTACGAAACGACCGAGCAGCCCTGTCAATTGGTGGCCTTGCGGCCAGCATCTGTTCGGTTTGTCTTATTAAGGAACCTCCAACTGCTCCAGCGCTTTGTCGCAACGACAAAACATCCCATCCGAGTGCTCTGCCAACTAGATTGGCAAGCGGCAACGGTGCGACAGCAGCAGGCGCAACAAGCAGAACTTTGGTAGAAGTCTGCATCTCACCAAATCTATCCATGAAGGAAAAAATCCCAGCGTCAAGAACTAGAGGTCTAGCTTCCCGCACGTCTGTCCTGGACGACGCTGATTCAACATATATATGTCGCGGGCCAGTTCCGGCCCCATGCATTAGCGGAGACACCAACGAACCCTCAAGCCCGTAAGAATTAAAGTGCCCATTCGCTCTGGGAACGCGAATACGTTCTTCAATTTCTAAGCGTTCAAGTGCCCCAACCATGATCGGCAAGCTATCTGTTCTCTGATCAACGATGCGTTTTAACTTTGCTGAGCGTTCAGTTGGAGATGGGATTAGTCGTTCTATAGCTTCTTTTGCAATCTTTCCTCGATTGAGCAGATGGCTATTTTCGGACACGTCAAGATCTGGCCCCAACCACGCTTCAAACTCAACAGCGTGATATCCGATGTGTCGATACTTGTCAGTTCCTGCCGGGATATCAAAGATCTTGGCCCTCCATCTGGCGAGATCACTAGGGGCCAAGCCTGAGGTCTGCAATATGTTCGAGCGCATACCCACGACGAGGTCCGCAACTCCGGACGACATCATGCGATTTTCGCTTAATGCCAGTTCAAGCCGCTGTTGCAGCAACCAACTAGGACTCAAGAGCGGTGAATCGATGAGTTCCAAGTCCTCATAACTCAAGTATCCCAGGTCGATCAACTGTTCAATCACCGGGTAGTCGATAATGCGGGCTACCTCCAAAATTGAAGGGATCGAGGGAGCCGAACAACGGGCCCCGTTAGTCCATTTGCTCAAACTAGACTGAATCTGTGAAGCCCTAGCAGGGAATTTTGAAGCAACAGCTTTATGCTGTACGCCTGTCGTACCAGCTTGCTCTCGAATGCGTTGCCTCCACGGCGAGTCAGAAGTCAATTTTCGATTTGGCGCATCTACAATCTCGGGCTCATTGCCGCTAACATGCCAACGTTCGGTTCCATTCATGCGACGCCTACCTCTCTAAACTGATGCAAGTATCCATCAGAAGAGGTCAGTTTAGGAACAAAAGAAGCGGTATTACGTCGAGTGATACTCGACGTAATACCGCTTCTTTGAACAAGGCTACTTTACTCGCCTGCCCGAGCTCGTTTTGTTGCCATTTTTATCATATGTTGCCCAGAGGTGGTCATGTCCAGGCCCATCGGGTTTTCCCTTTCCACCTTGATATATATCAACTCGGCTTCCATTGTCGGTAGTCACGATCTTTTGTCCATTCTTCCACTGAATTCGTGTCTCCGGGCTACCATTACTAGAAACTGGGATATTACCCATCTTGTGCATCCTTCGGTAGAAGTTCCCCAACATTGGAAGCTGGGCTCAGATTCAATCTTTAGACCGGAGTGAGCGTGTATTCGACAAAAATGCAAAAAAAGAACGCTTTCCTTTCGATGCAGTCGACGTTCAAGAAGACGTCCTGTCCTAATGCAACGCGTCCGTGGTTTAACCTGAGATACCAAGACGTTCGGTCGACTGGCAGAATTTACAAGGTTTCCTGTGCGGTGAAAAAGTCGGAGCGGGAGCTAACAAACTGATGACTTGGAAGTTTGCTACGATTCTCAAAAACTTTCGAACAGAAGTCTCTTATGGTTGCGGCTTAGTAGCGATATGACTTACCGGCGAGAAGTCAGCACTATCCCTACAATCTAGCGAGGTTACGCGGGTAAGAAGATTGCGCGCCGTGGGCCTGGACCGTCAGTGCGGCGAAGCGACCGGCAAACTCCGCCGCCTGCGCCAGGTCATCCCCATGCGCCAGCCGTGCGGCGAGCGCTCCGGTGAACGCGTCCCCGGCTCCGGTGGTGTCCACCGCGGTGGTTTTCACCGCGGGCAACGTCTGAATTCCGTGGGTCTGCGCTACCAAGCATCCCTGGGCGCCAAGGGTGATCACCACGCTGGATACCCCGTGATCCAGCAGGTTCTGGGCAATTACCGGTTCGCTGTCCCCGCTAAGTCCCTCGGTGCCATCCAATAGGGCCAGCACCAGCGCCGCTTCGTGTTCGTTGACCACCAGCGGATTCGCCGCCAGCAGGTACTCACGAGGCAACTCGATCACCGGCGCCAGGTTCAGCACCACCCGGTCGCTGGCGGCATCCATGGCGGCGGTAATGCCGCTGGCTGGAATCTCGCCTTGAAGCACCACGATGCCGTGCAGGGAGCCTAGGGCGGAAACCACCTCACCGGTGACCTGGGCGTTCGCGCCGGGCACCACGGCGATGGAATTTTCAGCCGCCGCATCAACCTGGATGATCGCAACCCCGGTGGCTTCGTTCGCGCGGGCTACCCGTCCCAACTCCACCCCGGCTTCGGCCAACTGGCCGAGGGCCACTTGCGCGTGGGAATCCTGGCCGACCGCGCCGATAAACTCCGTGCGGGCCCCGGCCAGTTGCGCGGCCAGAGCCTGATTCGCGCCCTTGCCCCCGGGGGTGAGCTGATAAGACTGCGCCAGCACCGTCTCCCCGGGTCCAGGCAATCTAGCCATCAATGCGGTAATGTCCACATTGCTTGAACCGACGATGGTGACCTGTGCCTCTTGCATGGTTGCCTTGCTCTTTCAGCCGTTTCCACGGGGCCTTCGCCGGCCCCAACACCAAAAATACTTCACCCGTATTTCTGGGTGAGACTCAAGCCTATGGCCATGCCACCGCGGTGTCGAACCGGGCGGCACCCACCGGACGACTCGGGTCGTTATCCCTGTGCCGAGCGGGTTGACTATCATGGATCATGTGTCGGTAAATCAGCTTTCGGACAGCGCTCAGAACTATCTCAAGATCATCTATGGACTCAACGAGTGGTCGAATGAGCCGGTGACCGCCAGCATCATTGCGGGCAAGGCCGGAATGAAGCTTTCGACGGTTTCCGGCGCCCTGGCCAAACTTCGTCAGCAGGGCCTGCTTGATCATGCTCCCTATGGAGCGGTCAGCCTCACCGCGCGTGGCCGCGACTACGCGGTGACCATGGTGCGCAGGCACCGCCTGATTGAAACCTTTTTGGTTCAGATGCTCGGCTACCGCTGGGATCAGGTCCATGAGGAAGCCGAGCAGCTGGAGCACGCAGTCTCAGACTTCATGATTGCCCGGGTTGACGAGCTGCTCGGACACCCCACCAGGGACCCCCACGGGGATCCGATTCCCACCGCTGAAGGTCAGGTCAGCATCCCGCCTGCCGTTTCGTTGACCGAGATCACCGGCGGCTCGCAGGTGCTGGTCGAACGCATTGCAGATGACGATTCCGAGTTGCTTCAATACTTTTCCGATCATGGGATCGTGGTTGGCGCCCGGCTCGACATCCAGGCCGGGGACCTCTTTTCCGACACCTTGGAAATCGCCTCGCCCACCACCGGCAGCGCGTTGCGTTTAGGCCAACGGGCCACCAGCGCAGTCTGGGTATCGGTCATCAGCTAGGTTGGTACCGCTTCGGCAGGCCTCGGACTACGGCCTTGCCCACCGAAGCGCGGACGCAGGCCAGGGCTCAGGCCTTGAGAGCCAGGTGGGAAATGAACTGGGGCAGTTGTTCCACGCTGTCCAGGATCACATCATGGGCGTGGACTTCAAGGTCTTCGCGGCGCAGTTCACCGGTGAGCACACCAACTGCCAGCACCCCGGAATTTTTGGCCGCCTGCAGGTCGTTGACCGTATCACCGGCGGCGATCACCGAGCGCACGTCGCGGATGCCGGTCAGTTCCATCGCCCGGTGGATCATGTAGGGTGCCGGGCGCCCTGCGGCCACCTCGTCGGCGGTGACGACCGCATCCAGCAATTCACCTTCGCCCACACCCCAGCCAAGCTGTTCCAGGATCACCGTGGCAACATCGCGTGAGAATCCGGTGGTCAGTGCAATCTTGATGCCCTGCGCAGAGAGGGACTGGAATGCTTCACTCACCCCGGGCAGCGCCACCGGAGGGTTCTGCTGGTAGTAGGAGAAGAGCAGCTCGCGGAAACGGTCAAAGGTGGCGTCCACCAGCGCCGGTTCCGGGATGCCTCCGCCGAGGGTGATCAGCGCCGTAATTGCCTCGCGTTTTTCCGCACCCATCCAGGCTTGCAGGTTTTCGGGCGCGACCTCGGCACCGGTTTCACGCACACAGTTTTCCAGTGCGCGGTACACATCTGCATGCTCGTCAACGGTGGTTCCTGCCATATCGCAAGCGATCAGCTTAATCATGATGTTTCTCCTTGAATGGATTTAGGCGTTCGGAACACTCATGCTTGGCGCGCGGGAAAAGGCCGCGCGTTGCTCGATGGTGTTCTCAATGGTGAAGTTGGCCAGGTGCGGCAGGTAGCGGTCATCGGAATATTCCAAGACCTCACCGGTGCTGGCGGAGGTGATCCGGCGTTCGCGCAGCAGCGCGGTGCCCACCGGCACCTCAAGCAGCCTGCTGTCCTCGTCATCCGCGGCGACCGCGTCAATAACGTGTTTGCCGCGACTCAGGTCCACCCCCTGCTCGCGCAGGTAGCTGAAGATGGAACCGGAATCCGTATCGAAGTCGAACAGCAGCCGGCCGACCTGCGGATCAAAACTGGTGCGTTCGATCATGGCCGGGGTCTCGTCCAGCAGACGCAGTCGCAGCACCTGAACAATATGGGTCCCGGTTTCCAACCCGAACTGCGCGGCCGCCTCCGGGCTTGCCGGGCGGCGCGCTAGTTCCAAGGTGCGCTGCCCAGGCACCCGGCCCACCGACTGGGCCCATTCGGTAAAGGACATGAAGGTGCTGAAAGACTGCGAGCGCACCGCATGCGCAACCACGGGAGGTTTGCCCTGCCCACCGGCGATCAGCCCTTCGGCACGCAGCGTCGCCAAAGCATGGCGGACTGTTCCCCGCGAAGCGTTCGCCTGGGCGCACAGCTCGGTTTCACTGGGAATCGCTTCGCCCTCCTGCCACGCTCCGGAACTGATCCGTTCGCGCAACTCGGCCGCTAGCAGCTGGTGTTTGGGTTGATTTCTATTCTGGCTCACCACTTGATCATACAAGTCTTGCTTACGCGAAAATGCTGGTTTTTTGCGCTTTTTCATGAACCTTCGGTAAACAGAAGTTGTCCAAGTTGAACTCTATCTAAACTTGTTTGTACAAGTGCTATTTTGGCTTGAAAGTTGCTGTGCACAGCGCGGATGATCAATTCCGTGATGAACGAAAACACTCCCCGCCCCACCGATTCCCAGCCACTGCACAGCGATGTCCTGGTGGTTGGAGCCGGCATCATTGGCCTGGCCCACGCCGCCCGCGCACTCGACGCCGGCTACTCCGTCACGGTCATCGACCGCGACCACCAGGCGGTTGGCGCCTCGGTGCGCAACTTCGGCCACGCCTGCATTACCGCCCAGTCCGGCGAACTCTACGACATCGCCCAACAAGGTCGTCCGCTGTGGCTGGAGTACGCCCAACGAGCCGGCTTCTGGGCCGCCGAGGCGGGGGCCGTCGTTGTCGCCGCCAGCGAGACCGAACTTCAGGTCCTCACCGAACTCTCCACAGCGCGGGAGCCCGGACAGGTCACCCTGCTCAGTGCCGCGCAGGTCGCCGCCGAGCTGGGACGCGAGGACGCTGCAGGGATCATCGGTGGCGCCCGGCTGCGCGATGATCTCCGGGTGGATCCACGGGTCACCGTTGCGAAGCTGGCCGCCTGGCTGGACTGCCAAGACGGCGGCGCGGTCCGCTGGAACACCGCCGCGCTGGGTTTCGGGCCCGGCGAGCACCGCCGGACCCGGGTGATGACAAGCCGCGGTCCCCTGGAAGCCGACCAGGTCTTTGTCTGTGTTGGCCATGATGTCGACTACCTCTACCCGCAACTGGCCGCGGATCACAAAATCCGCCGCTGCGCCCTGCAGATGGCTCGCTCCACCCCGAACCAGCCAATGGATCTGGGGCCGGCCATCCTCACCGCCACCTCGATGCTGCGCTACGAAGCGTTCACCGAGGGGCCTTCCGCGGACAAACTCCGCGCAGAGGTCGCACAGAATCAGCCGCACCTGCAACAGATCGAAGCAAACGTCATGTTCACCCAACGCCCGGATGGGTCGTTGCTGCTGGGCGATTCGCACTCCTACGACCTGACCCAACCACCCTTCCTGGCCGAGAGCACCACTGCGTCCCTGCTGCAAAGCATCGAAAAGATCCTCGGCACATCCGTGGAGATTGAAGAGCGCTGGCAGGGAGTTTATGCCTCCAGCGAGGTCGGCCCGCTGCTGATCGCAGAGGCAGCACCCGGAGTCACCGTGGTCTCGGTGACCGCAGGAGTGGGCATGACCCTGTCCTTCGGGCTGGCCGAACGAAACATCGCCTCCCACCTCGCACCCCGCCAGCCGCTGGTTGAGCTGGCCCGCTAACCACCACCCCGCATTCGCAACAGACCTATCTTTTTCAGGAGCATCAAATGAATTTCTCCCGTGCACTGCCGCTCGCTGTTCTTTCCGTCGGCCTGCTGGCCACCACCGCGTGCGGCGCTACCCAAGCCAACGGCAGCACCGAAACCCAGGGAAGCGACACCCCGGCCTACTGCGCCGATGGCCCCATCAACTTCGGCATTGAGCCATTCGAGGATCCCGCCAAGCTGGAACCTGCCTACGGGGTGCTCGCCGAGGCCATGGAACGCGAATTGGGCTGCGAAGTAGAGGTCCAGGTGGTGGAGGACTACTCCGCCGAGGTGCTGGCCATGCGCAACGGCAAACTCGATCTGGGACAGTTCGGCCCGGTTGGCTACGTTTTCGCCAGCGAGCAGGCAGGTGCCGAACCGCTGGCCTCCTTTGGCACCGCAGACGGCGAGTTGAGCACCTACACCGCCGGGATCTGGGTTCCCCAGGACTCGGAGATCGCATCGGTCGACGACCTGCGCGGCAGGGACGTGGCCTTGGGCGGTGTCGGGTCGACCTCCGGGGATGTGCTTCCACGCTACGCACTGAAAACCGCCGGCATCCCGGAGGCCGAGGTCAACATCAACTACGCCGGCGGCCACCCCGAGGCGCTGCTGGCACTGGTCAACGGCACCGTAGACGCCGCCCAGATCAACACCCAGACCTTGGCCACCGCGCAGGCCGAAGGCACCTTCAACCCGGATGATTTCCGCCAGATCTGGACCTCGGAGCCGATCCCGAACGACCCGATCACCGTGCGCCCGGACGCAGATCCCGAGCTGAAGAAGGCGGTCAAGCAGGCATTGCTGAACCTTCCCAAGGAAGATATCGAACAGGTTGGCAAGTTCCTGGACGTGGATCCGGCCGGACCGTTGCTGGAAGTCGCCAAGGACACCTACCAGCCGCTGTTCGACCTGGCCGCTGAAATGGGCCTGACCGAGAAGGACATCTAAGTGGAACAGGCAGCGCTGAAGGTTTCGTCCCTGGCCAAGTCCTTCAACGGGCGCCGGGTCTTGGACAACGTGGATTTTGAGGTCAACCGCGGCGAGCTGGTCGCATTCCTGGGCGCCAACGGCTCGGGTAAATCTACCACGCTCAAATGTGTCGCCGGGCTGACCGAACCGGATGCAGGACGCATTGAACTCGCCGGATCCCAGCTGGCGCAGCTCAACGGGCGGGAACTGCAGCTGGCGCGCAGCAAGGCGGCCATGGTGTTCCAGAAGATCCACCTGGTGCCGCGCCGTACCGCGCTGGAGAACGTCTGCGCCGGGGCCTTGGCCCGGGTGACCGGGCTGGCCTCGATTTCCCCGGTGTTTTTCTCCCGCGAACTGCGCGAGGAAGCCATGGCCTGCTTGGAACGGGTGGGCATGGCCGACCGGGCCCTGGACCGGGTGGGAAGGCTCTCCGGCGGCCAGCAACAACGGGTGGCCGTGGCCCGGGCCCTGTGCCAACGCGCCAGCGTGCTGCTGGCCGATGAACCGGTCTCCGCCTTGGACCCCAACGCCGCTGAGCAGGTCATGGAGCTGCTCGCGGAACTTGCGCACAACGAAAACCTGGCGGTGGCCGCCGTGCTGCACCAGCCGGATCTGGCCCTGCGCCACGCGGACCGGGCCATCGGCCTGATGCACGGGCGCATCACCTTCGACGGCCCGTCCGCGGCACTGGATGAGAACGTGCTGAGCACCCTCTACTCCCCCGAAAGGAACGCGGCATGAGCCTGCAAAGTCCACCTCGCCCCAAGGAACATCCCATGACATCCCCAGCAGATCGAATTCCCGCAGCCCCGAGGATTCCGGTCCCCAGCGATCCGCACCGCGCCCGGAAGGGTATGATGTGGGGTTCGGCAACACTGGTGATTGTGGTGCTGCACCTGCTGGCGATCGCCGGCACCGACTTTGATCCAGCGCTGCTGGTTGACGGCTGGCAGGGCATGGCCCGCTTCATCTCCGATGCCTTCCCGCCGAACCTGGACTGGAACGAGGTCATCAAACCCGGCCTCGAGGCCACCTTGGTGACCTTGTGGATTGGCCTGCTGGGCACCACGCTGTCCATTCCCACCGCCCTGCTGCTGGCGGTATTGGCCTCGCGGACCACCTCGCCGCACCCGTTGGCCTATCAGGCTTCGCGCGCCATCCTGTCCTTTTTCCGCGCGGTGCCGGATATCGTGTTCGCGCTGATTTTTGTGACCGCGGTGGGCCTTGGCCCCTTCGCCGGCGTGCTGGCGTTGATTTGCCACAACACCGGAGTGATGGGCAAACTCTGGGCCGAGTCGATGGAAGAAACCGACCAGGGCCCGCAACAGGCACTGTCCACGGCGGGCGCATCCCGCCTGCAACAGATCACCCATGGTTCCCTGCCCTTGGTCATCCCGCAGTTTGTGGGCCTGCTGCTCTACCGCTTCGACGTCAACGTGCGTTCATCCCTGGTGCTGGGTCTGGTCGGCGCCGGAGGTATCGGACTGCTGATCAACCAGGCCATCAAGTCCTTCCAGTTCGACACCATGCTGACCCACATCATCATCGTGTTGCTGCTGATTATCGTGGTGGACCAGGCGTCCGGGTTCATCCGCCGCAAGTTGGCCGTTTAGCCCGCCGGCACTGGCCCGACACCCGAACACCGCCCTGCCGACATCGGTTCAGGGCGGTGCTTGATTTGCCGCAGCAACTAATTCCGGGACGCGGGGCTTTGTCTACGCGGCCGCGGCCAGGGACTTGCGCCGACGCACAATGGCCAGCCGTGATGCGATCAGGCCCTGGCGCGGGCTGAACAGATACACCAGCACAAAAATTAATCCCTGCGCCAGCACCACCATGCCGCCGGTGGACGCATCGAGGTAGTAACTGACGTAGACCCCCACCACACCGCCGAAAGCCGCCAGCACCGGGGCGATCACCAGCATGCTTCCAAAACGGTCGGTCAGCAGGTAGGCGCTCGCGCCGGGAATGATCAGCATGGCCACCACCAGGATCACCCCGACCGCCTGCAAGGCAACCACCGAGGTCATGGCCAGCAATCCCAAGAGAACCGCCCCCATGAGCTTCGGGTTCATGCCCAAAGCGTGGGCATGGGTTGGATCAAAGGCGTAGAGGGTGAAATCCTTGCGTTTGAGGATCAATATTCCAAACGTGATGGCCCCAATAGCCAGCACCTGCCACAGGTCGGTGGCCGAAACCCCCAGCAGGTTGCCGAAGATAATGTGGTTCAGATCCACCTGGCTTGGGGTTACCGAGATCAAGACCAGGCCAAAGGAAAACAGCGTCGTAAAAACTATCCCGATCGCCGCATCTTCCTTCAGCCGCGAGGTATCCCGCACCCCGCCAATCAGCGCCACCGCCAAGAAGCCGAACACCAGTGCCCCCAGGGCAAAGGGAGCGCCTACTATATAGGCCAGGACCACCCCGGGCAGCACCGCATGGGAGACCGCATCCCCCATCAGCGACCAACCGATCAGCACCAGCCAGCAGGAAAGAATGGCGCAGAGCACCGCGGCAATGATGGTGACCACCAGGGCACGCACCATGAAGGTGTAGCTCAGCGGCTCGGCCAAGAGTTCAATGAGGTTCACTGTCCGCCTCGTTTCATGGGGTCAAGGCCGAAGGCCATGGCAAGGTTCTCGGGTTGCAGGACACGGCTCGGGTCCCCGTGCATCAATACCCGACGCATCAGCAGAATTGCTTCATCCGCCAGTTCCGGCAGTGCATGCAGGTCATGGGTGGAGACCAGCACGGTTCCCCCGTCGTCAGCGACTTCACGCAAGAGTTTGGTGATGGTCGCTTCGCTGCGTTTGTCCACCCCGGCAAAGGGCTCGTCCAGCAGCATGATGCTCGCTTCCTGGGCAATTCCGCGGGCCACGAACGCGCGCTTTTTCTGCCCGCCCGAAAGCTGGCCAATCTGCCTTGAGGCAAAATCGGAAAGTTCAACACGTTCAAGCGCTTCGTCAACGGCCCGCTGATCTGTTTTGCGGGGCCTGCGGGTGAATCCCATCTGCCCGTAGCGGCCGGTCATCACCACTTCGCGCACCGAAATCGGGAAGTCCCAGTCCACCGCCTCATTTTGCGGAACGTAACCGATTAGGCCCTGTTTGCGGGCCTGCTGGGGGTCGTTCCCGTTGATTTTCACGCTGCCGGTATCTGGCTTGATCTGCCCCATGATCGTTTTGAAGAGCGTCGATTTTCCGGAGCCATTCATGCCCACCACACCGCACACCATGCCCCGTCCCAATTGGACGGTGGCGTGATCCAGCGCCTGGACGGAGCCATAGTGAACGGTGGCTTGGTGAACATCGATGGCCCAGGGCTGATGCTGCGTTGCATCGGTCATGGCAAATCTCCTGTTAGTGCGCGGGCAATTATCTGGGTGTCGTGCGTGATCAGGTCTAGATAGGTGGGGACCGGTCCATCCGGGGCAGAGAGCGAATCCACGTAGAGGGTTCCGCCATATTCGGCATCCGTGGATTCAACAACTCGTTGCATCGCGGCGTCCGAGACCGTTGACTCGCAAAACACCGCGGGCACCTGCTGCTCACGCACCTGGTCAATGGCCGCGGCGACCTTACGCGGTGTTGCCTGCGATTCGGCGTTGACCGCCCACAGGTACTTCTCGCTCAGGCCAACATCTCGGGCGAGATAACTGAACGCTCCCTCGCAGGTGACCAGCATTCGGTGGGATTCGGGAATCTGCGACAGCGACGCGGCCAAGTCATCATGAACCTGCTGCAACTTCTGCTGATAGTCCCGCGCATTCCGGGCATAGTCCTGGGCATGGGCCGGGTCCAACTCGGTAAAAGCGTGGGCAATACGATCCACATATTTTTGCACGTTCAACGGGCTCATCCAGGCATGCGGATTGGGTTTTCCCGCCCCTTCCTCGGCCGTGATGTCGATGACCTCAACGCCGTCGCTGACCGTGACGTGTGGCGCCGAATTGTCAGCGACGAACTGCGCAAACCACGCTTCCAGGCTCAGCCCGTTATCCAAGATCAGATCGGCGTGGGCGGCCCGTCGCAGATCATCCGGGGTCGGTTCGTAGCCGTGGATTTCCGCGCCAATCCGGGTCAACGATTCCACCCGCAGGTGCTCGCCGGCGACGTTCTGCGCAATATCGGCCAGCACCGTAAAGGTTGTCAGGACCACTGGCCGGTCGTCGGCGGCAGCTGGTTGCTGCTCACCTTCTGGAGTTGCCGCGCACGCGGCCAGCCCCAGGAGCACCATTACCGCGGCGCACCAGCGCAGACCCCGTAAACCCCGCCATCGGCGTGAGTGAGTTTTAGCCAACGATCCTCAAATCCTTTGTCCCGCTTCTTGCGCAGCCTCGTTGCTGGACAAGTCAGGGCAAATACTCCGCCCCCTCATAGCATAATGTTTGAGGGGTCAAACATTCAATTCGAGTCCGGGAATTTTTACCTGCTGACCTTCGGCGTCAACCAATGGGCATTGCGGCGGGCATCCTGATGCCGGGAGAAACTTGAGCGAGTAATTGATCAGCTGCACCACGAGCGCCCCGTGCCACGGCGGCCCTCAAAATCTCGCCACTGACCAAATTTTTTGATCAACCAACCACGAACTGCGTTTCGACCAACCAACAGCGAGCGCCACGGCAAACATCATCGTGAACCGCCCACGGCAAAATCTTGACAAAAAAATTGTTCATATCCAGGCCGGAAGGACCCCGAGGATCCCGAGCCGCCAGAATCTCGCGGCTGACCAAATTTTTTGATCAAGACCCAGCACGCCTTGCCCAGACGCCAACAGAGCCTCGGCAAACGCACGCCGCAAGTGGCGCAGGTTCCCGAGGCTCCGATGACTGCAAGGGCAAGGCCCGCCGAGGCTACTTCAGTGAACTGAGGTCAAGTGGTTTATTGTTTGCCGAGTTGCCGTAAACCTCCACGTGGATGTGATCCATGTGCCGGGTAGTGTCGTTCCAGTTTCCGGTGAATTGGTTACCGTACTTGCCCGAGGTGGAATAGGCAGTCCAGCCGGTGGTTGGCAGCCAGATTTCGTCCTGCCAAATCAGGTAGGAGATCCCCAACTGGTTCCGGTTATCCAGCAAGAACTGGGCAATCTTGTCCCCGTTTGCAACACCCGCAGCAGTTTTGTAGTTCTTGATCATCAGGTCCGCGGCTTTTCCACTGCTGTGTCCGACCGAGCCGCTGCGCAGGGTGTAGATGGTGCTGATGCTGGCCGCGAACCGGTCCTTCACCGCATCGATGACTTTCTGGGTGTCCGGTTGCACCGAGACGGTAGCCTTGGTGCTCAGGTAGTCGTCGCTGATCCAGCCACTGCCCAGGCTGGTGACCACGTTCGCCCAACCATTCGAGGTCTTCAGATAGGTGACCTTCTCACCGAGCGCGACAACTCCCTTGGAGCCGTACTGCGTGCCGGCACCCGTGCGCAGATTGACGTTGGCGGTAGTCCAGCGATAGCTTGCATCGGGCGCTGGTGCAGGCGGTGTCGTCGGCAACGGCAAGCTCGGCTGGGACACCGACAGGTAGGCTCCGGAGACCCATCCGGTACCGAAGCGGCTCTTCACCCGGATCCAACCGTTGGACGAGCCGACCGCGGTGACCTTTTCGTTCTTGGAAAGCACACCCAGTGTTTTGGTGCTCACGGAGTTTCCGGCGCGCTGATTCACGAAGGTGGTTGCCCAATAGGATTTGTTGGCAATGACCGTGTACGCGGAACTCGACAGCGTCGAGGTAGCTACCCAACCGGTCCCCTTGGAGGTTTTCACCTTGGAAAACGATCCACTGGTGGCGTAGAGGCTCAGCTTCTCTCCGGCGGGAATGGTCCCCAACGATTTTGCGGTTGCGGAGGCAGATGCGCGTACGGCAACCGCATCCAGGCTCCAGCGAGTACCAATTACCTTATCCACCACCGGAGCCTTGGTTGTCAAAGACTTGGTGGGGACCCACCCGGTAGCCTTCGACGTTTTGACCCGGCTCCAGCCATTGGCGGTGCCGATAACTGTCAGTTTCTGCCCTTTGGCGATCGAGCCAAGCGATTTTGAACTTCCGTTGTTGGCTGAACGCAGTGTGGTGCCTGCGGTCGTCCAGGACGGTTTGTTGGCCACGGTGGTATATGCGGAGGTTACCAGGGAAGCAGTTGGAACCCATCCAGCGCCATTTGATGTTTTGATTTTCGACCATGAACCGCTGGTTGAATAGAGGCTCAGCTTCTGTCCGGCGGCAGCGGTTCCCACGGATTTAGCAGTCGTTGAAGCGCTGGCCCGGATCACGGTTTTCTCGATGCTCCACCGGGAGCCAATAACCTTGTCGATCACCGGTGCTTTGGTTAACAAGTTCTTGCTGGGAACCCAGCCGGTTCCCTTGCTGGATTTAACCCGGGTCCACCCATTGGCCGTGCCGAGGGCGGTCACCTTCGTTCCCTTTGCAAGGGTGCCAAGGGTTTTGGTGCTTGAGCTATTTCCGGATTTCAGTGAAAGGCTTGCCCCGGCCCAATAAGGCTTGTTGGCGATCACCTTGTACGTTGTGCTCACCAAAGATGAACTGGGTACCCAGCCGATGCCCTTGGACGTTTTCACCTTGGACCAGGAGCCGCTGGTTGAGTACAGGTCAAGTTTTTGGCCCGCAGGAATGGTACCCAACGATTTCGCAGAAGTGGAAGTCCCATTTTTCACCGCGGTACTGCCAATGGTCCACCGAGAGCCAATGACCTTTAGCGGTGCGGTACTGGTCAGGTACTTGCTCTGGATCCACCCGGTTTTACCCGAAACAGACACGGAACTCCAGCTGCCGGAGTTTCGCAGCCAGGTCACCTTTGCGCCGGCGGCCACGGTGGTAGCTTTGGCAGCTTTTGTCGAGGCAGTCACGAAGATCGGCTGTTTAGACGTGGTCCAACGGTAGGAGACCGCTGGGATACTGCTAGCCAACTGCTTGGTGGGAACAAATCCGGTTTTGCCGCCAGCCTTGACCTTGGTCCACGTTCCAGAGGTTCCAAGGCGTTCAACTTTGGTCCGGCGTTGCAGGGCACCCAACGATTTTGCTGTCGATGATGCACCCTGGCGCAGCACCTGATAGCTGCTCAGGTATCGGTACGTTGGTGTTTTGACGGTGGATGAGGCGGAAGCATCGGTGAGAAATTTGGAGGAGACCCAGCCGGTTTTGCTGTTATAACTGACCTTTGACCACCCATTGCTGGTGGAGCTGACCTTCACCGTGGTGTTTTTCGGAATGACCAACAAGGACTTGGACGACGCGCTGGCGCTCTGGCGCAAGTTCAGATTTTCAATCGTCTTTTTGCTGACGGTCTTAACCGCGCTGGCGATCATCGCTTCCTGCGCAGGCGCGAGTGTTGGCGCTGCGGTAGCCGGGATCACGGGGCTCAGGCAGAGGGACAGCGACAAGGCCAAGCCTAGCGCGCGGGTGCGACGGGGCATCTGAGATCTTTCGGTCCGAGCCACACCATCAAGTGAGGCAAACAACTGGATGACAGCGGTCCATCGGTAGTCCTCCAGTCACGGCTACCATATCTAGAATGTCATAACCAGAGAAAATACAGAATGTTCACACCCTAGATTCACCTAGATGCTTCGAAAATACACAAATGCAGTTTCGGAACCAGGTTCGATCTCGGTGCGCCCCGCATCCTGAATCACCGGCCCCGCGGCCCTCTCACGGAGCCGCCTGAATTCAGCATCGGGCAAGTGCTGCACCCCCACCGGAGCATGGGCCTTCAGCCATCTCTCGATGTTTTCACCCTGCTCCTGTGTCAACCATGCAAAGAGCGCATGGGCCGCCTGCGCGGCTGCCTTGCCCGTTGACATGTGCAGCGAATCCTTGATGGCGATATTGACCTCGGAGATCAGCACCTGATCGCTCTTGGGGAGCTGGGTTCCTGAGACTTGGAGTTTTGCAATCAATTTCGGCAAATCATTGGCTGGCAGCGGGGGCAGGCCAACGGCTTGGGCCTTGCCAACTTCACTGAGCATTGCTTCGGGGTACATCTGCAAGACCTTGTCGAACATCTTGGGGTTTGCTCGTCGTACCGATTTGGCAAAAGCTTGTTCAGCCCAGATCTGCCAGTGCGGATCCTGCGGTGCGCTCAAGTAGGCAATCACGGCAGCCCGTGCGACGGCCGAAATCCCGTCGTCCTCGCTGGAGGGATCTTCCTTGTCGATCCGCAAGATAATCGGCTGGACCAGTTCATCCGGATCGCGTTCGCGCAACTCACTCATGAGTTGATTCTATTCAAATTCAACATGAGCACCCCACCGCGATGAACTGGATCCGGTTTTCTACGCGCTGAGGAAGGTCACGGTGATTCTTGCCTGGGTCACCGCGAACACCGCATGCTGGACATTGGCCTCAACGAAGATTGAGCCACCCGCCCCCAGAGTTGACGTTGCGTCCCCGACGGTGAATTCAACCTCCCCGCTGATCACCTGAACGATGATGGGTGCCCGAGCCACGTGGTTAGGAAGCTCGACCCCGGCATCGAAAACGATCTCTGTGATTTGGGCTTTCTGGCCGGAGAAAATTCGTTTGGCAGCGTATTTGCCGGGCTTCACCGGATGACGTTCTACGGAGTCCTGGAGGTTCGTGGCGATCAACACCGATTCGTTCGCTTCTGGTTCAACCTGGCTCATTATTTGTTCCTTCCGAACTTGACTGCACGACAGCGTGGCTTCCGGCCAACGCACCTATCCGAACCGGTGCGTTTTGTTTTCAGCGATGCCTGCGGACCTTGTGAACGATCAGCATGATGACACTGGTGAGCATCGCGGTAGCCAAACTCACCAACACAGGAGTTTGCCACTCCTGATTGATCATGGTCTGCGAAATGTCATGGCTCAGCGTGCGGAGATTATTCGAAAATCCGCGCTCCTCGCTTTGGCCGAGGGCCGCAACACTTTCGAATACTGCAGGCGTCAACCACTGAATAACCAGCGATAGAATCCAGATCAACAGATTCGCGGCTTTCAGGAAGCCGAGGACACCGAGCACCAGACCTAGGAGAATCGGACCGGCATACCACAGGTAATGGGTATACGTCTGAGCACCAACGAGCAATGAAGCAATCACCTGCAACCAGTAGCTGACTCCCACCGCGATCAGTGCGACCAAGGGCGCAACGGCAATCAGCTTCAGCTTGGCAATCAGGAAATACAGGACTTGGAACACCACGAACACGGCGCCCAAGAAATACAGGTGATGCACCGTGGCCACCGAGATCTCACCTTTAAAGAGCCCAGGTTCCAGGACGTATAACGACTGAAATGCCAGCGCCAGGTATCCCAGAACCACACCGACGTCTGCCACCACGGTGAATCTTGTTCCTCCGCGGCCCATCCTTCGGGCGAGGTAGGCACTGAGCAGTGTTGTCATGGCGAAAACCACCAGTATGCCAAGCGCATCATTCGAGGCGTAAGGCAAGATCGCTTGGTCTTCGTAGCCGATCCACAACCATGGTGAAACGGCGACCGCCACAATCAAGAGGCCTGCCACCAGTTGCATCCACCAGTTCTGCCAGACGCCTGCAGATGTTCTCAACATTGCTCCTTCGAGTCCCCGGTGTTTTCAGGGCTCATTCTTCCAGAGCCCCGGGCAACTTTGGTGGCTTCGTTTCAGTGTTTCGCACTGATCCCCTGTGCGGGGACACCGCAAACGAACGGCTCGTCGGTATTCCCTGAAAACGGAATTCCGACGAGCCGCTCGCGAATTTTATTCACCATAGCCCGATACGGATGGTCGAGGCCCGGGACACTGTCGCAGATGACTTTGGTCTGGGACGTGCCGGTGACAGTCATGTGCGGAGGTGGCCGCAAACGACTTCAACTACACATATTCAACAACACACAGATCAAACTGTGCAATACAACGCAATTTCACTAAACAATATGATCACTCAGATGCGAGTCAACGCCCCCTTTTCGGTCATTTTGACAAGAAGGCGCGCAGCGCAGGGATATGGGCCAACTAGGCACCTCTTGACGTTGACGCAACGTCAACCTGTAGCTTGGGGATATGGACAGGAAACACGGGCTCAATGGTCTCCAAGCAAGCTACAGCATTAGCGAAGTCGCGAAGTCAACGGGTGTCACCAGCAGGACCCTGCGGCACTACGATCAGATCGGCTTGCTTCGTCCGCAGTTTGTTGCCCGCAACGGGTACCGGCACTACGGCCAGAACGAGCTGGTTCGCTTGCAACGCATCTTGTTGCTGCGCCAGCTGGGTTTGCGTCTGGATACCATCGCCGAAGTCCTCGATTCAAAAACCGATCAGGTCCAAGCCCTCCAGGCTCACGTCCAAGACCTGAACAGCCAGCGGGAAAACATCGATCGACAGATCAGCGCCCTGCATCACAGCATCAATTCACTACAGAACGGGGAGGTCATGAATCTCGATTCAGCCTTTGAAGGTTTTAATGAGCAGTATAAGGACGAGGTCATCAGCCGATGGGGTTCGGAAGCCTATGAACGTTCGGATCAATGGTGGCGCTCGAAAAACGCTGCCGACCGATCCGCATTTATGGAACAGGTCAAAGAGCTCAACCAAGCATGGGTGCACGCGGGTTCCAGCGGGATCTCGGCAAATAGCCCGGAGGCCCAACAGCTAGCTGCGCGCCATGTGCAGTGGCTGGGCAGAGTCCCGGGCACTCCGGCGGCATCCGGGGATCAGGATCAAACGAAGGCCTACGTGCTCGGGCTTGCTGACCTGTACGTCACCGATGAGCGTTTTGCGCGCAACTATCAGGGGCATGCTCCCTTTGTCCGCGATGCATTGCACTCATTCATCAACGGCATCAAAAACTAGGGTCCGGCTGTTCCAGCGAGAATCAACGGCATTTACCGGCGCATCGCTCAGGCCTCGTGGTCAATTTCCTCACGGGCCTGGGCATAGCGCGCCTGGATATATTCCTCCAGCTTTTCACGCTCCACACGCCACACTCCCCTGCCACCGATCTGGATCGCAGGCAGTTCACCGCTTTTGATCAAGGCACGTATTTGCGGAAGCTTGACGTTGAGCTCTTCCGCAACATCTTCCAATCGTAAAAACCTCATGGCTTCAGGTTACTGTCATTTGATGTCGGTAGATCCGATTCAACGCAACTTGTGCATAACTGGCCGCAAACTGAGCAATTCGCACCCTCGCTGGTCTCGCGAGCACTACGAATGCAACAAACCGATCAGTCCGTGCAACATGCTTATGAGTTACTGATCATTTTGCCTAAAATTGATCTGGAGAACTCGCGTTCTCCACGCACACGCAGTCTGAGGAGACCACACACATGAATTCGGATACGTATCAGCTCGACGAAACCGACCGACGTATCCTTTTGGCCCTCGACGCCGATCCCCGTGTTCCCATCATGATGCTCGCTCAGCAACTCGGATTGGCGCGCGGTACAGTTCAGTCTCGTTTGGAGCGCCTCGCGAATTCCGGAGCCCTCCGACCGAACACGGCACGCATCCTGCCGGCCGCCATGGGGCGCGGGGTGAGCGCTTTTGTCAGTGCCGAGCTGGATCAGGCCCGACTCAACGAGGCAATTGCCGGCCTTCGTCAGATTCCGGAAGTTCTTGAATGTGTCGCCCCCGCCGGAGATACCGATCTCATGATCCGGGTCGCCGCCACAGATCCCGATGATCTCTATCGCGTCAGCGAGGAAATTCGCCTCTGCCCTGGGATCACACGCACCTCGACATCGATGATCCTGCGCGATGTGATCCCGTTCCGCACCACCGAATTGTTGAAGAAGCTCAGCAGCTCAAAACACTAGGTTGTCCCCAGAACCCGCCACGCTCCGCGGGCCAGAAATCGTGCGAAACTTACTTTTCGACCCGTACTTTTCATCTACGTCCAAATCTTGACTTCAAATGAACGCCGGCGCAACACCATTTGTTAAAGGCCAGGCACCCAGGTGCCTGGCCATTATTCGCTGACGTACTTCAAAGTCCGCCCCGGAAGGTACTTGCGCGCCCGGAGTACCAGCAGGATCGATACCAGGCACAACACCGCGAGAAGACCGAGGAAAAGCGCTGGATGCGCCATCGGTCGCCAGAGGGCAAACAGGGTAGGAAACGTAAACCCAATAAAGCAGCACATGTAGAACCGCCCGGTCAGTTTCCCTAGGTCAGCCGGTCCTGCCAGATCCAAGACCTGGCTCAAGCCGGCAACCAGCAAGATGCCGTTCGCGGCCCCGGAGACCACCGACGTAATGGTGCCCACCACGGCAGATCCGGTCAGTGAGAGAACAATCATCAGCAGCAAACCAATCAACGCAACCACCAACCCGCAAATCAACAAGAAAGCGCGTTTCACATCATTAAACCGTCGGATCAACGGCTGAATCCCGGCGCCAACACCCATGGTGATCACCACCGCGACGGTTGAATACAGCAAGCTGGATTGCCCCGGTTGCGCGGTCAGCGCGGGAACCACGGCAAAACCGGTGGCGGCCATCCCGAAGACCCACGGGGCCGCCGGCAGCACCATCTGGTAGAAACGTTTGAGGTTCTGCTCGCTGGTGTGCGCATCCTGTTGAGCTGCACGTTTTGCGGCCTGTTCCCCCACCGGTGCTTCGGTTTGCTGCTCGGTGGTGGTGAACATCAGCACCAGCCAGGCCAGGGCAGCCAGGGCGTGGAGGGCGTAGGCCAGCTCGGGACTTTGGCTCAGCCCCACGATCACCCCGGAGATCGCCGGGCCAATGGCGAATCCCGCCGATGTACACAGCGCCGCCCTGGTCGCGCCCGCCGGCCCGGGACTGAGCAACTTGACCCAGCTGGTCACCGCCACCATGGCCAGACCCATTCCAAGCCCGGAGAAGACGCGCCCCAGATACAATCCCGGTTCAAAAATCCAGCCGTCAATCAGGGTCAGCGACCCGAGAAACGATGAGATCAAGGCCGCCAGGGTAAACGGTTTGCGACCGAACTTGTCTGTCAGCGGACCGCCGAACATCAAGGCGGGAATCATGCCAAGCAGGTAACTGCCCATCACCAGCATCGCTTCGAATTCGCTCAGCGCGCGATGCTGTTGGTACCAGCTGATCAATGACACATACTGATTGGCGCACCAACCGGTCAAAATCAGGCAGATTCCTGGAAGCCACCACGACGTTGTGCGGCGAGTAGTCGTACTGATACTGATTGTTACTTCTCCAGTTCGTGGAAGAGGCCGCGGACACGATCTGCGATTTCGTCGCGGATCATGTTCATCCGTTGCGACCCGGTAATACCGTCTTCGCTCGGCTCGTAGGTGACCCAGCGTTCGGTTTTCACCTGCGGTTCAAAGTGGGGGTTTGCATCCGTGCCAAGGATGATTACCCGGTCAACACTCGCCGCAATCGAGGCATCGATGGCCTTGGGTTCGCCAAGGGACATATCCGCCCCGGCCTCTGCCAGCGAGGCCACCGCTTCGTGGTTGATCGCCGCTCCCGGGTTGGTCCCGGCCGAGTAGCTGATCACTTGGCCCGCAGACACATAATCCATCAGCGCCGCGGCCATCTGCGATTTCCCGGCGTTGCGTGAGCAAATGAAGAGAACCGAAGGTTTAGTCATAAAACCAATTGAACCACCCAAAGCTCGCTTTGGGTGGTTCAATGTTCAACCGTGACGCCGAATGCTCGGTGTTCTCAGAGGCTCAGGTTCTTCCCCGTTTTGATCGTTTCGCCCTTGAAGAAGGCCGGGTGGCGGAAGCGGCTGTAGAGCATGATCAGCACCCCGAGCAGCAGCACACCCACCCCGAGGATGAACACCATGCCAACCCCGCCGATGTTGGATCCCGAACCGTAATCAGGTTGCGTGGATTCAACCGCGGTCACAAAAAACATGACCAGCAAGATGATGCCGCCGACCAGCGGGGCCAAGAACTTGAAGAAGAAGTTCCGGGCGTTGGTGAACAGTTCCGAGCGGAAGTACCAGACACAGGCCAAAGCGGTCAGACCGTAGTAGAAGCAGATCATCAGGCCAAGGGCGGTGATGGTGTCCCACAGCGCGTTTTCCGACAGCAGCCGGGTGATGACGTAAAACGCCGCGGCTGCGGCGGCCGAAACCACGGTGGCCACCGAGGGCGACATGAATCGTGGCGAGATTTTCGCAAAACTGCTTGGCAGGGCCTTGTAGTAGCCCATGGCCAGGAGCGTGCGAGCCGGGGAGACCATGGTGGACTGCAGCGAGGCCGCGGAGGAGGACATGATGGCCAGCGACATCAAGATGGCCAACGGACCCATCACCGGGCCGGCGAGCACCGCGAAAATCGATTCCTGGTTATCCGGGTTGCCAGCTCCCAGGCCGGTGGTTCCCACGCCGGCGAAGTACAGCACCGCGGTGGCCACTGCCAGGTACAGGGCGATGATGATCAGCACCGTCCAGGTCGCGCCGCGGCCCGGGACCTTGTTGGGGTCGGTGGTTTCCTCGTTCATGGTCAGGGTGACGTCCCAGCCCCAGAACACAAAAATCGACAGCGAGATACCGGCGGCGAAAGCCGTGAATGACTCGACACCGGCCGGGTTGAACATTTCCCAGGTGATGGGGGTGCGGTCGAAAGGGGCGTTGGAGGTGAAGGACATGATGGCGAACAGCAGCAGCACACCCACCTGGAATCCCACCAGCACGTACTGGAACACCTTGGTTGCGTTCATGCCGCGGTAGGAAATGTAGGCGGCAATGGCGATGAACACCAAGGTGGTGGGAATGTTGATCCACAGGTTTTTGGTCAGCTCGGCGATCCATTCCTGGCCGGTGAGCTGGGCGATGAGGATGTAGAAGAAGTCCACCGCCACCGCGGCCAGGTTGGAGAGCACAATCACCGTGGCCGCGATCAAGCCCCAGCCGCCCATCCAACCGATCATGGGCCCGAAGGCGCGGGTGGCCCAGGTGAAGGAAGTCCCCGAGTCCGGCATGGCGTTGTTCAGTTCCCGGTAGCCAAGGGCCACCAGCAGCATGGGGATGAAGCCGGCAATCAGGATGGCCGGCAGGCTGGTGCCGACCTCGGCAACGGTCGCGCCGAGCCCGGCGGTGAGTGTGTAGGCCGGGGCAATACAGGAAATACCGATGACGATCAGGCCCATGACACCAACGGTGCCCTTGGAGAGACCCTTTTCATGCAGTCCCGAATCGTTCATTTCGGGAGGGTTATCCCGCCTCAATTCTTGTGACATTGTCAAAAACCTTTGGGAGTGTGCGGCTCACCGTTGAGCCTTGGCGCCTGAGGCCACCCTGAACAACAAGTCAGGTCTGCGGAAGCGCCCTGGACGGTGATTGCGGTTTGGAGGAAATCCAAGGAATACGAATTTTTGATCGGCTTTCTACCGGGTAGATGGCAAGGTGGGAATGACTCCCATGGGCACGTTCAGGTGGCCGAGGATGCGGTGGGCTTTCGGTCCGATAAACAGGCGGCGGCTGGCCGCCAGCCGGGCCGAACCCAGCAGGGCCAGATCGCCGGGCTGCCACGACAACTTGTTGATGGCAGTGTCAATGCTGCCGCCGGCAATCACCTCGATGACTGCCTCGATGCCCAGCTCCTTGACCAGTTCATCAAGGTAGTCACGGATCTGCTGCACATAGGCATCGAGGCCCGCTGCCCCGTCGCCCACCTCGGTGTTCTCCACAAAGGTCGCCACCCGCAGCTTGACCCCGCGTGCGTCGGCAATCCGCGCAGCCAGATCGATCACGTCTCGCGCACCCGGGCGCCCGCCAACAAAGGCGGTCAGACGGGTGATCTGTCCCCCGGCTTCACGAAGGTTCGCCAGCGACGCCGGCGAGGTCATGAAAACCGGAAGCGGCGAGGAGTGCAGCAGCGCATTGGCAATGGCGCCGGGCATGAAGAACCCGCCCACGTGGCGTTTGCGTCCGCCGAGCACAATACCGTGGGCTCCGAACTCTTCTGCGAGTTCGATCAGCCCTTCAGCGATGGAGGACAGCGAGCGCGCCACAACGCTGGCACGGATTCCCTGGGGAACCAGTGCCAGCGCTTCGGCGGCCCAGCGGTCCACCTGGGCGGAGAGGATGGATTCATATCCATGATCCCCGCCCGGGTAGACGGCGCTGAAGGGTGCGGCGGCCGGAAGCACGATGGCGATCTGTACAGATGCCTGAGTAGTCCCGGCCACCACTGCGCTGGCCAATTCAATGGCCTCTGCGCCGCGTTCGTCGGCGGTGTAACCTACGAGCAGTTTCATCGTCTTAGACGGTGATCTTCGAGTCGGCCGAAGCGGTCAGGGTGGCCACTCCGTCGTAGGACTCGTCGTAGGAGGTGCCGTCGAGTTCCGCGAGAATACGGGCCGCGCTGCGTCGTCCCATGCGGACCGCGCCGTCAACGTGCTGGAATCCTTCTCCGGCCAGGTCAGAGGAGCTGAAGTAGATCGGGCCGACTGCATCGTTCTGGGTTGGGCCGAAGCGGTAAAGCCCACCCAGGTCGTAGCTGGTCGCGTACGCGCCGCGGGTCCATTCCTCGGAGCCGAAGTCCGAGAGGTAGAAGACCTTCGGGTCCAGGGTCTTTTCGCCCAGGAACTCGGCCATGGCCTTCAAAACCAGGTCCTTGCGCTCCGCATCGCTCTCAAGCGACCAGACCTTGTCCGCCTCGACATCGGAGATGAAGCCGACCAGGGTGCCGGTCTCTTCTCCGTCAAAGGTGTTGTCGTAGATTTCCTGAACCAGGTGGTTCGGGCCGAAGCAGGTGCCGGACAGGCCCTCTTCACGCCAGAACGGGGTGTCGTAGACCGCGTGAACCTTGATGACCAGGCCCATTGACTGGTGCTGGTGGGTGACCTGCTGCCAGCGTGGCAGCGGCGGGAAGTAGCTGATCCGGCTGTACAGGTTTGGCGGTACCGCCAGCACGACCTTCGCGGCCTTCACGGTGACATCCGCGCCGTGGGCCACCACGCCCTCCTCGCTCCATTCGAGCTTGAGCACCGGGTTGTTCAGGAACAACGAGTCTTCGGGCAGGCGCTTGGAGACCTCGATGGAAACGCCCTGCATGGAGGACTTCATGCGGCGGTCCAGGATGAAGTCCTCGTCCACCAGGTTATCGAAGGAACCGGCGGAGGAGGCCATCAGCACGGCCTGCAGGGCGGAGAAGGTGTGAGCTGGTTTGGTCAGCATGCCGCCGGCGATGAACAGGCCGATGTTGTTGCAGGCGACCTCGTCTGCTGAGTTCTCGCGCAGGAAGTGGTGGAAGGAGATCTTGTCCAGTTCCTCGGCCTGCGGGTGCTCCCACGGCTTGTCCGGATTCATGGCCGCGGCCAGGGTGTTCATGATCTCGATGAGCTTGTTCATCTCGGTGATGGTCGACTGCTCCACCGGGAAATCTTCACCCTCGTACACGATGGCTTCTCCGGCCTCGGTGCGGTAGACGCTCTTGCCCTGCTTGTAGCGCTCGAAGGTTTCAATGCCCAGTTCCTCGATCAGCGAGTACAGGCCGGTCTGATCCGGGCTGATCCACTGGCCGCCGATCTCGATGGTCGCCCCGTCCATGGTGTCGGTCCAGGTGCGGCCGCCCACGCGGTCGCGGGCTTCGAGCACCGCCACGGACTTTCCGGCTTTGGCCAGCTCGTAGGCCGCGGTCAGACCCGAGGGGCCGGCACCGATCACAACAACGTCGCGTTCGAGATGTTTCATGATTGCTCTCCTTGAACAATAAAATGAATTGAGTTCATTTATCTTTCCTATAGCATAGGGTACGAACACGATCTTGTGAAGTAACCCACGTCAACTAGGGGATCATTGATGAGCGAAGCGGCGCCTCGACGCGCGGGCAGGCCACGCAAGGCCATACTCGACCGGGAACGAATCACCCTTCACGCACTGGAGCTGGTCTCCGTCGACGGGTACGAGGCACTGACCATGCAGCGCCTGGCCAAGTCGCTGGGTGTGGCGGCCTCGGCCCTGTACAATCATGTCTCCTCCAAGCAGGACCTGTTGCAATGGATTCAGGAACTTGTCATGACCGAGGTGGACACCTCGGTGTTCGACCGGGAGCCGCTCAGCGAGGCGCTGATTCAGTGGGCTACCAGTTATCGGGACGTTTTCGCGCAACACATCCCGCTCATCCCGGTGATCGCGGTGCTTCCGGTCTCCGATTCGCCGCGCACCCTGAACATGTATGAGCGGGTGGCCCAGTCCTTGCGCACGGCAGAGCTGAGGGATGAAGCAATAGTCCCGACCATCGTCGCCCTTGAATCATTCATCTTCGGTTCCGCCATGGACACGGCCGCGCCGCACGACATCTTCGAGACCCGTAACCACAAGGACGCGACACCGAATTTCACCCAGGCCGTTTCCGACCAGCGTGCCACGGGTTTGAACACCAGCGACGACTCGTTCCAGCGCGGCCTGTATGCACTGGTGGCAGGGCTGCTTGCCACGGGGAGCAAAAATGAGTGAACCGCGCCAGGCCAATGAGCCACACAAAACTCCTTGGGTTAAGCGGGTCACCGGGAAACAGTGGGCCTCACTGGTACTGGTGATCATTGCGCTGGTTTTCATATTGCAGAATCTGCAAATGGCGCGTGTTGAGCTTTTCCTTTTCCACACGGTCGCACCGCTGTGGGCAATCTTGCTGATCACCCTCGCGGCAGGATATGTCATCGGACGGTTCTCCAAACGCCGGGACTAGCCGCCAGCCCTAGTCATCCAGGATCGCCCACTCCCCGACTTCCTCGTTATCCGAGTCGAAAACGTCCTCCTGGGCTCCTGGCACCAACGGATACATGGTGATCTTGGTTGACCAGTCGCGCAGGATCTTTTGCAGCTCCTCCAGCGGTTTCAGCTGCATGTTCTCGGTATCAAAATTAACTTCCAGCACAAAGCGCATGATGCACTCCCCTCAGTCGAGTTGCCGCCATCCTATGCCTTGTATCGCAGAAATACGAGACTTGACAAGGGATTGCAACAAGCTGCGCGACGAGGCCGCGGCGCCGGCGCTCGGAGCGTTAAAAGCAAAACGAGGCCCCTTGAAGGGACCTCGCATGGCACGGTGATGCGTGGGAAGCTACTGCATGGTGCTCATCGTCGCGATGGAATCAAAGGCTTCGGGGCCACCGACCTTGTACAGGGCCAGCAGCAGGCCGCCGAAAATGGTGCCCATCAGCGCGCTGAAACCCAATGAGATCTTGGCCAGCGAGCGGACTTCCTGACGGCTGATGGCGCTTTCGTTATTCAGGTAGCGGGCCGCGCCACGGCTGATGCTTGCGGCAGGCGATTCAGGAACCTGTGCCGCGGGGTACGCGGATTCGATCTGGGAGATGCTTCGAGCCGCGACCGGCACAGCATTCACGGTGTTTGGAGCGGTATCAATATCGCCTCCGCGCAGGAAGGCAACGGTTTCGCGGTGTTTGCGGTTCTGGCGAAACTTAACGATGTTGGAGCCATGTCGTGCCAACAAAATATCTTCGCCCAGTGGGATCGTGCCCATACGTAACCATCGCTCCTATGTAGATTCAAACACCGTACTTCCAGTAAACCCCACGAAATTTTGCCATCCGTTAAATACCCTGCGCTTTGTTCACAAACACACATGCCCCTGTGATGCAAACTGCATATTTTTTATGGTGTCCATCACTCGGCCGCCGCGGCTTCCGACCCCAGCAGACCTCCTGCCTCATGGGCCCCTGAAGCCAATCCGTTTCCCTGCGCCGAGCGGGCAGGGCGCAATCAGCCCGCACCAAAGGGTTGCCCGCATCACATTCAACTTTTCCGAATCGGATTCGGAATAGAACGGTCGCCCGGTGGGTTATGTTTACCGAATCCGATTCGGAAAGGAAATCATGCACACCCCTACCTCTCAAAAACAGCTCCTCGGCCAGCGTTATGGGCGCGCCGCGCAACCAGAGATCCTCTGGAATGACACCGTCGCTCATCTCATTGCGCATCGCTCCGAACGCTCCTTCTTGCCAACTGCAGTGTCAGGTGAAGAAGTAGCTACCCTAGTGGCCGCCGCACAATCGGCATCTTCGTCGTCAAATCAGCATTACTGGAGCGTGATTGCGGTTCGCGATGCCGGAACAAAAGCTAAGCTCGCCAGTTTCACCCAAGGTCCTTCCATGGAAGGCAAAGGGTACGACTTCGTTGCCGATGCACCCCTTGTTTTGCTATGGGTTGCAGATATGTCGCGGAACCTCCAGATCGCAGGCCTCGGCTCCGAAGAAGACCGCATCGTCGACTATTTGGATTCGCTCATCATGGCTTCCGTCGACACTGCACTTGCCGCGCAAAACGCAATGGTCGCCGCACAAGCCATCGGTCTCGGTGGAGTGTTCCTGGGATCGCTGAGGAATCGTTCACAAGAGATTGCAGAACTGATGAATCTGCCCAAACACAGCTACGTAGTCTTCGGGATGGCACTGGGCAGGCCAGATCCGGAGCACAAGGGTTCGATCCGGCCGCGTCCGCCACAACAGGTGGTGCTCCATCAAGAGCAATACATCTCCACTGCGACGGACGAATGGCTCAGTGGATATGAACAGGCTTTCCAAGATTTCCGCACCCATGCCGGATTATGTGAAAAAACTTGGAGCGATTCAGTTAAGACCGCAACGTCAGCACGGTATTTGGACGGTAGGGAAGACCTCCGTGAGACCATTGAATCCCAGGGTTATTCGTTGAAGTAGGCCCGGGATTTACCGCACGATTCTTGGAGTTTAGATGACTAGACCAGCAACACCGATTCTCTCAAAGGACATTATTGCCGATGCTGCTTTAGAGCTCGTGGAGAAAAGCGGTGACTTGCAAATGGTCGCGTTGGCTAAGCATCTAGGTGTTGCTCCCTCGTCCCTCTACACACACGTCCACGGTCGGGCGGAGGTCATCGATCTCGCCCGATCGAGGATTCTCGAAAACATTGACCCGATGCCGCCAGAAGACGACTGGCGTAGCGCAGTCGAGCGGCTGCTTCGCCAGCTCGCAACGCAGTATTCTCGTCACCTGCGGTTGCTTCCACTGATTTTCGCTACCTCGTTTTTTAACGAAAAGGCGATTTCCGTCTACGAGCCGGTGTTCAACTCGCTGCTCAGGGCAGGTTTCCGCCCGGATCAATTACGTCTCATTATCGCTTTGATTGATTTCCAAGCCTTGGGACTAGCACAGGGACTTCCTGAACCGGTCATGACCGAAAACATCAGGGCGAGCCTGCCGGGATACACGGCGTCAGTTGATCATTCCCAGTACTCGCCATCAACTTCTATTGATTTTTCCGTCGAGGTCATTTTGCAAGGACTCGAGGCACGCCTGAAGGCATCAGCCGCGCCCGAGCAAACGATGAAGTCCGTTGAATAACGGACAGCTCAATGCCAGAACCTTTCCCACTCAAAGTCCCCCCAGCCAAAGGGCGGCCCTGCCGCGCCATCTTCGTGATGGAGATCTGTGGTGAGAATCGAAATTTCATCAAGAATTCGTCGTTGAACAGCGATCAAGCGGAGACAGGATTCCTGTCTCCGCTTGATCGCTGTTCTATCGGTAGCTGCAGTTAGGCGGTTTTAATATTCCGCTGCTTGCGTGCGCGTTTGGCCGCACGAATCTGTAGCGTTAGTTCGCTGTTGGTGAGTTCATCGGGTGACGCGATACCGTAGTGTGCTGCTTGCTTCAGCAGTCCCTGACGAATCTCTTCATGGTGTTGACGGTTGTATTTGAGCACCATCACCACGGTGACGATTGCCAGCACTGTCAGGGTGACTAGGGCAGTGAGTATTGTGGCTTCTACGTTCATTGTCTTCTCAACCCCCTTATCTTCTAGTCGAGGACACTTCGCCCGGCGACACCGGCAACCTGCCGTGTTCATTTCGAACTTGTCGAACGATGACCCTCGTGGAGAGAAGAACATCAAGTTTAGCAGTTTTATTCGAATAATTGAATCTCCGCACCATCATGGCACGTAGCTACCAACCAATACTCGGTGGCGCAGCAGGCTAGAACTCGCCGGTTCCATGGCTGTGTTCAAACACCAACGATGTCTGGGTGGTTGCCACCGCGGGGTTGGCAGAGAGGTAGTCCAGCACAAATTGGCGCACGTCCGATGAGTTCCGCACCGCAACATGCAAGACAAAATCGTCCACACCACCGAGGAAAAACAGTTGCCGCACTCCTGGTTTGTCACGCATCTCGGTGGCGAAGTTCGCCATCAGATGCCGGGCGCCGGGGCGGATGCGAACGAAGATCAACGCTTCGAGCTCGCGTCCGAGCACTTGCGGGTCAACCTCGATGGTGAACCGGGAAATGACCCCCGAATCACGCAGGGTGTTCAGCCGTGCCAGGCAGGTCGAGGCGGCGATGCCCAACTCTTCGGCCAGCGAGTTATTGGTCCGGCGGGAGTTTTTGGAGAGCAGCTCAAGCAGCTTGCGGTCCAGCTCGTCAAGCTGTGCACCCTGGCGGCCCGAAGTGTTGGTGCCGTTAAGCATTTTTTGCACACCTGCTTTCAACGATGTGTGATCCTGTGTTGTTCTGCGGTAGGGGGCGGTGTGGCCCTATTCCCGAGCACCGGTTTCCGATGCCTCGATCCAGTTGCGGCGTTTGCGCACCCGGATCACGATCACTGCAACCACAATAATCAGCACAATCCCGGCAACCAGCCACGGCCAGTCCAACGCCAGCCAGGCGTAGAACACGGCCAGGCCGATCGTGGTGTAGAGCAGGGCCCACGCCAACGCGCCCAGTGCGACCGCCGGCAGATAGCGCCGCACCGGCATGCGGCTGATCCCGGCCGAGGCATTGACCGCCGATTGGATGCCTACGGTCAAGAAGCTCAGCGGAACCGCCAGCATTCCCCAACGGGCGATAAACCGTTGCGCCCGTTGATATACCGGGCCGTGCAGATGGCGTTCGAAGCGGGTGTGCTCCACGCCCTTGGCCACTCCGCGGCCAACCCAATAGGTCGCATTGCCGCGGGCAAAAGCCAAGCAGAAAAAGAACACGAAGGTGATCGCGAAGGGCGCATCATTGGTGAGCCATGAAATTGCATCGGACATGATTACGGGACACTCTTTATCTGACGAACCAGCGCGGCGCCAACCAAGCTGATGACGGCTGAAATGATGAATAGGGTTGGGTAGCCGCCGAACCAGGTCACCGACAACCAGGCGATCAAGGGTGCAACCACCTGGGGCAGCGAATTGGCAATGTTGATCATGCCCAGATCCTTGCCGCGCGAGTCGGCATGAGGCAGCACCTGGGTCAGCAAGGCGAAGTCCACGGCCAGGTAGGCGCCGAACCCGATGCCCAGCAACACCGCGGCAATGACGGCCACGGGGAAGGTGGATGCGAAGGTCAGCACCCCGGCGGCGGCTGCCACAATCACGGAGGAGATGATCACGTACTTTTTGCGTTTGCCGTCGCGATCCGAGAGCTTCCCGGACACCACAGAGGAGAAAATAACGCAGAAGGCGTAGACCGCCGTCAGCACCAGCACACCTTGTGCCGGGTCTGGATGGCCCAGCTCATCCTGGAGGAAAAACAGCAGATACACCAGGCACAGCTGGCAGCCCAGATACAGCATAAAGCGGGTCAGCCACGCCCAACCGAAGTCCTTGTATTTCACCGGGTTGATCCAGAAGCTCTTGACGAACTCCCCGAGTTTCAAGGGTTCCAGCGCTCCCTTGGGCAACGGAACATCCTGGCGCATCATGACGTACGGGATGGAACACAGGGCCACCGCGACAGCCACGATGGCGTAACCGAACACCAGGTTTTCGGCCGCATACATCCCGATGACCGCACCGATCAGCGAGCCGCAGGTTTGCCCCAGGGCCACCAACCCGCCAACCACACCACGCTGTTCAACCGGGACCTTGTCCGGAATGGCGGCGAAGATCGCCGCCAGGGCCGCGTTGCCGGCGGCCTGCATCAGCGCCCATCCAAGCACCAGCATGCTGACGGTTTGGGCGCTGGACATCAACAGCAGGGCCAGGGCACCGGTGATGGTGCCGCAGAAAACCCAGGGGATGCGCCGGCCGAATCTGGAGGTGCTCCGGTCGCTGAGCGCACCGAACAGCGGATTGGCCACCAGCGAGACCGCGGCCCCCACCCCGGTGACCAGGGAGAGGATGGCGTTTTTCTGGCTCGCATCAAGCTGCTGGGCATGCAGTCCCAACAACACCTGAATCGGTGCAAAAAAACCGACGTTGATCCCGATGTGCACAATCACCAACGCGGTGATCCACGCGACGCCTACCCGGCGGGTAGGAACCTGCAATGCTTCCGGGACACGGCCCTGGGCTCCGGTACTCATGGTGTTGGACGCCCTAACTCGCGTGGCCCGATCTGTGGATCTTCCATCTGATTAATACTCGGACTCACCCCGCGGCTGATGAGTTTGCGCACCGCCTTGGACATCAATCCCCCGTCAACCATGGACGCGGCAACCAGTGCGCCGGTAGCATCCAGGCCAAAAACGGTTTGAATTTTGCCCCGGCGGTTGTGCCGCTTGATCACACTGGACACGGCGGAAAAATCTCCCACGGTTTCCACATGGGAATCATGGCGGTCGGACCAGAACCAGGGAACCGAGCGGGCCGGTGCGGTGGTGCTCAGGATTGTTGCCGCGGCAATGGCCGCATCCTCCATGGCCGCTTCCCAATGGACCGCGCGCGCTTGTCCGTCGTGGCGTGCCGCGTCGCCCAGCGCCAGCACCTGCCGGTGGCTGAGTGAACGCTGGCCGGCGTCGACAAGGATTCCGTTCTCAACGGCCAGGCCTGCGTGTTCGGCGAGCGCCGTATCCGCATCCACACCGATGGCCGCAACGATGATTTCCGCTTCGATCCGTTGGCCGGAAACCACGGCGTGGTTGGGGCCAAGCTCGCTGACAGTACCGGTGAGGGTTCGCACTCCGTGGGCTGCGTGCTCGGCGTGCAGCTGGCGGGCCAGGTCATCGCCCAGAACGTGGGCCAAGGGGGCCTCGGAGGAGGCCACCAGGGTGACCTGGGCACCCTGCATGCGGGCTGTGGAGGCGAATTCGGCACCCACCAGTCCGGCGCCGATGATCAAAACCCGCTGCCCGAACATTCCCGAGTCCAGCTCGTTGGACAGGTACTGGGCGTCGGCGGCGGTGTGCAGGCTGCGCGCGTACTGCGCCCCGGGGCACTGGAGGGTGCGCGGGATGGTGCCGGTGGCAAGGACCACCCAGTCGTCCTCGGCCTGCGGGATCACCAGTTCGGTGAGGTGTTCTTGCACCAGGTTGATGCCGTGTTCGCGGTACCAGGACAGGGGTGCGAAGGGTTCGGCCTGCAGTGATTTGCTCAGCGGAGGGCGGTCGTAGGGAAGGCCCTGGGCATCGCTGATGCTGATGGTTCCCGAGTAGTTTTTGCTGACCAGTTCGCGGGCCAGGGTGTAACCGGCGACTCCGGCCCCGATGATGTGTACGGAAGGCATTTAGATATCGAGTTCCAGGTTTCCGTCAACCACCGTGACGGTGTAGGTGCGGGCGTCCTTGGTGGCTGGCATGCACAGCACCTTGCCGGTGCGCAGGTCGAAGCTGGAGGAATGCAGGGGGCACTCGACCTCGCAGCCGTCGATCCACCCGTCGGAGAGTGACGCGACCTCATGGGTGCATTCATCTTGCAACGCATAAAAGTTACCGTCTTCGGCGTGGAACACCGCAATATCTTCGGCTGCTCCGCTGTCTTTTGCCTCAACTAGCAGGGCTTCGCCCTCGGCCAACGTATCCGCCGGGCCAACTTGATAACTCACGGTAACTCCTCTAAAGCTTCACTACCTCTAGACCTATCTTGTCATTGATCGATACCGTGCGCATTTTCGGCCCCTGCCGCGGTAACCAGTTCCCACAGCGGATGATCCGGTTGCAGCGTGCTCAGGGCCTGGACCCCGTCAAGGCCGGTTCCCGCGGCCGGAACCGGTTCGGCTGCCGGGTGCAGACCTTTCAGTGAACGCGAGAACGCGGTGTGAAGCATCTGGTTTCCGAATACCCCGCCGAGGGCCGCGACCCGGTGCGGGCTGCCGTCCTGTGAAGCCACCCGTTGCAGGGCCGTGGACACCGAGTGCGCCAATTCTTCCCCGGCGGCCTGGCTGATCTGTGCCGCCACCTGGTCGCTCTGGGCCAGCCGGGCGACGGCCTGGGCAAAGGAGGCCACGGTTGCGACAGCGGTGGGAGATGACTGAAGCAGGATGTAGGCCTGTTCCAGATCCGGCCAGGTTCCCCGAACCACCTGGCTCAGAGCGGTGGCAGGTCCACGCCCGTCATGGGCACGCATGACCGCTTCCAGGGCGTGCCGCCCGATCCAATAACCGCTGCCGGCATCTCCCATGATGTGGCCCCAGCCATCCACCCGCGCCACCGTGCCGGTTCCCACGGCCAGTGTCACCACCCCGGTGCCGGCGGCAACCACCGCGCCCAGGCTCTGCCGCAAGGCGCCGAGATACGAGGTGACCGAATCGTGGGCCAGCACCACCCGATGCACACCTGTTCCTTGAAGGAGCCTGAGCAGTGCCTGCGGATCGTTTTCGGCTTGGGTGAGACCGGAGACCCCGCAGGCTACAACTCGCGCGGTGAATCCTGCGGATTCTTGGACTTCACGGATCACCGTATTCAGTTGGGGTAATAACGCTTGGTGGGTGCGCACTCCGGGTACGGCAATTTCCCGGGGGTCTTCTCCGGGAGTGATGAGTCGGATTTTGATTCCGCTCTGCCCACAGTCAAGAGCCATGGTGGGCATATTCATGAGGTTCCCCCGCAGTCCGTGTTGGTGATTTGTCCTTCATCACCCAGCGTACCGAGCTTCGGGCCGCCACTGACCAGCATGGGGTGCGGCTGCCTAGGAAATCAGCAGCCGGATGATCAGCACCAGCGAGCCGAGGATCGAGACCCCCAGCGCCGCGTAACGCAGGCGCCTGGCATCCATGAATTTGTTGATCCAGCGCGAGAGGAAAAATCCGGCCACTACCACCGGGCTCATCCACAGCAGGGTAGTTAGCATCTGGGCGGAAACCTGTCCGGCCAACGCCAGCAACAGGACCGAGATCACCGAACCCACCAGGAAAAAGGCGCTCATGGTGCCGCGTACCCGGGCTGGTTCCTGCCCCTGCCAGATGATCGCCATGGGCGCCCCACCGGTTGCGGTGGCGGTGCCCATGATTCCTGACAGGGCGCCGGCGGTCACCAAGGCCCGGCGGTGCGGAACCGGCCGCCACCCGATAAAGGAGGCGGCAATTCCGGCCAGCACGCTCAAGGCCACCGCCCAGGTCAACGCGGTCAGCGGCAGGAGCACCACTAGCCAGGTGCCGATCATGCTCCCGGGAATCCGGCCCAGCAACGCCCAGCTGGCGCCTTTGACATCCACGCTGGCCCGCTCCCGCAGGGTGACCAGCAATCCAATCAGCGCGCCCAGACAAATGATGAAGGCCGGCAGCAGGGAAGGTTCCAGGATTCCAACCACCGGCGCCGCCACCAGACCTGCACCGAATCCAATGGATCCTTGCAGCCCGGCGGCGGCGAACAGGGTGACCGCCAAGATCACGTACTCGGCGGGCCCCATATTACGAACCGGCCGGAACGAGTCCAGCTTCCTGCGGATTAGCCACCGGGAAGTGGCATTCGGCGACCTGCTGGCCCGGGGTCAACCCGATGCCCGGCATTCCGATATTGATCGCCCCGGAGGCTTCGCGGACATGTTTTTCGGGGCGTTGCGCCGAACAGATCGGTTGCGCCTTCCAGCAGCGGGTCCGGAACCGGCAGCCGGAGGGCGGATCCAACGGCGAGGGCAGTTCCCCGGCCAGCACAATCCGTTCGGCCGGGCGTTTGGAGGCATCCAGCTTCGGAGAGGCAGACATCAGCGACGCCGTGTACGGATGCAACGGCGAATCAAACACCTGTTCGGTGGTGCCGGTTTCGATGATCCGTCCCAGATACATCACCGCCACCTTGTCGGTCACGTGGCGCACCACGGACAGATCGTGGGAGATGAAGATGTAGGACACCCCCAGTTGCTGCTGCAGCTCGTTGAGCAGGTTCAGCACCTGGGCCTGGACCGAAAGGTCCAGCGCGGAGACCGGCTCGTCCAGGATGATCAAATCCGGGTTCAGCGCCAAGGCTCGGGCGATGCCGATACGCTGGCGCTGCCCGCCGGAGAATTCCTGCGGGGACTTGGCCGCATCCGTACGCCGCAACCCCACCAGGTCCATCAGTTCGCCCAGCCGCTGGTTGCGCGCGGCCGCCCCGGGATACAGATCCTTGTGGGTGGCGAACGGTTCGGTGATGATCTGCCCGGCGGTCATGCGGGCGTTCAGTGAGGCAAACGGGTCCTGGAACACCATCTGCACCCGGCGGCGCCATTTGAGCAGCTCCCGGCCCTTGAGTCCAAAGGGGTCCTGACCGTCAAAGGAAACGGTGCCGGAATCCGGGGTTTCAAGCATCATCAGGGTGCGGGCGAGGGTCGATTTGCCGCAACCTGACTCGCCAACCAGCCCCAGGGTCTGGCCGCGTTCAACGCTGAGGTTGATTCCGTCCAGGGCCTTGAGCTGCCGGCCGCCGGCCACGTGGAAGGTTTTGGAAACGTCCTTCACTTCCAGGACGTGATCCACCGGTGTTTCGGTATTCGTGAGGGTGCTCATCACCGTTTACGCTCCTTCCGAGAGTACGTGCGCGCCGGTGCGGGTTGTGTTGTCTGATTGTTGGGTGCCACCCGGGTTTTCGATCGAGGCGGCAAGGCTGGTCAGCGGGAAATGGCAGGCGGCTTGCTGCCCGTCGGCGGTGGTGCGCAGCGCCGGGCGTTCATCCCGGCACTTCTGCGCGGCGAATGGGCACCGTTCCTGGTACACGCAGCCAGCAGGGATCTTCGACAGCTCCGGCGGCGAGCCTGGAATCGAGGAGAGCTCGGTGCCGCGGTGCGCATCGGTGGGAACCGAGTCCAGCAACCCCTTGGTGTAGGGGTGGGTGGGGTTGGCGAAAACCTGTTCCACGGTGCCTTGCTCCACCACGTTGCCGGCATACATCACGCACACGTCATCGGATTCCTCGGCCACCACCGCCAGGTCGTGGGTAATGAGCACCACGGCCATGTCCGCTTCTTCACGCAGTTTGGCCAGCAGGTCCATGATCTGGGCCTGCACCGTGACGTCCAGTGCGGTAGTTGGTTCGTCGGCAATCAGCAGCCGCGGGGATAAGGCCACCGCCATGGCGATCAGGATACGCTGGCGCATGCCGCCGGAGAATTGGTGGGGGTAGGAATTCACGCGGGTCTCCGGTTCGGGGATCCCCACCCGGCGCATCAGGTCGATGGCCTGCGCCTTTGCCTGTTTTTTGTTCATGCCCCGGTGGATGCGGAATGCCTCACCGAGTTGGGTGCCGATCGTGTAGACCGGGTTCAGGGCGGTCAGCGCGTCCTGGAACACCATGCCCAGTCCCGGTCCGGCCACCGCACGGCGTTGTTTGTCAGACATCTGGTTCAGGTCCTGGCCCTGCAGGATTGCTTCTCCCCCGGCGACGTGCGCCACCGAATCCAGCAATCCGGCAATCGCCTTGGCGGTCATCGATTTGCCGCACCCCGACTCGCCCAACAGGGCCAGGGTGCGCCCGGCCCGCGCGGTGAATCCGACCTGGGAGACAACCCGCACCACACCGCGTGGGGTGCGGATGTCGACGTCGAGATTTTTGACTTCCAGCACCGGGGTTGCGGTGCTGGCGCTCTTTTCAATCGTTGACTGGCTCATGATCCTACTTCGCGTCCTTGATGCTGCTCTTCTTCATCGATTTCACGGCTTTTTTGTCCACCGTCAGGCGCCAGCGCTGGGCCGGGTCGGTGGCAATTCGCATCCAGGCGGCCAGCACGTTCGCGGCGACCGCGGTCAGCACAATGGCCAGGCCCGGAAGGATCGACAACCACCAGGCGGTCTGCAGGTACTGGCGCCCCTGGGCGACCATCAGGCCCCAGGAAACGTCTGGCGGCTGAATACCGATTCCCAAAAATGAGAGGGAAGACTCGGCCAGCATCACAAAACAGAATTCCAAGGTGGCCAGGGTCAGCAGTGTGGGAATCACCACCGGCACCACGTGCCGGGCAATGATCAGCGTCGGTTTGGTTCCGAAGGTGCGGGCCGCGTCGACAAAGGTGCGTGACTGCAGTTCGGCCGACTCGGCCCGGGCGGTACGCAGGTAGACCGGGATGCGGGTGATCGCCAGGATCAACACGATGTTCGCCGCGGATGGGGAGAACACAAACAGCACGACCACTGCCAGCAGCAGCGAGGGGAAGGACATGATGATGTCCGCAATGCGCATGGAGACCGTTTCGCGCCGGCCCCGGTGGTATCCGGCCCAGACACCCCACAGGGAGCCAATGACCATGGCGACCAGTACCGCGGGAACCGCCACCAGCAGCGTGGTCCGGGTGGCAACCACAATGCGGGCGAGCATCGAGCGGCCCAACGCGTCGGACCCCAGGATGTACTGCCAGCCGTTGGCCGGGTCGAACGGCGCCTTGTTCATGAACATCAGGTCTTGTTTCACCGCGACCTCGCCCATGAGCATCGGGCCGAAGATCGCCACCAGCACCACAAAACTCAGGAAAATCGCCGCCACGGTGGCGAACTTGTCGCGCAGCAGCATCTTGAACATCGATGGTTTGCCTGCCCGCAGCGCCTTGCGCGCCTCGGCCTTGGACGGCAGCTGCGTGCCCGTCGGAGCCTTGCTCAGTGTAGTTTCACTCATTCTTGCTCAGCCCCTTTCCTAGACCCCGGCCGGTGCGGTGGCGCCGGCCTGCTCGGTGGTTTCACCACTGGTGGTGTTGGTTTTCGTTTCTGCCCTGGCCTTGCGGCGCTTACGTTTGCCGGCCGAGGGACGCACCCGCGGATCGAGCAGTGCGTACAGCAGGTCGATGATGATGTTGAGGATGAAGATGGCGACCGCGGTGACAAAAACGCAGGCCTGCAGGACCGCGAAGTCCCGCTGCAGGATCGAGTCGATCATCAGCTTGCCGATGCCCGGCCACCCGAAGATCGATTCGACCACCACCGCGCCGTTGACCAGGCCCACGGTCAAATCGCCGGCCACGGTCAGCGCCGGGGCGGCCGCATTGCGCAGGGCGTGCTTGCTGATCACCCGGTACTGGGTGGCGCCCTTGGCCCGGGCCAGCTTGATGTACGGCTCGGACAGGGCCGAGACCATGGCACCGCGGATCACCTGGACCAGGGTGCCAAAGGGCCGCATCACCAGCGTGGCAATGGGCAAGACCCAGGCGCCAGCCCCCATCACGCCGGAGGTCGGAACCCAACCCAGGGTGATGGCGAAAACCCAGATTCCCACAATCGCCAGCCAGAAGTCCGGGATCGAGGCGGCAATCATTGAGACGAAGGAAGCGAACCGGTCCAGCAGGCCGTTGGGCTTCAGGGCCGCAATCGAACCGACAATAATGGCCAAGATGATCGCGATGATCATGGTGAAAGCGGCCAATTGGAGGGTGGCAGGGAAAGCACGCAGTGCCATGACTGCCGCATCTTCGCCGGTACGCATTGAGGTACCGAAGTCCAGATGCAGGATTCCGCCGAAGTAGTTGAACATCTGGACCCAGATCGGCTGGTCCAATCCATTACGCGCCGCGAAGTCGGCACGCATCTGCTCGGTGGCGTTCAGTGGAAGGTACAGGGATGAGGGGTCACCGGTCATTCGCGCCAGCGCGAATACCCCGATGATCACGACAAACAGCGGAATGGCAGAGGAGAGGATTCTCTTACGAAGATAAATCAGCATGGAACTACGTGCTTTCCTTGTGTGTGGTTGGTCAGCTCGGTTGCTGCTAACTACTGGCCGACAGGGGTGACTTCTGCCAGGCGAAGCTCATCGCCGGAGGAGGAGTTCGGCGCATAGTTCACGGCCTTGGAGATGCCCATCATGCCGGTCTGGTGGCTGATGTGGGCGAACTGAACGAGGTTCTCGTTCTGGTACGCGAAGATCTCTTCGTAGTCCTTCTGGCGTTCCTCACCGGTAGCGGCCCCGGCCTCCTCGATCTTCTTGTCCATCTCCTCGCTGCCGAAGGCCGACTGGGCACCGTTGGTGGTCATGTACTGATCCACGGTGAAGGCCGCATCACCGGCCTGGTTGCCGTGCTGGATCATCACCATCAGCGCGTTGTCGGTCTCCGGGAATGGGCGCACCTGGTACTTGAGCTGCTGGCTGGTTTCCAGCATTTTCAGATCCACGGTCAGCCCGATGTCGGTCAGGTTCTGCTGGATCACCTGGGCGAGTTCCTGGATGCGTGGGAACTGCGCGGTACGCACCACGAACTCGATGGGAGCTGAGACATCTGCGCCGTCGGCCTTGGCCTCTTCAACCAGCGCCTTGGCCTTGTCCATGTTGAATTCCCAGATCGGCAACGACTCGTTGTGGCCGACAACGCCTTCCGGGACCAGCTGCGAGGCAACCTTGTCGCGCCCGCCGTAGAGCGAATTGACGATGGTTTCCTGGTCGATGGCGTAGTTGACGGCCTGGCGGATGCGCACATCATCCAGTGGTGCCGCATTGTTGTGCATCCGCAGGGCAACGGTCTCATTGTTCGGGTAGGAGACACCGAGCTCGCCGATGTTGTCTTCCGGGCTCAGGCCGGTGGCGATGTCTGCCTCGCCGGCGGTGATCATCGAGGCACGGACACTTGCCTCCGAACGCCACTGGTAGTTGGCCTTCGGGAAGGCCGGCTGCTCATCCCAGTAGTCCGGGAAGGCGGCCAGGTCGATGGACTGGCCCGCGGTCCAGGTCTCGATCTTGTAGGGGCCGGTGCCGATTGGCTCGCGGACCTTTTCGGTGGCACTGGTCTCGGCCGGGACAACTTCGAGGAAGGACAGTCGCAGCGGGAGGATCGGGTCCTTCTTCACGGAGGTGACACTCACGGTGTGCTCGTCCACGACCTTGACATCCAGGTCGTCATCGCCGAAGACGTAGCCTTCGACGTCGCAGCCGATCTTCGAGTTCACTGCACGGTCAATGGTGACCTTGGCGTCCTCGGCGGTGAAGTCCGAGCCGTCGTGGAACTTCACGCCCTCGCGCAGCTTCAGGGTGTAGGTTTTCTCGTCCTCGGTGCTCCATTCGGTGGCCAGCTTGGGCTCCAGTTCGCCGCTGGTGGGGTTGCGCTCAATCAGCGGCTCGGTGATGGTGGAGCGGATGACGATGCCGGTGGAAGTCAGGTTGGAGTCGCAGGCTTCCAGCGTCGGCGGTTCCTGCTGCAGCACCAGCCGCAGGGTGTCACCGGCCACGGGGGTTCCGCCTTCTGCTTCACCGGAGTTGGCCACAGAACAGCCGGACAGTGCGGTGGTTCCCAGCAACGCGCCCGCTGCGACAGCAAGGGAGATTTTGCGGGCTGGTCGAGAAATTCGTGGTGTCTTGAACATCGTTGTTTCCTTCGCGTTGCGAGTGTGGTTGCGCGGCTTGTGTGATCGGCGCCACTGCCTTGTTCGTCTTCAAAATCATTGATCACCAGAATTTGAGGGTCAAGGCGAAAGCAGCCCATGACGCAACCGGCCAATCCGAGTGACACCGATCACACCCTATGGATTGCCTGTGACTCCCCCGACATTTCGCACCTAAATCAAAACCAATACTGAAACAGCATTGATCCATCTAATCTGCATGTTGGACTGGATCAGTGGGTTTTCCCTACGATGCACTTATGAGCATTGACACCCAGATCACCGGTGACCAGATCCTGCGCGTTGGACCGGTCAACCCAGCAGTCGCGGCCATCTTGGCCGACGAATTCCAGACGGCCATCCTCCCAGCGGCCGATGAACGCGATGCCTGGCTGGCAGAAAACGGAGCGGACATCCGCGTTGCGGTGTGTTCCGGCAAGATCGGCATCGATACCGAGCTGATGAAAAAACTGCCAAACCTTGAAGCCATCATCAACTTCGGGGTAGGCTACGACGCCACCGACGTCTCCCAGGCCACCGAGCGCAACATCCCGCTGAGCAACACCCCGGATGTGCTCACGGACTGTGTCGCTGATACCGCCTTGGGCCTCTACCTGGACACCCTGCGCGGCTTGAGCTCGGCCGAGCGCTTCGTCCGTGCCGGCACCTGGGCCAGCGGCCAGAACTTCCGTTTGGCCACCCGCGCCAGCGGCCGCAAGGTTGGCATCCTGGGCCTTGGCCGCATTGGCCAGGCTATAGCGGACCGCCTCGAAGGTTTCGGCTGCGAGATCCACTACCACTCGCGGAACCAAAAGGACGGGGTGGCCTACCAGTACCACGGCTCGGCCGCAGAGCTCGCCGAAGCTACCGAGGTGCTGATCGTCGCGGCGGCCGGCGGCCCGGAATCGGCTGGCCTGGTGAACGCCGAGGTCATCAAAGCGGTTGGTCCCAACGGGTTTATCATCAACATTGCCCGTGGTTCGGTCATCGACGAACCAGCCCTGGTCAAGGCCCTGCAGGAGGGACACATTGCGGGCGCTGGCCTGGACGTTTTCGCCAAGGAGCCGCAGGTTCCAGCCGAGCTGCTGGAGCTGGAGAACGTGGTCTTGCTGCCGCATCTGGGTTCGGGGACCGTGGAAACCCGCGCAGACATGACCGAGCTGACCATCAATAACCTGCGCTCCTACCTCAAGGACCGCACCCTGGTCACCCCCATTTCCTGACTTCACCAACAACTAATACACCGCAGTCCACCATGTTTGGCGGCCTGCGGTGTATTTGTTCGTGGCTCGTTGCCTGGATGACTTACCAGTGGAGTTTCAGTGCGGCTCCAGCCTCTCGGCGCACGGTGGCGAGGTCTTCTGGCGACTCATTGAGGGTGTCTGAAAAATGCGGCATCTGCTCACGCAGCGCCTGGAGCCATGAATCGATACGCCGCGGGAATGATTCGGCGAGCAAATCCAGAACCACACTGACGGATGCCGAGGCGCCCGGGGAGGCGCCGAGCACCGCGGCCAAGGTTTTCTCGGAATTCAGCACCACCTCGGTGCCGAACCCCGCGATCAGTCCGCGACCATCGACTTGTTTGGCCACTTGGACTCGTTGTCCCGCGGTGATCAGCTCCCAGTCATCCGGGTTGACCTCGGGCAGAAAAACCTTCAGATCCCTGATCCTGCTGGCCGGAGTACGCAGCAGTTCGCCAATGAAAAAACGGAGCATTTCGGTGCCGTTTTTAGCCGCGCCCAGCAAGGTGGTGAGGTTTTTGCTGGTCACCGACCCCGGCAGGTCCCAGAGTTTCCCGGACTTCATGAATCGCGGCGAGAACGCCCCAAACGGACCGAACATCAGATATTCCTTGCCATCCATGACCCTCAGATCAAGGTGCGGCACCGACAGCGGAGGCGCCCCCGGCGCCGGATGGCTGTAGGCCTTGGCGCGGTGCCGGGCAACCAGTTCGGGATTGGCGGTGCGCAGGAATTGGCCACTGATCGGGAAGCCGCCCATCTCACTGGTTTCGCAGATTCCCGCTTGCTGGAGCAGCGGCAGCGTTCCCCCGCCGGCTGCGGCAAAAACAAAACCCGCCGTGATCACCTGGCCGGTTGAAAGCAGCACACGCCAATGTCCGGAAGGCAGACGCTTTAGCTTTTTCACCTTCACCCCCAGGCGAACCGAGGCGCCATGATTCTGCGCATCGGCCAGCAGCCGTTGGCTCAGGATTCCGTAATCCACATCGGTGCCGAGTGCGCTTCGGGTTGCGGCGAGTCCGGTGAAGTCGGCACGCCCCTGAAACATTGCAGGCAGCCAGCTCTTCAAGGTGGCCGGGTCTGCGCTGAATTCCATGTCGGCAAACAACGCATGTGCACTGAGGGCCGTATGGCGCGCCTTGAGAAATTCCACCCATTCCTCGGTATGGGCGTAGGAGCAGTGCGGCACACTGCGAATGAAATCGCCGGGATTCCCCACCCGGCCGGAAGCGGCCATGCGAGCCCAGTACTGGGCGGAGACCAAAAACTGTTCGTGGATTTTCAGCGCCGAGGCCGGATCCACCGTGCCGTCGGCGGCTGCCGGGGTGTAGTTGAATTCGCACAGTCCCGCATGCCCGGTGCCGGCGTTGTTCCAGCCATAGGAACTTTCAAGGCCTGCCTCATCCAGTGCGTCCACCACCTGGATGTCCCAGTCCGGTTCCAGCTCTGCCAGCAGGGAGGCGGTGGTTGAGCCAATGATTCCGGCGCCAATCACCAGCACATCAACTAATCGTTCAGTACCGTTTGAGGGCATGGGAACAGCGGATCCTTTCGATAAGTTATCCGAATTTTTTCGGACTGGCCCCCGACTCGCGCTCCAGGCGCTTGATGGAGTTTGCCAGGTGCAGCCGCATGCAGGAGGAGGCCACCATTTGGTCCCCCGCGGCGATGGCTTCACGGATGGCTTCGTGCTCGTCGGCCACCTGTTGCAGACGCGGCGAAATCTCGGAGGAGTTCACGTCGAAACGCTGACGCGGCATGGTGATCATGGCCGGGCCGAGCATCTCGATGGCCTGCACAAAGTAGGGATTGCCCGTTGCCTTCGCGATGGCCAAGTGGAATTCATAGTCGCAGCTCATGGTCTGCGACGCGTTGCCCTCCGAGGCGCGAAAAGCCGCCAAGGCGAAGTCCATATCTGCCAGCGCCCCGGGAGGATTCACCCGGGCGGCGGTGGCGGCTGCTTGGGATTCGATGCCGATGCGGTATTCCAGCAGCTGGCGTCGTTCAAGCAGGGTCCGCGGAACCATGCCAGAGGGCGACTCGCTGGGATCTCGCGGTGGGGTTAATGCAAAACTTCCCGCGCCACGGCGGGTGTAGAGCAATCCTTCGGCCTGCAGCCGGAGGATCGCCTCGCGCACCACGGTACGCGAAACCCCATGCTGGGCAATCAGCGTATTCTCGCTGGGCAGCTTGTCCCCCGGCGCGATCTGTCCACTGGAGATCAACTCGCGAAGGAACTCAACCAGTTGTGTAGTCAAGTTCATCTTTGTCTTTTGCATAGCTATAAGAATAAGCGCGGGAACGTCTGCTGAACGTTCCCGCGCTTACTACCGGGGCCTTTAGGCCTTGCCGAACTCTACGGTTTCCAGGGTCCAGGCACGAGCCTGGTCGCTGAGCGTGAAGCCCAGACCCGGACGGTTTGGCAACAGCATGCGGCCGCCTTCGGTTTCCAGACGCTCGTTGAACAGCGGATCCAGCCAGTCGAAGTGCTCCACCCATGGCTCGCGTGGGTAGGTGGCGGCCAGGTGCAGGTGGATTTCCATGGCGAAGTGCGGGGCCAGGTCCAGACCAGCCTGGTCAGCCAGCGTGGCAAGGCGCATGAACTGGGTGATGCCGCCAACACGTGGCGCATCAGGCTGGATGATGTCGCAGGCACGGGCCTCGATCAGGCGTTCGTGCTCGGCAACCGAGGCGAGCATTTCACCGGTGGCGATCGGGGTATCCAGTGCGGCAGCCAGCTGGGCGTGCCCTTCGGCGTCATAGGCATCCAACGGCTCTTCGATCCAGACCAGGTCGAATTCCTCCAGGCGACGGCCCATCCGCAGCGCGGTGGCGCGGTCCCACTGCTGGTTGGCGTCGACCATCAGCGGCACATCCGGTCCGATGTGCTCGCGAACGGCGGCCACACGGCGCAGGTCTTCCTTGCTATCTGGCAGGCCGACCTTGATCTTGATGCCGCCGATTCCCTCTTCGATGGACTGGGTTGCGCGGTCCTTGACCTCTTCGATGGAGGCATTCAGGAAGCCGCCGGAGGTGTTGTAGGTGCGGACCGAGTCGCGGTGCGAGCCGAGCATCTTGGCCAGCGGCAGTCCGGCACGCTTGGCTTTGAGGTCATACAGCGCATTGTCAATGGAGGCCAACGCCTGGGTGGCGACACCCGAACGGCCTACCGAAGCACCGGCCCAGAGCATCTTGGTGTAGAGCTTGGCGATGTCGTTTGGGTCCTCGCCGATGATGGTTTCGCCGATTTCCTTCACGTGTGCGTACTGCGCCGGACCGCCGCCACGCTTGGAGTAGGAGAAGCCCAGGCCTTCGTGGCCCTGCTCGGTGGTGATCTCAGCGAAGAGGAACGCTACTTCGGTCATCGGCTTCTGGCGACCGGTGAAAACCTTCGCGTCCGAAATCGGGGTGGCGAGCGGAAGACGAGCGGTGGAGAACTTGACGTGGCGGATGGCATCCGGGGTGTAGCTCATGGAAGTAGCCCTTCGAGAATGTGATGTGGGTTATGCACTTGGCTTACAACTTATAGTACAAGCTGAATAGTTATCTAACAAGTAGTGTGGCAAAGAAAATAAGAAGTTCACCTCACCTGCCATGATCAGAGGGTAAAAACGCCGTAATATCAAGGAAGTACTGCCATAGGGGCAGAAAATAAGTTCTTCCCTCAAAGGCGCAACTTGTTCCATAAGTTGGCGTCATGGTTCCCAAACAACACCTGTGGCGAGCACCCACACTGATAGGTTGCGCATATGACCCAAACTTCACCAGGCCCTGTTCCGATCAACCGCTATGAAACAGCGGCTGCGTGGAATGAAGTTGATGAATACTTCTCGAATCTGCTGACACCGGAAGATCATGCGCTGGTTGCGGCCCGCGAATCCGGTGCCGAAACGACGATGCCAAACGCTGAAGTCGCACCGAACCAGGGCGCATTGCTCGGGCTGCTGGCACAGATCACCGGGGCACGCCGAGTCTTGGAGTTCGGCACCCAGGCCGGATACTCGACCATCTGGCTTGCCCGGGCCGTTGCCCCAAGGGCAGGTGGTGACCCTTGAACTTGAAAAACAGAATGCGACGTCGCGCGCGCAAACTTCGAGCGGGCCGGAGTCTCAGATCGTATTCAGACGCGTATCGGTCCAGCCATCCAGTCCGCCCGGCAGCTCATCTCAGAAGAGGTCGAGCCATTCGACCTGGTTTTCATCGACGCGGACAAACCCAGCAACCCCGCCTACCTTGACGCGGCATTGGACCTGACTAGATCCGGAGCGGTCATCATTATCGACAATGTTGTGCGCAACGGCGCGGTGACCCGGCAAGACAGCGATGACCCACGGGTGGTTGGCGTGCAAACCGTGACTCGCAACATCGCCGATCACCCGGATCTTGAGGCAACCGCGCTGCAAACCGTCAGGGTCAAGGGCTGGGACGGTTTGATCATCGCAAGGCGCCGCTGACCCTTTGGCCAGGTACGCTCATATACGAAGTAGTCATACCCGAATAAGGTGTTCCCACACGCAGCGCTCCGGGCGATACGCTAGTTGAACGTACACCCCGCCACACAGTAAGCACTTTACGCAAGGCCACCGTTGGTGAAAATGGTCTGCCCGTTGATCCACCGAGCCGGACCGGCGAGGAATGCGACGGTTTCGGCAATATCCTCCGGCGCCCCGATACGCTCCAGCGGTGTCGCTTTCTCAAGAGTGGCAATACTCTGCTCGTCCTTTCCCTCAAGAAATAGCGCGGTGGCGGTAGGGCCGGGCGCTACGGCATTCACCGTGACATCCCTCCCGCGTAGCTCACGGGCGAGAACCAGGGTAAGCCCTTCCACAGCTGCCTTGCTTGCCACGTACGGCCCATAGTTTGGAAATTGGGTACGGGTGACGGTCGTTGAGAAATTGATAATCGCACCACCGGAACGTACCCGACGGGCAGCTTGCTGGGAGACCAGAAACGTGCCTCGGACGTTTGTACGCATCAAGAGGTCGAATGCCTCAAGGTCGTAGTCAGCCACAGGACCGAGAATCATGATCCCCGCGGTATTCACAACGACATCGATGCCACCAAAAAACTGCTCCACGTCGTCAAATAGAGTAGTCATGGCTGTTTCGTCGGCAACATCGCCGCGTACCGCAATTGCGGAGCCACCGGCCACCACGATCTCGTCGGCGAGCTTTTGAGCACTTGCTTGGTTCTCAGAGTAGTGGACCGCCACTGCGAACCCTTCAGCCGCAAGCTTGTGGACAATGGATTTTCCGATACCTCCAGATCCTCCGATAACAAGGGCGACACGGGGTGTAGCGAGAATACTGGTCATGAAGTTTTCCTCAATGTTGTTCAGGCACCTAAATAGATGCGACAGCAGTTAGTTCGATTGGCCTGTTCAGGCATCGTGAATACGATCGAGCCACTCGGCGAAAAGGGCAGACTCTGCGCCAGTGAACAGCCCCATATCAGGAAGACCCGCCAGAAGTGTAGTCGCAGCTACCTGGAATGTGCGCCCTTCACCCATCTCTGCGTCCGCGACAATGCCACGCAAGGTCGCTTCCCGAATAATGTCCGAGACCCCCTGATCGGGGAACTGCGTTGGACGCAGAATCAGCCCCAATGCCAAACCGGTGTTTGCCGCCATGACAACCCTGGCAGCCTCGGACGGAGACACTCGAAGCCTTCCGCACTTGGCAACGCGTGACAGTACACTTTCCAGCAACGCCATTGCTTCTTGCGCTGCCTGCGGCGCAGCGCTCAGTCCGCTGGCAAAAACCAGTTTGTAGGCGTGGGGATGCGCAAGTGCGAACTTGAGGTGGTTGTCCCAACCATCCCGCAGATCCTGCAACGGGTCGCCCGAAGGCACCGCAGCTCGTTTCGGGGCAAGGTATTCCTCCCACACCTTGTCAGCAACGGCGGCCAACAGCCCGTCCTTGTCTCCGAAGTGCCGATAGAGCACCGGCTGCCCAATGCCGGCGGCTTCACAGATCGCTCGTGTGGAAATTTCCCCTGTCAAGGAAGATGCGAGCAACTCCGAGGCCCGCTGAAGGATCATTGATCTGGTTTCCATGTAATCAACGATAACACACACCCGTATCAGCGATACAACTCTTGAATATCATCGATAACATGTTTGTCCTTGGGAGAAAAGAGCCAATGCGGACAAATTCAGCATCATCCTTCACATGGCAGAAAATCTCGTCGAATGGCGCGGGGCCACCCATAGGAGTACAGACGGTCGCATTCAAGGTCCATCGCGACCCGCAAGTGCGATTCCTTGAGAATCAGGTGATCGCTGTCTTCGGATTCGCTAACGCCGGATTCCTAAACGGATCTTCACGACTGCACCAAACCTCAGCGCCTAGCATCCGGTACCAGGCAATTGATTGCCCGAGGTCCAAGTCGTTGCACCCAGCAAGTTGACTCACGCTACAGGCTTGCACGGCAGAGTCGACTAAGCTGGCAAACACCAGTTTGCGCTGCTAATCGCCTGCGCACCCTCGTCTTGGAACCCGGAGCCTACTTTGTTCGAGCACAACGCCCTATCGCTGGTGGAGGTCAAGCTCAAACGGCAGACACGGCGATGGTTCACGTTGGGCCGGAGGCTCAGACGCGAGTGCGTACAACTGGAATTTATGGTTGATGGACTCGCCCTTCAGGATCACGTTCGCAGATGGGACCTCGACGTCCCAGCCACACAGAGCCTTAGTCGGCTAAACGATGTCCACCCATCTGATGCAATTCAACAGATCGATCGGCTACTCGGCGTGATCCCGCACCAGTACGGCGAACGTGCATGGCTGCTCTTTTGCCCGCTCTGCGCTGATGAAGGCTGCGGCGGTCTCACGACAGAACTGACAATTCAGTCGGAGACTGTGAGCTGGTCAAACTTCGGTTGGGACATCAACTATGAACCTGACGAGAAACCCATTAGAACTCATTCCAGCTCCGCCTCCACCTTTGAACGCAGAGACTACGAAGCTGTCCTGGGTGAGGCCCGCGAGCGTTTCAGCCAGCTACTCTAGGACGCAATGAAGATGACTTTTGATGCGGAGGCGTGCGCCGCCTACATTAAACTCAGTGGCCGCTCTGCGACAGTGGAAGATTCTTATCCTTTGGAAGTCTCGCTGCCCGGGATCACTGATGTGATTCTCGATTTTGATGCAGATCGCCACCTGCTGGGGATCGAAATCCTGGGTCGTCTTGGCGACGGTCCGGAGTCGATCCTCGCCGCCCTCTCCAGCGGAAGGCTCGCCGATGCATTGCAGACTGAAAAAATCAGCTGCCCCGCCGCGCTGCGGGAGAATCCCCAAATAAAGATCCACAACATCTAGTGCCGCTGAACAAGGCAACTCCAATCCCTGGCAAGCGCCACCCTGGGCGCAAAAAGACCTCCAGCCGAACACTAACCAGTTCGGGTGGAGGTCTTTTGATGCGTTCAGCTCCATATGGATCTCAACGTGGCGAGATCTCAGGCAACGGTAGCCGCGTTGTGCTTAGCCCACAAAGGTGCTCAGCAGCAGGACACCCAGCAGGCCGAGTACCGCCAGCACGGTGGTGTACGAGGTGCGGACCGCAAGCGCTTGTCCGACGTTGAGGTTGAAGTATTCCTTGAACATCCAGAACCCCGGATCGTTCACGTGGCTGAAGGCCAGGGAACCGCAGGCGGTGGCCAGCACCATCAACTCGGGTGATGCACCGGTCGCAGCCAGCAGCGGAGCGGCGATGCCCGCGGCGGTGGAAACGGCCACCGTAGCCGAGCCCAGTGCGATACGCAGGATGGCTGCAATCAGCCAGGCAAGGATGATCGGGTTCAGGTCCCAGCCGCTTGCCTGATCTGCAATGTAGTCGGCGATACCGGCAGAAACCAGAACCTGCTTGAACGCGCCGCCGGCGCCGATCACCAGGATGATCATGGCCATGGCGCGAGCGCCTTCGCTCATCGACTTGCCCACCTGGGACATGGTGCGATTATGCGCCGGACCAAAGGCGATCGTGGCCACAATCAAGGCAACAAGCAACGCGATTTCCGGTGAACCCACCAGCTTCAACACGTGGTGCAGGGTGTCGTCGCCTTCACCAAGGCTCATCAAGATCACTTCTGCGCCGGCAATCAGCAACACCGGAAGCAGCGCGACGAAGAAGGACATGAATCCCGATGGGAGGTCGCTTTCCTTGAATTCCTTGTCAGCCAGCAGGCCCTGGGGCATTTCTGGATTGATCTTGCGGACAAAGGGCAGTCGCGGCCAGAGCATGGCCATCAGCGCACCGGCTGGCACTGCGATCATCAGGCCGTAGGCCAGGGTCAATCCCACGGATGCTTCATACAGTCCGGCCACTGCGGTGGGGCCGGGGTGAGGAGGCAGGAACGAGTGCATGGTTGACAGCGAGATGGACATCGGCAGGCCAACCCAGAGCAGGTTCACCTTGGTGGCGCGCACCAGGGTGAAGGCCACTGGAACCAGGATCACGAAGGCGACTTCGTAGAACATGGTCACACCGATGAGCATGGAGGAAACGATCATGGCCCACTGGACGCCCTTGGCGCCGAAGACATTCAAGATCTTGCCTGCGATCCGCTGAGCGGCGCCGGCGTCGCCCATGACGCGGCCAATCATCGCTCCCAGACCGATTACGATGGCAGTTCCGCCGAGCTGGCCGCCAACACCGTCCTTGATGACCTCGGGGATCTCCCCGAGCCCGGCAGGTTCTCCGTCAACCGTGAAGTTTCCCGTAGCAACGGCCCAGAATGCCACCAACGCCGAAACGAGCAGCAGTGAGATAAAGCCGTTGAGCTTGAACTTCATCATGAGGACAAGCAGTACAACGACTGAGAGTCCGACGATGACCAAAGGCATGACGCCACTCCGATCTTCTAAAAACTTGGGGTGCCCGTGCTGGGCATTCGGGCACGCATCTGGTTCTCCCAGAGAAGAACAGGCTCCGTGAAGGAATTTGTGCCAGCAATCACGTTAGCCATGCCACAAGTGCCGCGTCCAAGACCACAGGCGCATACAGCAATACCCAAGAGGTATTACGTTTGCGAATATCTTTGCCGCGTGGGTCACAATTCCCCATGCAAACGGGAGTTTTGCGCCACATCCTCCACGCTGGAATACGACTCGTTTGGTGGCATCCTGCAACTAGTGTGAGAAAGCTCACCGCTGATCTGGGTTTATTCCTTGGGGGATGGAGCTTCGCCAAGGATTCGAGCCTCACAGCCCCGCAAGTTTCCTCTGGTCATCAATACCTTTAGCGCATAACGCAAAACCCGCCACAGCCGCCCATGACGGGCGCCTGTGGCGGGTTTTGAGTCGTAACGCGGTGCTCTAGCGCTCCGTTGCCTTCACGGCCAGCACGGGGCGGTCAGCCTGCAGCAGGATACGCTGCGCGTGCGAACCCATGATGAACTTTCCAACCTGGGTGCGGTGGCGCAAACCGATGACGATCAGCGATACGTCATGCTCCTCTGCGATCCGCAGGAATTCCTCGGTGAGGTCATCACGATACGTCGACTCGACGATCTGGCTTTGAATGCCTGCGGCCTTCACCGCGGCATCCACCGCGTTCCAGTCATCCAGGGACGCGGTGTTTTTATCCACCAGTGCGCCTTCGCGTGAGGAGTTGACGATCAACAATTCCTCGTCGCGAAGTTTCGCCTCGGTGATCGCTGCATTCAGCGCGGCCTTGCCTACCGGCGTAGGAACGTAACCAACGATGATACTCATGCTTTTTCCTTTTCAATTGCGACCTGTGCAGCCAGCGACTTCTTTTTGTTTCGGTCAATAGCGCCCTTGAGAACAGGCCACAGGGCCACCAGGACAAATGCCGCAAGCAGGGTTGCAGAGATCGGCCGGGTCAGGAACCCGCCCAGGTCGCCTTCGAGCACCAGCAGCGAACGACGCAGGTTCGATTCAAGCAATCCCCCAAGAACGAAGGCCAGAACCATTGGACCAGGTTCGAATCCAAACTTCTTCATCAGATAACCCAGACCGCCGAACACCACAACCATCAGCACGTCGAAAATCGAGTTGCGAATGGTGTAGGCGCCGAGCATGGTGATCAGGGCCGTAATCGGAGCCAAGATCGCGGCGCGGATACGCAAGATGCGGATAAAGACGCCAACCAGCGGGATCGACATCAGCAGCAACAGGATGTTGCCAATGTACATGGAGTTCACAACACCCCAGAACAGCTCCGGATCCTCGCCGATCAGCTGCGGGCCCGGGGTGATTCCCTGGATCAGCAGCGCACCGAAGATGATCGCCATGGTGCCGTTCGCGGGGATACCCAGCGTCAGCAGCGGAATGAATGAGCTGGTTGCGGCCGCGTTGTTCGCGGTCTCCGGGCCGGCAACACCTTCAATGGCGCCCTTGCCGAAACGCGAGGGATCCTTGGCGACCTTCTTCTCCACCGCATAGGAAACCATGGAGGAGATGGTCGCGCCGCCGCCTGGCAGAATACCGAGGATGAAACCAAGCACCGAGCCACGGCCAATCGCCGGAGCCGCCTGCTTGATGTCCTTGCCCGAAGGCCAGACACGTTTGACCTTGACCGGCGCGTTGGCTGCGCGGTGGCGGTCCTCCAGGTTGTAGAGGATCTCGCCGATGCCGAACAGGCCCATTGCCAACGGGGCGAAATCGATTCCGTCAGCCAGGGAAAGGTTGCCGAAGGTGAAACGTTCGGCACCGGTGAAGATATCGCGCCCCACGGTTGCCAGGAGCAAACCGATCGCGGCGGCGATGATTGCCTTGATCTTCGAGGCCCCGGAAATGGTGGCAACCAGCAAGATGCCAAGCAGCGCCAGCGCCGCGTATTCCGGTGGCCCGAAGTCCAGGGCGAAGCTGGCCACCAGCGGGGCCAGGAAGGTCAGGCCGATGATGGCCACGGTCGCACCGGCAAACGAGCCGATGGCCGCGATGCCCAAGGCGGTTCCGGCCCGGCCTTGTTTGGCCATGACATAGCCGTCGAACACGGTAACCACCGAACTGGCTTCGCCAGGCAGGCGCAGCAGTACCGAGGTGATGGTTCCGCCGTACTGCGCACCGTAGAAAATACCGGCGAGCATGATGATGGCGGTGACAGGTTCAATGCCGTAGGTCAGCGGAAGCAGGATGGCGATGGTGGCAGCCGGGCCGAGGCCTGGCAGCACACCGACCAGCATGCCGATGACCACACCGATCAGGCAGTACAAAAGGTTTGTGGGGTCCAGAACGGTGCCAAAACCATCCAGGACTGGTCCAAAGAAGTCCATAGTTTTTCCTTATTCTTCCGTCGCTAGATCAGGTGCGGAATGCTAGTGCCCAGGGCGACAATGAAGATGAGGTAGAAGAGAACTACGACAAGCAGGGAGTAGATGGTGGCCGAACGCCAGCGTTCGCCGCCCAGCCACCGCATCCACACAAAACACAACAAGAACGCAGGAACCTCGAACCCGACAAGGGGCATCAGGAGCGTCAAGAGGATCAGGGTGCCGAAACCGATCAGCGGGAACCAGCTGAATTTGCTGAATTTCTCGCCGTCTTCCCCGCCCTTGCGGCCAACCGTCAGCTGCACAATGGCCATGACGCCGATGATGACGCTGACGATGAATGGCCACATCCCCGCCTTGGGGGTCTGCGGGGTGCCCAGGTCCAGGTTGATCGACATGATGACGCCGCCGATCGACAGGGCCAAAACCACCAGGCTGGAGGCCATGTTTGCCACGGGGCCGGCCTTTTCCGGAGCTTCGGCTTCCCAGATCTCGGCCAGCTGCTCGGGAGTCATCGCATCGACATCGGTAATATCTGCTGCCTCTGCGCCCGGCTCTGGCTCGGGAGTATCTTGTGTCTCTTTATGTTTCTGCATGGAGCTCACCTACCTTAGTTTTGTTCTCGCGCATACTATTGCGATAGCAGGGAGGCTACTGGCCTGAAACGAGGGAGATTCCCTCTTCTTCAGTCAGTTTTTTGTACTTCGCAGCCAGCTCGGTCCATTCGGCAACAACTTCCTCGCCGGAAATCTCGTGAGTGGTCAGCAGGTTGTTTTTGTTGAAATCCTTGTAGGTGTCGGTCTGGGTGGCCGCGGAGATGGCGTCGGTCAGCTTGGTTTTGGTTTCTTCGCTCAAGCCCTTTGGCACACCTACTGCGCGGAACTGCGAGACCGGCACGTCGTAGCCAAGCTCGGTTGCGGTAGGAACATCTGGCAAGAATTCGTTGCGCTCGGTGGAGAAGACCACCAGCGGGGTCACGGTGCCGGCGTCGATCTGGGGTTTGCCCTCGCCGAGCTGTACCGTGGAGATCTGGACCTGGTCGCCCATGACTGCGGTCAGTGCAGGCGCTCCGGAGTCGAATGGCACCGTGGTGCCCTCGACGTCGGCCTGAGCTAGGATAACTTCCTGGGCCAGCTGCGAGCCGGTGCCAACACCGGTGGTGCCGAACGAGAGCTTCTTGTCGCTCTTCACAACATCTTCAAATGAATTGATGCCAGACTTCTTGCTGGCGATCATGACGTAGTCATCCTGGGAGAGGCCGGCAAGAACATCAACGTCATCAATGCTCATGGCTTCGTCTTCCGAGACTGCCAGCGGGGTAATGGTGAACAGCGAAGCGTTCAGCATCACCAGGTTCTGGCCATCTGCCGGCATTTCAGCAACTTCCTTGGTCGCCAAACCGCCATTGGCGCCCGGCTTGTTCACCACTGGAACAGCAACACCGAGGTCGTCGGCCATTCCTTCGGCCAGCGCGCGGGCGATCAGATCGGTGGAGCCGCCGGGAGCCGCGCCAACGGTGAAGGTCACCGGACCATTGGGAAAATCTCCATCACCGGAGCCTCCGCCAATATTGCCACCGCAAGCGGTGAGTGAAAGTGCCACGGCTACGGCTGGGACAGCCAGCAGCGTGCGACGGAAAGTGCGAGTCTTCATGAGATTCTCCCCTGGGTATTTCGAGTGCGGTGTAGCCGAGGTCATAAGGTGCTGTGAAACGCCTCACTGACACGAGTACTAGACAAGAGTAGAAACGAGATAGGATACATGTCCAAGACCCTATTTGCATGGCATGATGCTTGGAAGGTAAAAGTTGTTTACCCTTGATCAGGCCCGGAGCTTCGTCGCGGTCGCCGAAGAGCTGCATTTCGGTCGCGCCGCCGAGCGCTTGCAGATGACCCAGCCTCCACTGAGCCGCCAAATCCAAAAACTTGAACGAATCGTCGGCGTGGAGCTGCTTGAACGCGACAATCGGCACGTCACCCTCACCGCGGCCGGTGAAGCTTTCCTCTCCGAAGCCCGCCGATTGGTGATCGCCGCGGAGCGCGCCCCGGAGAGCGCGCGCCGCATTGCCAGCGGGCAAATCGGTGCCCTGCGTATTGGCTTCACCGCCGCTACCGGCTTCTCAATGCTCGGTTCCCTGCTGGAGGAAATTGCGCTCAAGATGCCAAATGTTCATCTGGAGCTCACCGAACTTGTCACCAGCGAACAGGTCACCGCGCTGCTGGACGGGGATCTCGACCTGGGTTTGGCCCGCCCTCCCTTTGATGAAAAACTTTTTGATTCAAGCTTGCTGCTCTCCGAGGGCTTGTTTGTCGCGGTGCCTTCCGGGCACCGGCTGGCCGCCCTGCAGCGTGATCTGATCGCCAGCGACCTGGTGGATGAACCACTGATCATGCATTCGCCCACCAAGGCCCGCTACTTCTACGACCTGGTGGTCCGCCAGATTGAGATCGAGCACAAAAACGTGCGGCATACCGTGAGCCAGATCCTGACCATGATCTCCTTGGTGGCCGCCGCGCGCGGGGTGGCGTTTGTCCCGGAAAGCGCCAAGGTGCTGGGTGTCCAGGGAGTGACCTACCTGCGGTTGGTCAGTCCCGTGGAGCACCCGGTGGAGCTGCACGCAATCTGGAATCGGGAATCCCGCAACCCCGCCCTGGCCCGCATGTTGCAGGTGATCAACGCGGATCCATTGCACTAATCCGCGGTGTGAAGATTCACGCTCTCGCTCTGGCTTCGGCGGCTACATGCTTTGATGCCCTCAAGGTATCAATCAATACAACTTAGGGCTTAGACAGGCATAGCTGGTTGGTCCTAACCTTGAGGCATAAGCAACTATCCCCTCCGCCAATTGCGCACAGTGGATCCCTCTGAGCCGCGGGCCAACCAAAGGATTTCTGATGACTAAGTACACCCCATTTGAACTTGCCGCCAAGCTCAAAGACGGCCTCCTGTCCTTCCCGGTCACCGCATTTGATGCAAATCTCCAGGTTGACGAAGCCGCTTACCGCAAGCACCTGGACTGGCAGTCGAGCTTCGATGTGGCCGGCCTGTTCGCAGCCGGCGGCACGGGTGAAGGCTTCTCGCTGACCACCGAGGAATCAAAAAACGTCGTCCGCATGGCAGTTGAAGAGGCAGGCGACCGCGTTCCAGTGCTGGCATCCGCCGGCGGCTCCACCCTGCAGGCAATCGAGCAGGCGAAAAACGCTGAAGAGGTTGGCGCCGAAGGCCTGCTGCTGCTGCCTCCGTACCTGACCGAAAATGATCAGGAAGGCCTGTACCAGCACGTTTCGGCCATCGCCGCGTCCACCAAGGTGGGCATCATCGTGTACAACCGCGCCAACGCCATCTACTCCCCGGACACCGTGGCCCGCCTGGCCGAGAACCACGAGAACTTCATCGGCTTCAAGGACGCCATTGGCGACATCGAGCACAACACCAAGATGTACGCCAAGAACGGCGACCGCCTGTTCTACCTCGGCGGCCTGCCAACCGCAGAGACCTTCGCCCTGCCGCTGCTGCAGCTGGGCATGAGCACCTACTCCTCGGCCATGTACAACTTCGTTCCAGAGTTCGCCCTAGACTTCTACAAGGACGTACGCAACCTGGACCGCGTTGCAGTGAACGAGAAGCTGAACCGTTTTGTCCTTCCTTACCTGGATATCCGCGACCGCGTCAAGGGTTACGGCGTCTCCATCGTCAAGGGCGGCATGAAGGCCATCGGCCGCGACTGCGGTTCGGTACGCACCCCGCTGCAGGACATGTCCGAGCAGGACCTGGCGGACCTGTCGGCACTGATCAAGACCGCAGGGATTGTTCCTGCAGGCGCCAACCTGTAAATCTGCTCGCTACGAAACCATCTTTCCTTCGGACCCGGGAGCACCATTGACCAGCACCACCCAAAACCTGACCGGCCAGTCCATCCTCGCAGGCGTACGCACTGCGGGCAACGGACGCGAAGTCCACGGCTTCAACCCGGCAACCAACCAGCCGCTTGAACCGGCCTACAGCCTGATTGACGAAGCGCAGCTGAAAACTGCCACCGCGGCCGCCGCCGAGGCCTTCGCCTCCTTCCGCCAGCTGGAACCAGCCAAACACGCAGACTTCCTGGACGCCATCGCGGCGAACATCGAAGCAGTGCGCGAAGAACTGGTGGCCCGCGCCATGGCCGAAACCGGCCTGCCAGAAGCTCGCCTGAACGGCGAGACCGGCCGCACCGCCGGCCAGCTGCGTTTGTTCGCAAACGTGGTTCGCACCGGCGACTTCCACGGGGCCCGCATCGACCCGGCCCTGCCGGAGCGCACCCCGTTGCCACGTGTGGACATCCGCCAGCGCAAGGTTCCGATGGGCCCGGTTGCGGTCTTCGGCGCCTCGAACTTCCCGCTGGCTTTCTCCACCGCCGGCGGCGATACCGCCTCGGCACTGGCCGCCGGCTGCCCGGTAGTCTTCAAGGCCCACAACGCCCACCCGGGCACCAGTGAGATTGTCGGCTCCGCCATCACCAAGGCCATCGAGGAATTCGACCTGCACCCAGGGGTTTTCTCCCTGGTCTATGGTCCGGGAGCCTCCATCGGCCAGGCACTGGTCTCCGACCCGGCCATCAAGGCTGTCGGTTTCACCGGTTCACGTTCCGGCGGCGTCGCCCTGATGGAAACCGCCGCCAAGCGTCCAGAGCCAATCCCGGTGTACGCCGAAATGTCCTCGATCAACCCGGTGATCTTCTTTGAAGGCGCACTGGCAGACCCCGAGGCGCAGGCCAAGGCCTACCTGGGTTCGCTGACCGGTTCCTCCGGCCAGCTGTGCACCGCACCGGGACTGGTATTTGTCCCGGTCGGCACGGCAGGCGACGCTTTTGTGGCGGCCATCTCCGGCAACGCACCATCGCACAGCGGACAGACCATGCTGACCGCCGGCATCTACTCCTCGTGGGTGGCCGGTGTCGAAGCACTTGGCGCCCAGGAAGGTGTTGAACTGGTCGGCCAGGGCAGCGCTGGCTCCACCGAGAACGCGCCGGCCCCACGGGTCTTCGCCTCCGGGGTGAAGCAGCTGAACGAGAACCCGGTCCTGCAAGAAGAGATCTTCGGCGCCGCCTCGCTGGTCATCCGCTACGAGTCGGTGGCAGAACTTGGTTCGGCGCTGGCCAAGCTCGAAGGCCAGCTGACCGCAACACTGCAGCTGACCGAAGCAGACTACGCCCAGGCCGCGGGGATCATCCCGACCCTTGAACTGAAGGTTGGACGCATCCTGCTCAACGGCTGGCCAACCGGTGTCGAGGTGGGCCACGCAATGGTTCACGGCGGCCCGTTCCCGGCAACCTCCGCCCCGCAGACCACCTCGGTCGGTTCGCTGGCCATCGAGCGTTTCCTGCGCCCGGTTGCCTACCAGAATTTCCCTGAAGCTCTGCTGCCTAAGCCAATCGCGCAGGCCAACGAGTGGAAATTGAACCGCCTGATCGACGGCACCCTGAGCATCGCAGGAGAGTAAGCGAATGAGCAACCCAACCATTGTTTCGGTCAAGGTCATCCCGGTGGCCGGCCACGACTCCATGCTGCTGAACCTTTCCGGCGCCCATGGACCGTTCTTCACCCGCAACATCGCCATTGTCACCGACTCCGAGGGCCGCACGGGCCTGGGCGAGGTGCCAGGCGGCGAAGCGATCCGTTCAACCATTGAAGAAGCAGGAGCGCTGATTGCCGGCGCTCCGGTAGCAACCTACCGTTCGCTGCTACGCAAGGTGTCCTCCCGTTTCGCTGACCGCGACGCGGGCGGTCGAGGCGCGCAGACCTTTGATCTGCGCACAACAGTGCACGCCGTCACCGCCCTGGAATCCGCGCTCCTAGACCTGCACGGGCAATTCCTGGGCGTGCCGGTGGCCGAACTGCTGGGCGATGGCCAGCAGCGCGACGCGGTGCCGATGCTCGGTTACCTCTTCTACATTGGCAACCCGGACCTGACCGATCTGCCGTACCTGCGCGAACCGCAGGGCGCAGATGACTGGGAGAAGGTACGCCGCGAAGAGGCCATGACCCCCGAGGGCGTGGTCCGCCTGGCCGAAGCCGCACAGGCCCGCTACGGGTTCAAGGACTTCAAGCTCAAGGGCGGCGTGCAGGCAGGCGACCTGGAAGTTGATGCGGTCACCGCCTTGAAGCAGCGTTTCCCCGAAGCCCGCATCACCCTTGACCCCAACGGCGGCTGGCTGCTGGAGGACGCAATCCGCTTGGGCAAGCGGATGAAGGGCATCGTGGCCTACGCGGAGGATCCTTGCGGCCCCGAAGGCCGTTTCTCCGGCCGCGAGGTCATGAGCGAGTTCCGCCGGGCCACCGGCCTGCAGACCGCCACCAACATGATCGCGACCGACTGGCGCGAAATGGCTCACGCGGTGCGCACCAACGCCGTGGACATTCCGCTGGCTGACCCGCACTTCTGGACCATGTCCGGCTCGGTACGCGTGGCGCAGCTGTGCAACGAGTTCGGCCTGACCTGGGGTTCGCACTCGAACAACCACTTCGATATTTCGTTGGCCATGTTCACCCAGGCTGGAGCGGCCGCTCCGGGCGAGATCACCGCGCTGGACACCCACTGGATCTGGCAGGACGGCCAGGATCTGACCGAGAACGCTCCGAAGATCGTGGACGGCGAAGTGAAGGTTCCAGAGGCGGCGGGCCTGGGTGTCACGCTGAACATGGACCGAGTGAACGAAGCACACGAGTTGTACAAGGAACACGGTTTGGGTTCGCGTGATGACGCGGTCTCCATGCAGTACCTGATCCCGGGTTGGACTTTTGATTCCAAGAGCCCTGCCCTTGTGCGATAACTCAAAAAAATAAGTACTAAAAACACATTGCCCAGGGGGCGGTGGATGCCTGCGCGAAGAGCCTGCATCTGCCGTCCCCCTCGGTGTGTTGCAGCACCCTGCGACACCGAGCCGGGCTTTTGCGGCTTGGAGGCCTGATGCAGGGAGTCTTACAGGGATTCGCGGTAGTGATCATCCTGATTGGCATCGGCTTTGGCACGGCGCGGTTCATGCCACGGCAGCGGGAAGCCATTGCCAAGGGCCTAACCCCGCTGATCTACTACATCACCAACCCGGCGCTGATGTTCATCCTGCTCTCCGGCACCGACCTGCACGCGGTCGTAGGGGTGTTCACCCCGATTGCCTTGATCACCGCGGTGGTGACCGGCGGGGTGTACGCGCTGCTCACCAAGGCGTTGTTCAAAACCCCGCTGCAACGTATTCCGGCCGGTGCCATGGCCACCAGCTACGTCAATGCAGGAAACATCGGTGTGCCGCTGGCCCTGTATGCGGTGGGAAGCACCACCCCGGTGGTTTCGGTGCTGGTTGCCCAGCTGCTGATCATCGCCCCGCTGTACATGTGCCTGTTCGCCCTGGTGTCGCGCAAAAACGGTGCCGAAGCCTCGGCGCCGCTGGGCCGCACCATTCTCAAATCCATTGCCAACCCGGTCACCATCGCCACCTTCATTGGCGCGTTGTTCTCCTGGTTCAACATTCAGCTGCCCGAGGTGCTGCACTCCCCCGTGCAAATGCTCGGCGACTCCTCCATCCCGTTGCTGCTCATGGCCTTCGGCATGTCCTTGTACGGCCAGAAGCCCCTGGCGGATAAAGCGCTGCGTGGCGAAGTTTTACTTGGCGCCGGGTTAAAGGTGTTGTTTATGCCCGTTGCGGCGTACCTGCTTGCTAAACTGGTGTTTGGATTACAAGGCACGGATCTACTGGGTGTAGTGATCATGGCTGCTTTGCCCACCGCACAAAATGTGCTGCTTTTTTCCCAGCAGTTCCGGCTCAACCCGGTGGTTCCACGAGAAGTAATCCTGACCAGCACCCTGCTTACCCTGCCGGTGGTTTTGCTGGCCACGTTCTTGCTGACCTAGTCAATTGAGCATGTCATACCCATGTTGTCAATGGCTCGGTGCATAGCTGTTGGCTGCAGCCTAGATTTCAAAGCAATGGGAGAATAATGTACGGCGTCATCGAAGGATTCTTCGGTATCTGGGTCATCATTGGTGTTGGTTACTGGGCAGGTAAAAAGAATCTCTTCGGAGACAATGGGCGTTACATTCTGAACCGGCTCACCTTTTTTATCGCCTCCCCCACGCTGTTGTTCACCACCATTTCCGCCGCTAAACCGCAAGAAGCACTGGGACCCCAGCTGTTTATTGCCGGGATTTCAGCCATGGCAGTTTTTCTGGCCTTCTGGATTTTCTCCAGGCTGGCCTTCAAACGCAGTCCCGGGGAACGAACCATTGGCTCCATGGCCGCCTCCACGGTCAACGCCGGCAACCTGGGGCTTCCCATCGCCATCTACGCGCTGGGAGACATTTCCCTGGCCGCGCCGATTGCACTCTTCCAGATGTCGGTAATGACCCCGCTCTCGCTGGCGCTCATGGAAAAGGCCACGGCCAAGGGTGGAACGAAGTTCACCGGAGTCCTGTGGCGAACCATCAGCAACCCGATGATCATCGCTTCCGTCCTGGGTCTGCTCTGCTCCATCTATCAGTGGCAGCCTCCGCAGATCATCATGACCCCGATAGAGCTCTTGGCCGGCGCCTCGATCCCGGCCATGCTGCTTGGTTTCGGTTTGTCCCTGGTCGGTTCCCGCCCGCTGCAGCGCAGTTCCAAACGGCGCACCGAGGTGTGGGTGGCAACCTTCAGCAAGCTGGTTTTGCATCCGCTGCTGGCCTGGGCCTTGGCCGCGTGGGTCTTCCGCCTGGATTCCACCGGACAATACATCGCCGTCATCATGGCCGCGTTGCCCACCGCGCAGAATATCTTCGTGAATGCAGACCGGTACGAATCGGGAATCACCATTGCCAAGGACACGGTCCTGCTCACCACGGTGCTGGGAATTCCCGCCATGCTTGGTTTCGCGGCGCTGCTGCTCCATCTGGGCTAGACGCCCCGGTAGCTCATGGGGGTATCTGTTCTCGGCTTGCTCCCCTGTGCTGGCAGCCCCAACATCCGCAGAGCAGTAGATCACTCACCATATTTCCGCCGTGCATCACCCGTAAATTATTGGCGCTCCGCGCCATCTCGGATAAGCACTATCCGCTTCACCGGTGTTCCCCGCACAGACAACAACGCAGCTGTTCATTCCCAGATCACTGGGAGGAACAGCTGCGTTGTTGGTTTCATTTAGGTGTGCGGGATGGTGTTCACCGAAACATTTTCCGGAGTCTCATCCGGGTGCGAAGCACGGGTTCCCTAGGTGACTTCACATCCGTTTCGGGTGTTGATCGAGGTACAGACCGACCCGCGAGTTCTCAGTGGCTGTGTGCATGTTCGACCGTGAACACCTTGAGCGCTTCGTTGGTTAGTTCCTGCAGGTACAGCTCTTCATCCGCGGCGCGCAACCAGCGTTGCTCAACCATTTGCTGGACCCGTTGGCGGGCCTGTTCAAGATAGTCAGTGAGTCCACCCGGGTAGAGTTTCTCAATTTCTGAAGGCTCCAATGGTGTCCGCAGCATCTGCAGGTACTGCGGTGTGTAACGTGCTTCGGTGCGGCCGGTGGCGGCCCCGTATCGAGCCAGCGGCACATCCAGCTGGACCGAACGCACCCCGCCACGCGGGTTCCCGAACTCGTCGTACTCAATCTGCTGGGCACGGTTCACACGCAGCTGTGCACCTGGCGGTGGCGGCACCGACTCGCGAACCCAGGAATCCAAATTCTGCATGGCGGCGGCGAAAAGCAAACGAACAGGAACGTCACTGATCTGCAGGTTCGGCTCATATTCACCCACAGCTTCCGAATGGTTGCGATCCTTCAGTTGCTGCCGGTAGGTTCGCGGCGCAGGGACACCGGTATCCCGGTGCGATGCGCCGGCGACCTCATAAAGCCGATGCCTCCCCAACCCCTGATCGATATCCGGGATCTGGGCCCCGTAGTTCGCCTGGCCTTCATTCTGACTCAAAAATTCGATCACCGGCACATCGATTGGCCGCAGTGTGCGCCGAGCGTCACCCAGCGGCGGCACCGGTGTGTGTGAATTGATAGGCAGGTACCCCGGTTGTTGCCACGGGCTGGAGATTCCAATGGCATAACCGTCAATCAACGGTCCACCATCTGCTGCCCTGAACAGGTCGTGGAATCCCTCATTGATATAGGTTCGCTGGAAGCTGCCCAGGAATGACCAGCCTGAACAGAAAATTCGCTCAATTCCAAGGTCGGCTAGGAAGCTTCGCTCCGGCGATCGAAGCAGCTTCGCGGTATCGGCCAGCACCGACCAGCGGATCCCGTCATCTGTTGGCCAGTGCAATGGTGCGTAACGCTGGGAATCAAACCACTTGGTCACCCACGGGCCAGCAATCGGGTTTTCAGCCGTTGACTGGCTACGGCTTTTCGCATCCGTGCCGGTGGCAACAGCGACGAAAGCCGCACCGGTGCTCAGCACCAGGTGTTCCGCCCAGTTCCACTGCACCCCGCCGAGAAACGGGTGCATTCCGGTCAGATGCACCACCCCGTTGAACGCGCCCGCATCGCGTGGACGGACTACGAGGATTCGGGTGGTGTAGGGAATCCCCTCGTGCTCAAGTTCGGGAAGGTCCTGCCCGGAGCGATAAATGGCCCCGAACCCGCTGAGGAAATATTCTTCCTGGACGTAGCCTGCCCTCTCCAGCGCCTGTGCTTGAGCGGTGTCGGGTAAAGCAGCCGGTGAGTACACCTCGTCGCTGCTGTTGAAATCGATCTTTGTGCACTGTGGTGTAACCGTAGTGGTAGTCATTGTTCAAGTCCTTCCAGAATCGGCCCTGCCGTAGGAATCGGCAGGCCGAATGCATCGGTTCAAGTGAATTCCTAAAGGTTCATGAGCGCGCTCAGCGCACCGAAGAGGCAACGATCTGTGTTTCCAACCGAGTCCTGATGAATTCCGAGATCCGTTCACGGACAACAGTGGCATTCAAGGCCTTCGCATCAGTGTTGCTTCCGCGCAATTCCAACACCGGTATCCCGGCTTCTTCGAGGGACCTAGTGATGTATCCGGCGCCGGAAACGTCATCCGCGACGAGGTGCACTACACCATCCACACCATGGCTCAGTGCCTCTTTCAGATACCACTGGTTGGATAACGGCGGTGCATACAGTTGATCGGTGAGCCCCACAAATCTTGCGGCCAAGGCCCGGTGAGGGTCCTGCCCGTTGCGTTCGTAACCGTCGGCGGCGATGGCCAGATACATTGACCAGACAAACGCCGCGCCAAATTCCTGCCGGAAGTGTTCGTACAAATCCAGGTCTCCCCACAGCCCACGTCCGACCCACATCAGCCTCAGCCGCTCGGGCTGCGTCTGCTTCGCTTCGGCGGCCGCTAGCAGCTCGGTGACTTCGCGGTTCAGATTCCGGGCCGCGTCAAGTCCCCATTGGGAGCCGCGATGCCACTGCGGAACCATCACCGCAGAGACCGAATCAGCCAGAGACACCGGGGTTGGTCTCGCTTGGGCTAAAAGGTCGCGGGTGGCCCTGTTGGTGCGCGCTTGGTCGTTGCCCAGCTGCATGATCTGCCGGAACTTGTCTTCATCCCAACGACGCCCGGTCAGGTTTTCCAAGTACTCGATCAGCTGACGTTGTTCGTCCACCAGAAGATCCAGGCGGTCGCTGCCGAATACCGTTTCCCACTGCTCTGGAACCAGCTCCCACCATTGGTCCGGGGCGGGATCTGCGGCAGTCCGCGCGAACCGAAATACCTCGGTCCCCTCGATGTCTTCCCACAGGCCGAACGCCTTGGCGGTTGCGTCTCCCGTGTTTTCAGCCAGTACAACCCGCGGTTGCGGCAGCCCGCCCCACAGTTCTTCCCGCTCTCCGAGCAGGTACGACCCGAACGGCAAGGCATCATATTGCTGGATATTCGTGGGATAACCCAACTCGGCCAACGCATCCAAGGATGCCCCCGCCAGTCGTTTAGCCGAGACAATCGAAGCCCACCACTGGCTCACAATGTAAGGGATACCCATGGTGCGCAAGATTTCATGCGGGGTATCCGCGGTCACCAGGGCGATAGGTTCTCCACGTCGCGCGGCTTCCGCCGTATCCAAAAACCATTGTTTTTGGTACGTGGTGGCCTGTTTTGCCGACTGCAGCCTTGAAGTCAACGGATCTCCTCCTTCAACTGTTGTCCGACATTCAACTCAATTTGTTCCGATCCATGCACGATTCGCAGCTCGACGTCACGCTGTTGGCACACGCTCTGTTGTGCCGGGATGTCCCATGCGGCGGCCTGGTCCCAGGTTTGCAGGACGGCGATGACCTCGCTGACCGGATGGGTGCCAAGCAGCTGGTCCAGGTACTCGGCGCGGTCCGCAGAACTTGAGGTCGCCGAGGCGGCACCCCACCGGGTCACCGCAATCGCTAATTCAAGGTCCCGCTCCGGGGTGTTTCCTCGTGGTTCTGGACGCAGCGAGGTCGCCAACGCCCCGCCCGCGTGGTCTTCACCCACGACGCGACGGCCGGTGGATTCGATACGCTCGTGGACCGCCGAGGTCCAGGTCCGGCTGCCGGTGAGCAGCACCGGCAGGCCCTGGTCAGTTACCGGTTTCCAGCTCATCGCCCGCTGTAGTGCATCATCGAGTGAGCATGAGGAGGCCTGCGCCAGCTCCTCCACAAACTCAGAACCACGGCACTGGCTGGTTTCCCGGGTCAGCTCAAGTGCGTGGTGGATCCGTGCCACCTGGGACCAGGCGTCGGGATGGTATGACGGAGCGATTGAGCAACGTTGCTGATACCACCGTGCCACCGTTTGACGTGCAACGCCCAGCCGACGTTGGTTATACATGTAGGTGCTGGGCCGGTCCAGGTGCAGCAGTTCCAGATAGTGCACCGGCCAGGCCAGCGCATTGTCCTTTTCCAGCATGCGCAACACGTAGTACAGACGCAGGGTGTCCTGGGATTCTCGTGAGACGATCACACCGGTCAGGAAGTCCAAGTCACCATCCAGAATCTGGTCAAGAATCCGCGCGATCTCCGGCGAAGCCGATGCACCCAACAGTTCAATTGAACGCTGCGACGGTTCCTGCCCGTCGGGAAGAATCGTGAAGGGCACCGCCTCAATTTCGTCAACCAAGGCCCTGGGGATATCCGCGCCGACCAGACCGATCACCGGCAGTTGCGCAGCATAGTTCACCGCCCGGTCAATCCGTTCCTGGCTCAGGGTCCGCCACGGCTCCCGGCGCCAGGTCATGATGCGGTCCGCTGGGCCCCGGATGGCACCGCATCACGGTTCAGGAACTCGTTGAGCACGGACTCGGTGTGCTCGCCCAGTCGTGGAGCCTGCCGCCCAAGGGACAGATCAATACTTGACATCACAATTGGCACCCCAGAGCCGAAGACCGGTTCTTCCAGGTTCGGCCCCGCAGACAACTGCACCACCTCACCGCGGGCAAGGACCCGCGGGTCGCGAATTGCTTGGTCGGGAGAGCGTACCGGCGCAACCGGGGCGCCGGCCGCACTGAGTTCGGCAACAGCCTGCTCGGTCGTGCGGACGCTTGCCCAGTCTTGGATGAGTCCGTGCAGTTCGTTTGCGTGCGCCACCCGTGCATCCCGGTTGATGAAACGCTCATCCTGAGCCAGTTCAGGCCGGTTCATCCCGCGGAATACGGAGGCAGCCATGGGGTCTGTTGGCGCACTGAGCGAACAGAAACCATCAAGGGTCTGGAATGTGCCGAAGGGAGCCAGCCGCGGAACAAAGGCTCCGGTCCGCTGCGGAATGCCGAACCGTTCCAAGGCTTCGAATGGCTCGATAGCCACCAAGGAGGTCAACGCACCGAGCATCGACACATCAACCAGTTGCCCTTCCCCGGTCTGCTGACGGTGCAAGACCGCGGTCAACGTCCCGATGACGGCGAAGAGCGGGGCGGCAAGATCCCCCAGGGGAAGGCCAAACCGTACCGGGGCTTCTCCTTCTTCTCCGGCGGTGAACATCACCCCGGATAGCGCTTGGACAATGGCGTCCATGGCCCGCAAGCCGTCGTTGTTGCCGGTACTGCCGAATCCGGTGATCGAGGTGTAGATCAGGTCGGGTTTCACCGATTTCAGTTGCTCGTAGTCCACCCCCAACCGCGAGGTGACCCCGGCGCTGAAGTTCTCCACCACAATATCGGCGTGTTCAACGAGGCCGAGGAATCGAGAATGGTCCTGGGGATCCTTCAGATCCAGCAACACTGATTCCTTGTTGCGGCCCCGGAGCATCATGGACAGGGACATATCCTGCTCGTCTTCGCGCTGAACGGCCAAACCGTGGGAGGTGACATAGGGTGCGTTGTTCCGTGAGCTGTCCCCGCCCGTACCCGGATTTTCAATCTTGATAACCCGTGCACCCAATGAAGCTAACAGCATCGTGGCGTAGGGTCCGGACAATGCGGTGGTCAGATCCAGGATCACGACTCCTGATAATGGGCCGCTCACAGTAGCGTTTGTGGTGTTCATGATGGTTGTTCCTCTGAAACTGTTAAGTCGATGGCTAGATAGTCCTCGACCCAGTGTGTTGTGGTGTCGAATCCCGCTTCCGCGGTGATGTGCTGCAGATACTCAACGACCGGACGTGCGTCGGCTTCATTGCGAAGCGGTCGCGGCACTGCGTCTTGGCCTATCCAGCAAGGGATAAAACCGGCACCCAGTTCACCCTGCTCCGTGATTTCCAACCGCGCGATACCGGTATTCCGGCTTTGCGGATGGAATGCGTAGTTGGGCATCGTGGGGTCGGGGTCGAAACCGAAAAGCTTGCGTCGGCGCTTGGCCCAGGCAATACGTTCGGGTGAGTCCTGTCCGGTGGTGTTCAGTGCATTGGTGACGGTGACGAAGTTCCCCAGCCCGTGATAGATCGGCGCCCCGCGGTACACCTCGATCCCGCGCATGATGTGTGCGTGGTGCGAGATGACTGCCTTGGCTCCGGCATCAATGGCCGCATGGGCCAACTGGATCTCATAATCGGCGACCTCGGCAGGCATGTGGCCGATGCCCTTGTGGAGGGCGACAATCGGAAAATCCACCCGAGCGGCCAGGTCCTTGACGTCTTGGATAAAGGATTTGAGGGCCTTGGGCTCGGCGAAGGTGTAGATGCTCGGTGGACCGCCGGGATTGGCCGAGTCCAGCTCGTAGTGGGTCAGGACGTTGACATGCGCGCAGCCTGCTTTTTTGCTGGTGGCCCAGGAGTCTTTGGGTCCCACGCAGTTGTAGTTCGCTACCCCCAAACTCACCCCGTCCATATCGACGATCGCCGGTTCCTTCGCCTGTTCGAGATTGATCCCGGCACCGGTCACCGCCAGCCCCGCGTCCTGGGCCAAGCGGCGAGTGTCCGTGATTCCCTGAAGACCGCAGTCGTAGATGTGGTTTCCGGCCAGGGTTGCAATGTTGAACCCGGCCAAACCGATCTGTTCAACGTTGTGTTCGGGGGCCGGCGGAGCCGGCACATCGGTGGAGGTCACTTCCGTCGAGGAGGTGTGCGGCACTTCGATCTGGCAAATGCTGATGTCAGCAGCCGCGAACAAGTCCCGGGTTGGTTCGAAGTACTTCGCTACCTCGTTTTCGTCGAGGACCAGGTCCCCCACTGCTAGCACTGTGCGTCGGCGGGTCATACGGTTCCGGCCTCTCCCTGGGCCAGGGACATGGCCTCGTTGCGCAGCGGAAGCGCGGTGCCGGCAAGCTCATCCATGAACAGCTTGATTTCACGGATGAGGCGTTCTGGGCTTTCTTTGGCGATCCAGTGCCCCTCATCCTCGAACAGGACGGTTTTGGCCCCTGGAACCGCGGTACCTGCCAAGACCGAGGAACCCGACGGGATGACCCCGTCACGCATTCCACCCAGGATCAGTACCGGAACGGTGATGGTCCCAAGGACCTCACGCAGCGAATCATTATCGGTTGCTTCCGGGAACGGCATGCCCTGATTGATTTTCTGCTCCAGCGGATCACGTTCAAGTTTTGTGGCCAGCGCCTGTTCAAGGACCTGTTCACGCAGGGTTTCACGCCCCGGCGGGGTGGGGCCGGCAATCTCCAGCATGGCCTCGCGGATGACCTCGACGTTGCCGGGGTTGTCCACAATCTTGCGGCGCCCTTCCGAGGAGTCGGTCACCCCGTAGCGCAGGTGCGGGGTGCCCACCACGGAGAGCAGCGCCTTCAGTCGGTGCCCAAAACGGTGGGCAATGACCCAGCCGATTCCTCCGCCGTGGGAGATGCCGGTGTAGGTGAACTGCGGGATGTTCAGGTGGTCGGCGAGCGCAATAACGTCCTCGGCCCAGCGGTTCAGGTAGCCCTGCGGCGGCGCGGTTTCCAGGCGGCTGGAACGTCCGAAGCCGCGGGTTTGCAGGGTGATGACTCGGTAGTTTGTTGGAGCCTGGGCGAGGCTTGCCGGATAGGTGGGGTGGAAGCCATTGGCCGATGAGATGATGACTTCCTCACCATGGCCGAATTCTTCGTAGTAAAGATCCTGGCCGTCGACGTGAATGGTAGGCATAGGTTAGCTCCTTGTGCTCAGGTGAATCGTGCTGAAGTGGAAAGTACTGTTATTTGGCGCTGGCTAGTGCTTGGCGGCGTGCGCGTCGCAGGGCTTGTTCCTCGGGGTTCGGGACCGGGGAAGCATCAAGCAGCGCGCGGGTGTATTCGTGTTGCGGGTTGGCATAAACGGTTTCGGCTGGCCCGTGTTCAACGATTACCCCGCGGCGCAAGACCACCAGTTCGTCGGAGATGTGCCGGACCACCGACAGGTCATGGGAGATGAACAGCAGGCTCAGCCCCATGCTGCGTTGCAGTTTCGCCAGCAGGTTCATGACTTCGGCTTGGATTGAGAGGTCCAAGGCGGATACCGGTTCATCGCAGACCACAAAGTCAGGTTCACCGATCAGTGCTCGGGCGATGGCGATACGCTGGCGTTGTCCGCCGGAGAACTGCGCCGGGTATCGTTCGGCGGCTTCCGGTGGCAAACCAACACGTTCGAGCATGGCCTTGACGCGTTCTTCCAACTCGGCCTTGGAGATTTTGGTGTGCTGGCGCAGTGGTTCAGCCAAGGTATAGCCAATGGTTTTGGTGATGTCCAAGGATGAGTAGGGATCCTGGAAGATCACCTGGATCCGGCGGCTTAGCTGTTGGCGGTTCTTGCGGCCAAGTCCGGCCAGCTGCGTCCCGTCGAACATCATGGAGCCTTCGGCTGCGGGGACCAGTCCCAGCAGCGCCCTGCCGATGGTCGACTTTCCGGAGCCCGACTCACCGACCAGTCCCAGGGTCTGTCCGCGTTGGATCGTGAAGTTGACGTCTTTGACTACACGCACCTTACGCCGGCCGTTGACATAGTCAATGGATAGGTCACTGACCTCTAACAGAGGTTGTGGGGTGTTCATGACTTGTTCCTCAAGAGTTGGTCTACCTGGATGCAACGGCTGGTGCGTGAGTCTTCAAGCTCGGATTCCACCACTGGCGCGCTCTTGCAGGCTTCGGTGGCCAACGGGCAGCGGGTGCTGAAGTGGCATCCTTGCGGCCAGCGCGACGGCGGCGGGACAACTCCCCCGATGGTTGGCAGTGGCTGGCCCTTGATCGCGTTGTGCGGGTTGGATTCCATCAGCGCATGGGTGTAGGGGTGCATGGGTCGGGCGAACATCTGGCTCACGGTGGCCTTTTCCACCACTTCTCCGGCGTACATCACCACAGCCCGCTGGCAGATATCTGCCACCACGGCCCAGTCATGAGTCACGAACAACAGCGCCATCCCGCGGTCGGCCTGCAGTCCGCGCAGCAGGTCCAGGATTTCTGCCTGGACCGTGACGTCCAGTGCGGTGGTCGGTTCGTCGGCAATCAACAGTTTCGGTTCGCCGGCCAAGGACATCGCAATCACAATTCGCTGGGCCATGCCACCGGAAATCTGGTGCGGGTACAGCTTGGCGACGTGTTGCGGATCGGGAAGTTTCACCGCGCGCAGCAGTTCCAGCACCACCTTGTCCGCTTCCTTGCGGGAGCACTTGCGGTGGGTGCGAACCACCTCGGCGATCTGGAATCCCACCCGGAAGGCAGGGTCCAGAGCAACCATTGGTTCTTGGGAAATCAATCCCATCTCATTGCCGCGCAGGGTGCGGTACTGAGCCGGGGTGTAGTTGGTGATCTCGGTACCCCGGTAGTGCACGGTGCCGGAGATGATACGGCCGTTGTTTCCCAGCAGACCCAGGATTCCCAGTGCCGTCACGGATTTTCCGGATCCCGATTCGCCGACCAGGCCAACGACTTCACCTTCGGCAATATCGAAGCTGGTGTTCTGAACCACGATGGTCTGAACTCCGTCTGCTTCAAAGGCAATGGTGAGGCCGCGTACCGAGAGCAGCTTGGTGGTGTCCGGCGCGTTGACCTTCTGGGCCAGGGGCGCGAGCGCCTTTTTGTTTTTGGTTCCGGCCGGGCGTCCCAAACGTTCGGAGTTCACGTCGCGGATCGCATCACCCAACAGCCCGAAGGCCAGCGTGGCGATGGTGATCAGACCGGCGGTGGGGGCCAGCATCCAGGGGAACTGGCGCATCACGGTGGATGCTTCGGAAACCATTCCGCCCCAGGTGGGCTCCGGTGGTGGCGGGCCGAATCCGAGGAATGCCAGACCGGTCTGCACACCCAAGGCGATTGCACAGAGCATGGAAGCCTGGACAATCACAACACCGGTGGTGCGCGGAAGCACGTGACGGAAAACGATGGCGAGGTTGTTCAGGCCGATCACCCTGGCGGCATCCACGTACAGTTCTTCGCGAACCGAGAGCACGGTCCCGCGGACAACTCGCACCACGGTTCCGGCGGAGAGCACACCATGGGTGATCATGGCAGCCGTCATTGAGTTGCTGAAGATGGCCAGCACACCGAGCGTCACGATGATGCCGGGAATCGCCATCTTGATGTCGATCAGGCGCATGACCAAGGTGTCGAGTTTTCCGCCGGCAAAATAGCCGACCAGCACACCCAGCGGTACACCGATGACCAATGCCGTAATGACAGCCTGCAGGACTCCGAAGAGTGTCAGGGTTCCACCGTACAACAGGCGGGTCAGGATATCCCGGCCCAGCGAGTCGGTGCCCAACCAGTGTGCAGCCGATGGGTTCTGCCGCACCGAGGCCAGGTCTTGAACCAGCGGGTCGTAGGGGCTCAGTGCCGGTCCAATCAGGCACAAGAGGATCAGCACCAGGAGGAATGCCGCCGAGGCAACACCGAGCGGCTTGCGCAGGAAGGCTCGCACGGTAGCGCCGCCCCGGCTGTTTTTGTTGAAGCTCACGAGACACGCACCTTGGGGTTAATGAATCCGTACACAACATCGACCAGCAAGTTCACACCGACAACAATGAGGGTGAAGTAGACCCCGAGGCCCAGCAGAACTGGCATGTCATGCGTCATGGTTGATTGGGTTGCCAGGGAACCAAGCCCCGGCATCACAAAGACGTTTTCGATAAACACGGCACCGGTCAGTGCGCCGACCACACACACGCCAAGCACGGTGGTGGCTGGGATTGCCGCATTCTTCAACACGTGGCGGAAGAGAATTGAGCGTTCGCTGATGCCGTTGGCGCGCAGCACCCGAATGGAGTCCCGGCTGAGGACCTCCAGCGCGGAGTCGCGCATCTGTTTGGCGACCAGGGTGGTGCCTGACAGGCTCATGGCGATCACCGGGAGGGTGAGGGACCAGATCCAGTTTCCAAATCCGTCTTCCAATGACATGTAGCCTGTTGCGGGAAACGCCCGCACCGTCACGGCGAAGAGGGACACCAGAACCACAGCGAAGGCGAAGCTCGGGATAGCCAAACCGAAGAGGGAGAAAGCATCCAGGAATCGGCCAATCCATCCGCCCTTGACCGCGGAGAGCAGGCCAAGCACGGCGCCAACAACGCCGATGACCAGGGTGGAGAGGACCATCAGGGAGACCGTGACCGGCAAACGGTAAACGATCACCGTCACCACGTCCTGGCCGCCGAAGATCGAGGTTCCAAAGTCGCCCCGGATGGCGTCCGTCGCCCAGTTCCAGTACTGCTGATAGAGCGGAAGGTTCAACCCCATCTGTTCACGCAGCGCAGCCAGGCTTTCCGGGGTCGCTTCCTCACCCAGAATTGTCGCGGCCGAGTCTCCAGGCAAGATGGAGGCCAGAACAAACATCACCATCGAGACGATCAGCAGCATCGGCACCGCGAGCAGTAGCCGCTTACCCACATAACGTAACAAGGGTCAGTCCACCTTCGGCTGCCAGGACAGTTCCTTGGTGGGACCGTTCGGGATGCTGGTTGGGTTATTTGCAGTGGTTCCCACATTCGTGACCGCCGGGCCCGCGTATTTCACGTTCATCGCGGTGAAGACCGGGATGACATAGGCAAGATCGTGGTGGGCACGGCTCATGTCTTCGTAGATTGCCAGGCGTTCGGCCTCATCGCTGGTGCGCAGCGACGCTTCGTAGAGGTCCTGGATTTCCTTGTTCACGTACTCAAATGGGTTGCGGTTGCCCGAGGTGAGCATTTCACGCTGCACATTGCCCATGGTGGTTCCGGAGATAGGGAAGATCACCGCTTCATACTTTTTGGTTAATGCTTCGCTGGTGAAGTTCGCGATACCGGTGGTGATCACCTCGAGGTTCACCTTGATCCCAATCTTTTCAATGGCGTCGGCAATGGCCTGCGAACGCATGGTTTGGGAATCAATAGTGTTCTGCGTCAGGATGGTCAGTTCAAATCCGTCAGGGTATCCGGCTTCGGCCAACAGCGATTTGGCTTTGTCCACGTTGTATTCGTAGTCCAGTCCTTCGACCCAGCCCGGGGTGCCTTCGTTCATGATCTGGCCATTGGCCACGGAAAGATCCGGGTGGACCGCATTGGCGATGGCTTCGCGATCAAGCGACATCGCGATCGCCTGGCGCACCTTGGGTTCCTTAAGTGCAGGGTTAACCACACCGTCCATGTCGGCTAGGAACAGGGACCAGTTAAAGAACGGGACGGTATCGATTTCAAGTCCGGCGTCTTTGGCGACGTCGTAGGTGGTTGAGTTTCCGGAGGCGATGTCCACCTGCCCGGTCGTGACCGCGGAGACCACTGCGTTCGGATCGCCGATGACCTTGATGACGACCTTGTCATACAGCTGGGCATCCGGGTTCCAGTAATCGGGGTTGAGGTCGTAGACGTATTCGGAGTCGGGAATCGTTTCGGTACCGCTGAGGATGTAGGGGCCGGCGCCGTAGCTGGTTTTGAGCAGCTCATCCGGGTTGGAGACACCTTCTGGGCTGATGACGTTTCCAACGCGGTATTCCTGCGTCATGGTCAGCGGCGCATCGGGGAACGGGCTGGAGTATTTGACCGTGACACCGGTTTCATCCGAGCTCACTTCTTCGATCGGTCCCACGCGGGCGGACTTGGAGCCGGCGCTTTCCATGAAGTACTCCAACGACTCCTCGACGGAGCTTGGGGTCAGGTCTTCGCCGGTGGAGTACTTGACCCCGTCACGAATCTCCATGCGGAACTCGGTGTTGTCCTTGTCCAGGAACTCCCAACTCTCAGCGAGGTTGGGAACATACTTGCCGTCCCGGTCCAAGTAGATCAGCGGGTCATAGGCGAGCGAGACAAATGCGGTGCTGCCTCCCGTTCCGCCCAGGGTTGGATCCAAACTTGTTGGCGGGCCGGTGAACTGCATGGTGAGCTGCTCTGCTCGACCAGTTTCAGAATCAATCGTTGCGCCCGATACGTCACCGGCGCAGGAAGTCAGTGCAAGTGCAGTGCTAACGAAAAGCGCGGCTAAAACGGTACGGGGTGTACGCCTTGGCTGTGTCATTCTTGCATCCTTGAAAGAAGAAGGAAGTTGAAGAGGAAATGCCACGATTGAAATCTTCAACAATTGAATTTGTGATACGTGACACAAGTGATGTTATCAGGTACCTTGAGAACGTGACAAGACCTACGTCGAAAGGAATTTGCAGTGAATGAAATGACGATCACCGAGATCACTGAACCCGGATATCCCTTGGGCACCGCCTGGCTCCCGGACGAGAGCCAGGGAAGGAATCTCGCCCTGGAAGGGTACATCGAGCAGGAGTACCTGATCACCACCCAAGTCTCCGAATGGCAGTTCTCCAGCGATTTCGAACGCCTCAAAGTGGCAGAACACCCGGTGGCCACCAGGGTATTGATTCGCCGCCCTTCCGACCTCTCACGCAGCAGCGGCGTGGTCTCCTTGGAGCCCCTGCACCCGAATCTCGATCGAGCGAACACCTGGCGCATGTCCCATGACTGGATCACTCGTTCCGGGCACACCTGGGTCGGGGTGACCCAAGAGCCGACCATGGCAAAATACCTTGCCCAGTTGTTCCCCGAGCGATACCGCCAGCTCTCGATTCCCGTATCAAGCGCGGTGTATGACCTCCTGGGACAGGTCTCCCAGTCGCTGCATGCCGGTGCCTTCGGCATTCCGGTCTCGCACGTCATCGTCTCAGGCTGGTCCGCCACGGGAAGCCTCAGCAGGGTGTATCTTCAAGAAGGTTTCCTGAGTGAGTATCGGACGCAAGACAACCGTCCAAGCATCAACGGGGTGTTGATCGGGATTTCCTCGGGCGCCGCGGCAAGGGCAGGATATCCGCCCTTTGAACCGGCTCAAGAGACCTTGCCATTGGATCATCCACGCCGTGTGATCTCTGATTCAGAAGTTCCCGTGTTCGAGGTTCTCTCGGAGTTTGAATCCGAGACGCATTGGCCTGTCCTGCGACCTGATTCCGACACGGCGAAGGGCCTCTACCGGCTCTATCAGGTGGCCGGAACATCTCATGCGAACCTGGATAACACCATCTTGACCAATGACCTTCAATTTCGCGCCGCCGGGCTGGAGGTCAGTGAACGTCGAATTTCGGAGATGGCCTCTGATGGCCAGCTCAGTTCCGTGGCACCGGCACTCTATGACGCATTGGTCCAAAACATTGTCGCCAAGCAGGAACCACCTCTAGGCCTACGGCTTCAGCGCCACGCCACCGATGGACTTGGTGAGCGCACCGCTCCCCTGGCTCTTGACGAGGACTCAAACGCCTTGGGTGGAATTAGAACTCCATGGGTTCATACGCCGCTTGCCACCTACAAACCCCACAGTTCACCCGAGCCGGGATTCTGCACCCCCGGCGAATGGACTCCCCACGCAGATGCGAATCAGGCCGCACGGCTAGTTGGCCATATGATCCCATTGCCTGCCTCGCGCATCCATGAACTCTATCCTGCAGAGCAACAGTATTCCGATCAGTTCGCGCAAGCGGTTCAAGCACTACTCGATGCCGGATATCTCCTCAGCGTTGAGGCGCAGGAATTGCTCGATTCTCGTCACCGACGTTGGGAAGCGGCCATGAGCCGCACACAATCTTCTGCAACGCCAGCACGATAACTACCGCCTGGGCTTGACTGGCCCACCTCCTCCCACCGCGAATTCAGGGCCAGTCAGCCTTTTCCATTCACCCGTTAGGTCCAGTCTTCTTTGCAATCAAGTAACCTGATATAGATCGTTGTTGCTGACTCAAGGAAGAGCACTCATGGACGGATTAACTACCGAGATGGCTATCCCCGCAGATCATATGCCCGCTACGGATCTGCTGTATTACACGATCTCGCGCTTGGAGAAGGCGCTGGGACGCGCGTTCGAAACCATTGCACTGCGGCATGGCTTCTCACAGCCCGAGCTGGTGGCGGCCCTGGTTTTGGCCGAAGGCGTCCCGGTGTCCAACGCGCAACTGGCCCGCCGCACCTTCGTCTCTTCCCAGGCCAGTCATGAGCTCATTACGGTTTTGGTCAACCGTGGGCTGGTTCAGCGCGAGGCTCACGAAACCAACAAACGCATCAAGTTACTGAGCCTGACCGAAGAAGGTTGGAAAGTTGCCAACGCTTGCCAAGCGGACCTACTTGAGGTCGAGCAGCGTGCAACACAGAAGCTAGCACCCAACAATCGCGATGACCTCATCAGGCTCCTGTCGCTCACAGCTGAAACCATCCGCGGCGGCTACTTTGGCGACGAGGAGGCGGAATCCGAGGCGCTGGAACTGCGGGCCAAATTGCGCGAACGGTAAACCCGTCATTTCACTTGCCTGCGCCGCGCCGCGAGCGCCCCGATGATCAGCACCACCACCGCGCCAACCACACACACCGCAGATCCGACGAAAAACGGCATACGCGCTCCGGACACGTCAATGAGCCATCCGGCGAAAAGCGCACCGACGGGGATTGAGCCAAAACTCCCAAGCGTCACTAGAGACATCATTCGGCCAATGGTGGCAGGTGGAACCATGCTCTGCGCTGAGGCATTGATGACACCATGGAATAACCCAATACCCAGCCCCAGCACTGGAGCCATCAACAAGAGGAATAACAAGGTGGGTGCGGCCGCATTCAGCGCCAACGCCACCGCAAACACTGCCAAAGCTGGGGTCAATGTTCTAAACGACAAGGCACGGTACCGTGCAAGGATAAACGCCCCGGCAACCGACCCAATCGCATTGAGTGTGTGGGTAAGCCCTAAATGCTCGGCCCCACCGCCATGGGTCTCGGTCACCAATGCCGTCAGCACGATATTCATGTTCATGGCGGCAATCGTGACCAATGAATTGATGATTAGAAGAATCACCAACAGATGAAAGTTGGGTAGTTCTCGAAAACGGATCTTGATGCGCGGGGCACCTTTTTCCGTTCGGGCAAATAATTCGGCAGGGCGAATCATCAAAAGTGCCGTGACAACCGCAGCGTAGGAGCCGGCATTGATGATCAGGCAGGGAACCGGCCCCAGGGCCGCATAGGCCAGACCCGCCAAACCCGGACCGATAAATCGCGCGGTAGAGGTGTAGGTGCTAGCCAGAACCGTTCCTTGCTTGAGCCTGTCTGGGCCTACGAGTTCATAGATGAAGGTCTGCGCAGCGATTCGCTCAAGTCCCTGAAATGCACCGGCAAATGCCAAGAGCCACAGCAGCGATTGAAGTTCCCAGCTGCCGTCCCCGACCATTGCCACGAGACTCAGTGAAACGGCAACACTACCTGAGGCCGTGGCAAGCAGGATACGACGCACGGGAAACCGGTCAGAGAGCCACCCGGCGAACGGTGAAAGTAGAAAGATCGGAGCGAACTGCGCAATTGTCACCCATGCGAGCGAGGTGGCACTGCCGGTGGACTGCAACACCAGTAGGGAAATAGTCAGATTTTGAAACCACGAGCCAGTATTTGAAATCAACTGCCCAATGAAATAGAGACGAAAGGCCCGAACTCTAAACGGGTTGCCTTGCCGACCACCTTTTTCACGCTGCTGGTTGTGCGTACCCGCACTCTCGGTCTCGTTGATGTTATTGCCGACTTGCTGCCGATCTGGTTGCCCTACGTCCCCGCTCATCACACACCGCCTTGGATCGTTGCTCTCGCACACGTGAACAGCGGGTGCGCTGATTCTTGTCCATCGAAATGGTCAAAAACAGAGAATCAGTAGCTGCTACCCGCTGGTTAGTTGATGGCGATATTCAAATCATCAAGCCACCTTATATAACATCAACCTACCTGATTTTAATGTAATTGTCACGAGGAATTTTTTGGCGAAAGCTCACAACATTGACACCCTCATGCCAATTCTTCGAAGGGATCCCGCCGTTACTGTGCTCCCGGGTCAAAGCGACACGGCACGCAGGAACATTCAATTTCTGCATCTGCACATGTGATTTTTATGTTGGAATTTTTCCTCGGCCAAACCTATCGTTGTCCACATCCGCACAGTTCAATCCGTCATTCTCCCGAGGAAACTACCCGATGTCTCAACTGAACAATTCCGCACTTCTGTCCGATTCCAAAACTCAGCACGATATCGATACGATCACCCGGATCAAGGTTTCCACTGCTGCAGTGCCCCTTGGCCATGACATCAGCGACGCCAAGGTCTTCACCGGACGGCAAAACCCTTTGCGGGAAGTGCCACTGCTTTTTGTGGAAATTGAAACCGCGGATGGCCTGACCGGAATGGGCTTCAGCTACACCATCCGCCATGGTGCCCCCGGACAATATGCTCACGCGTGCGAACTGGCGCCATTGCTGATTGGGGAAGACCCCAACGACATCAGCAGGCTCTGGGACAGGCTCATGTGGGCTGGGGTGTCCGTTGGCCGCAGTGGTACCGCCATCCAAGCTATCGCCGCATTTGATACTGCGTTATGGGATCTCAAGGCTCGGCGAGCGCGACTGCCATTATCGAAACTGATCGGTGCGCATCGCAGCTCGGTACGCTCCTACAACACTTCCGGCGGGTATCTCAATGAATCCGTTGAGGTGATCATCGAAAATGCCAAACGCTCTCTCGAGTCGGGCATCGGCGGCATCAAGATGAAAGTTGGTCTTCCCGACGAGCTGGAGGACCTGCGCCGTGTCAGTGCAGTTCGCGAGGCCTTGGGTCCGGAGGTTCCGCTGATGGTTGATGTGAACCAGCAATGGGATCGAACCACCGCGCGGCGCATGATCCGGGCACTGGACGAGCTCCGCCTGACCTGGATTGAGGAGCCTTTGGATACCTATGACGTTGATGGGCTGGTCCGCCTGACCGATACCTTTGATTCGCCCATCGCCAGCGGAGAAATGCTCAGCTCGGTGCGCGAGCATGAGGTTCTAATCAACGCCGGAGCCGTTGACTTCATCCAGCCCGATGCCCCACGTGTGGGCGGGATCAGCGAATACCTGAAACTTGTCACCCTCGCCGAACGCCACCAGCTGAGCGTCGCACCGCACTTTGTGATGGAATTGCATGTCCATCTGGCGGCAACCACCGGTCAGGATTCATGGGTTGAGCATTTCGACTGGTTGGAGCCGGCATTCAACGAACGAATCGAAATGCGAGAGGGGCACCTGATGGTTCCCACCGGGCACGGACTGGATCTAAGCATTTCGGACCAGGCGCGCAGTTGGACCTTGGCCTCCGCCGAATTCTCCGCGTAGATCATGGCCTCGGCTCGACGAGTTAACTGTGGAAATGTTTCCAGGCCGGGGTTGGCTAAGACTGGTGTTTGTTGAAGCTTGCTAGTGCCCGCGTAGCCATTTCTACCAGTGGATTACGGCTCGCCGGATTCCAGGCGAGATGGTGTTCAATTCGGTTGAGCTGCTCAGCACCGGCTGACAACACAAGAGGTTTAAGCGTGACGCTGGGACTGGTCCAATCGGCAGTTGCCGACGGGACCAGTCCCACGCCGAGTCCTCCGGCAACAAAAGATAGCAGTGCCTGCACCTGCTCCGCGCTTTGAGTGCTTTTCAGCGATACATTCTCCGCTACCGTCAAGCGACTGACGAGGTCATGGAAGTATTGGGCGTTAAGTGGCGAGTACATGATGAAGTCTTCACCTTGCAGTTCGTCCATTCTGATGTCCGGGCGCGCTGCCAAGCGGTGTTGTGTCGGCAGCGCAACCATTAGTTTGTCGGACTTCAGGAGTGCAGTTTGTGCCGCATGCAAGGGCGCAGGAAGTCTGAGTACTGCCAAATCAATTTCTGCGCGCTCCAACAGCCTGGCCTGCTCTGCTGATACATCCTCTCGCAGGACCACTTTGACCCTGGGTAGTACTTCCTTGAGTTCTCGCAGCAGTCCAGGAAGTACTGCTTGAGAGGCAACTGCAGTGTACCCAATGTGCAGTGTCCCAGTACTTCCTTCGGTGAGGTTCTTAACCTCGCTTCTCGCCCTCAAGCAGCGGTCAAGAATGGCGTAGGCGCTGGGTAGAAACAGCTCACCTGCGGGCGTCAGAGTAGTCTGACGAGCGCCACGGTGAAACAACGGGGAACCAAGGTCCTTCTCAAGCAGCTGGATCTGCCGACTGAGCGGGGGCTGAGTCATATGCAGCCGCAGCGCGGCATCACCAAAGTGCTGCTCTTCGGCAACCGCTACAAAAACTTCCAACTGCTTCACCGTGAACATGTTTTTAGCCCCGGTTGTCCTTGATGGCCGGACCTTCAACGGTCTGGATGGATTCCAAAAAGATTTCCTTCAAACGCCGTGCCGCCGGGTTCGCGTTGGTCTCCTCCATGGCGAGGACGATGTCCGACTGATTCATATCCTGAAGCCCCGAGGGACCCACCAACTCTTCAAAGGCCACTGAGTCAGGTGAGTATTCCATGGAACCTGCTGGCACCAAGGAAACACCCAATCCCACGGCTACCAGGGATATGAGGGCCGGGATCTGGCTGGCAATCTGCGTGATGGTCGGCTTGGCTCCTACCGAATCAAAAAGACGCAACACCAGTTCGTGGAAATAGCGCCCTTCCAAGGTTGAGTACATCATCAATGGAAGACCCACCAGTTCTTTGATCAGCACCCCTTTGCCGGTGACCAGATAGTGATCCTTGGGCAGGGCTACCACCAGTCGATCCTTTTTCACCAACGTGGTTTCCACCCCGGCACGGTTGGTGAACGGCCGCAACAGACCCAAATCAAGGGTGCCTTTGCTCAGCCCGTCCAGCTGTTCCACGGAAACCGCCTCGCGAAGCACCAGAGACACCCCGGGCAGCTCTTTGGCTGCCGTGGCCAGGAACTCTGGCAGCACGGCCTGGCCTGCCACCGCGGTGTAGCCGACTACCACTGTTCCAAAGTCGCCGGTGGCCACTCGGGAGACTTCCATGCTGGTTTTGCGGCTCATGTCCACGATGCGCCGGGCGTTGGGCAGCAGCACCTTTCCCGCGGCGGTTAGCTGGACGGTCCGAGAGGTCCGGGTGAACAGTTTGGCCTGCAGTTCGCGTTCGAGTAGCTGGATTTGCCGGCTCAGCGGAGGTTGGGTCATGTTCAACCGTTCGGCGGCTGCACCAAAATGCAGCTCCTCCGCTACAGCGATGAAGGATTCCAATTGCACCAGTGAAAACATCAATGCGCCTTTTGAATTGATTCTTGCGTTTTTTAGCTTGGACAGGTATCGAACTTTCATCATACTGTGATTTGGAACGCAATCTAGAATTGGAGCTTTTTTCATGTCGACTCCCCGTGCCATCATCACCTCGGTTGAAGTCACTCCCGTAGCTTTTGCGGATCCTCCGCTGCTGAACTCAGTCGGTGTGCACGAACCCTATGCCCTGCGCGCCATTGTGGTGGTCCGCACCGATTCCGGACACTACGGGTTGGGTGAGACCTACGGGGACGAGGTGCATGTGGCCCGCCTGAAGCGTGCCGGCGAGTTCCTAGTGGGAACCGATATCTTCAACGTCAACAAGATCGCTGAACGAGTCTCCGCCTCGCTGGCCGAAGACAACGGGCAGGGCGGCCACGGAACCGGCGGCATGGTGACCACCACCTCCCTTGATGACCGTGTGCTCTCCGCCTTCGACGTGGCCGCCTTGGACATCCAGGGCAAGGTGCTCGGCGTCCCGGTCAGCACCCTGCTCGGTGGCGCGATCCGCGACGAGGTCGAATTCAGCGGTTATCTCTTCTACAAATGGGCCGGACACCCAGGCTTCGAGGACGACGAGTGGGGCGCGGCCCTGGACCCGGCCGGAATTGTTGCCCAGGCCCGCAAGATGGTGAACGAATATGGTTTCAAGGCCCTGAAGCTCAAGGGCGGGGTGTTCCCGCCGGATGAGGAAGCCGCAGCCATCGAGGCGCTGCGCGAAGCCTTCCCGGACATGCTGCTGCGTGTAGACCCCAACGGTGTCTGGACCGTGGAAACCGCCGTCCGCATTGGCAAACGACTGGAACCGGTGCTGCAGTACCTCGAAGACCCCTGCCTGTCCATTGAGGACAACGCCGCGGTACGCAAGCAGGTCAACCTGCCCCTGGCCACCAACATGTGCGTGGTGTCCTTCGGGGACCTGCCACCGGCCATCAAGGCCGAGGCAGTGGACGTGGTGCTCTCGGATCACCACTTCTGGGGCGGGCTGAACCGCTCACGCCTGCTGGCCGGAATCGCCGAGACCTTCAACCTGCGGTTGTCCATGCACTCGAACTCCCACCTCGGAATCAGTTTCGCGGCCATGATCCAGCTGGCCAGCGCCACCAAAAACATCGACTACGCATGCGACACCCACTGGCCATGGAAGCTTGAGCAGGATGACGTCATCCGCCCAGGCGTGCTCTCAATTGTTGATGGCAAGGTCAAGGTCCCGGCCAAGCCAGGGCTGGGTGTGGAACTGGATGAGGAGGCACTGGCCCGCATGCACCAGCAGTACCTCGATGCGGGACTCACCAAACGTGATGACACCACCTACATGAAGTCCATCAACCCGGACTACGAGCTGAAAGTCCCACGGTGGTAACCAGCCTGCGGGTTGTTGTCACCGACCCCATTGTTGAACGTCTGGCAGCGGACTTCCAAGCCCACGCCCCACTGCACGTTTGGCATTTCGCCTCCGCACTGCCAGCAGAGCAGCAACGTGCACTGCTGGCCTCCTGCGACGTGCTGGTGTGCTCGAAGCTTTCAGCACAGGACGCCGCCCTGTGCACCGCGAAATACGTGCACATCACCGGGATCGGGGCTGACCGCGTGGCGGTAGCTCAGCTGCCGGACGGCACCGTGGTTTCGCGCACCGGACACCACGAACGGTCAATTGCCGAACACGTGGTGATGGTCTCCATGGTGCACCAGCGCCGGCTGATGGAAACCACCAGCGAACTGCGCTCAGGGATCTGGCGGACGGTGGCAACCACACCGGACACACCAATGAACCCGACCTTCAGCACCCTCACCTTCGGGTTTGTGGGGCTCGGAGGCATTGGCGAGCAGACCCTTGCCCTGTGCTCGGCCTTGGGGGCCCGGAGCGTGGCGGTGCGCCGCACACCCGGCGGAAACCTGCCGGCGGGACTGGACTGGGTCAAGTCGATGGACTCGCTGCCAGAGCTGCTGGCCACCAGCGACGTGGTGGTGCTCGGAGTACCACTGACCAGCGAAACCACCGGCCTGATCGGCACCAACGAGCTTGCGGCCATGCGCCGACACGCACTGCTGGTGAATGTGGCCCGCGGACCGGTGATCGACCAGGAAGCGCTTTTCCACGCTCTGTCCACCGGGGTCATCGGAGGGGCGGCGCTAGATGTCTGGTGGGATGCGCCAACCGGAAGCACCGCGCCGGAGTCGGTGACCCGGTGGGCACAGCTGCCCAACGTCATCGCCACCCCGCACAACTCGGGGCATACCGTAGACACCTTCGGTTCGCGAGTGCGGGAGATTGCGCAGAACATCAACGCCTTCGCCGAAGGCAAGATGCTCAGCAACCAGCTCTAAAACCTTTGAGGGCAGCGGCCGCGGCCGCTGCCCTCAAAAGTTTAAACACCGCCACCCACCGCAGCACAGCTGATCAAAAGCGCAGCCCATTTGGACGTCATGAATCATGAGAAATGAATCATTTGTGGTTAAAGAACGTACCGAATCACAAACGATGCAATTTGCTCTTTAGAATGGTAGCTATGCAAGAAGAACAGCTGATGCAAATGGTTCAAGACGAATTCGCCGGTATCCTATTGCGCGCTCGTCAGATGTTGATTCGCCGTGCCAAGATGATCCACCCCGATCTGCAAGATCCCGGTTACCGAATCCTGGCGGTTGTCATCAAGGAAGCCCCTCAGCAGCAAGGCGCGCTCGCCGAACGACTGCGTCTGGACAAGGCCACCATCTCCCGGTTGATCAACCATTTGGAGTCCTTGAAGCTTGTCACCCGCTCCCCCGACCCACGTGACGGCCGGGCCCAGCTGGTCTCTGCAACACCTGCCGCACGCGAGAAGTGGTTCGCCAGCGGCAGCGTACTGAGCCAAGAGCTACGCCACCACCTGGGTGACTGGGACACCGACGAGCTTAAGAGCTTCAGGGATCAATTGCACCGGCTGAACCACAGCATGGACGAGATCCTCTAATTCACGTGTTTAACGCCGCAAGCCTTGGCTCCGGGTACAGGTAGTATCCCTCAAACCAAGGCTTGCACTGGCACAGTGCCGAAGTATCAATCCATGAGTGCGAGGAAGTCATCCGCGCTCAAGGCACCGGACTGCATCGGGGCAGTTTCCTCACCCAGCACGTCATTAAACAACTGGGTCTTTTTGGCCTGAAGCGCCAGTACCTTGGACTCGATCGTATCCTTGGCCACCAACCGGTACACGTACACCGGTTTGGTCTGCCCGATACGGTGCGCACGGTCAATGGCCTGGGCCTCGGCCGCAGGATTCCACCACGGATCAAGCAGGATGCAGTAGTCGGCCGTGGTCAGGTTGATCCCGAATCCGCCGGACTTCAGCGAGATGAAGAAGACCGGGAAGTCGCCTGCGGTGAACCCATCAATCATGTCTTTTCGTTTGGGTCCGCTGGTTGCACCGTCCAAGTAACCGTGCTCAATACCCAGTTCTTCGGCAATATCCTTGGCTTTACTCAGGAAGCTGGTGAACTGGCTGAAGACCAGAATCTTGTGTCCTTCGGCCACCGCGTCTTCCATGAGCTCACGCAGCATCTCCAGCTTGGCGCTCGGAGCGTTTCCTTCATCCACGAGGGAAGGATCCAATGCCAGCTGACGCAGCAGGGTCAGCGACTGGAGGATCTTGAAGCGGTTGGAATCCACGTCATCATCCACCAGACCCAAAATTTCCTGCCGGACCCGCTGGAAACGACGGTCATAAGCCTTGCGGTGCGCCGGGTCCAGCTCAACTTCCAACACCTGCTCGGTTTTGGCTGGAAGCTCCGGGACCACCTGTTCCTTGGTACGGCGCAGCAAAAATGGACGCAGGCGTTTTTTCAGGCGCTCCAGGCGTTCGGTATCCCCGTCAGAGATCTGCTTCTGATAGTTGTCTTTGAACGCCTTCTGTCCGCCAAGCAGTCCGGGCGCGGCCAAAGAGACCAGCGTCCACAACTCCATCAGGTTGTTTTCCATGGGTGTGCCGGTCACCACCAGCTTGCACGGGACCGACAGCTGGCGAGCCTGTTTGTAGCCCTTGGAGGTGTGGTTTTTCAGCTGCTGAGCCTCATCAAGGATCATGACCGTGAATCCGGCTTGCTCAAACTCTTCAAAAGACAAACGGAAGATGGTGTAGCTGGTGACCACCAGCTGCGCATCCTCGATCTGATCCAGAACGTTCTGGCCAGATTTTTTGGCCGTCGAGGTAATAGATTGAACCCGCATTTCAGGCGCGAAACGGTGAGCCTCATTCACCCAGTTACCCACCACGGAGGTTGGGGCGAGCACCAAAAACTTTTGATCCGGATTTTCGATTCGCGCCTGTTCCAGGGCAGCCAACAACTGCACGGTTTTACCCAAACCCATATCATCGGCAAGCACGCCGCCTAGGGAATGGGTGCGCAGGAAGTTGAGCCAGGAAAGTCCCTGCTCCTGGTACGGGCGCAGCTCGGCTTTAAACGACGAGGGAAGTTCGACCTTCTCCAGCTGTTCCCCGTTGGTCAGTCCTGCCACGGCTTCAAGCCACTGGTTTTCCTGGGCTTCGATAATTCCCAGATTCACCAGTTCCTGCCACCAGTCGATACTCAACTTGTGGATGCGGATGCTGTTGCCCGACACAGAGCCAAGTTCGCCGGCTTCATGAACCAGCTGGCGCAACTGGTGGAATTCCGGCCCGTCAATGGGAATCACGGTCATGTCTTCAAGAACCAAGTACTCGTCTCCCAGCGTGAGTGCCGAGAGAAGGTCAGCGAACGGGACCTTCAGCCCATTGATGGAGACCTCCACCGAGAGGTCAAACCAGTCGCCGGTGCTCTCCCCCGCCTCGATGCTCACCGTGGCTGGTTCTGAATTCAGGGTGTAGTTCGGTACCTCGTCATTTCCCAGCACGTGAATGTCTGGGTGCTCTTCCAGCAGCGGGAGCAGGTACATGATGAATTCGATGGCTTGGGACTTGGTGAGGTTTTGTTCTGGAAAGACCCCGCTCTTGGTCGGCCGGCCCAAAGGCTCATCCCCACCGAGCTTGTCCTGCACTGAAGTGATAATTTCGTGCTCGACCGACTTCTGGCGTGGAGCTTTAGAACCGTAGTACCAGGCGAACCGAAGGTTCATTCCGGACTCGGTGTCAATCATCTGCAACTGGAGTACCGGCCGCGGGACCTCAGGCACCTTGTAGCTATTATCGGCGCTCCGCACCGGCGCGACCTGGCGCAAAGAATCGAGGTACTCCGTTTCGAAGTCTTCAATGTCAGAGGTTGGAACCAGCATGGCTCCCATGCTGAGAAAGTCCCGAATTTCGTGTGCCACGGCGTCCTCGAGTGGAGCCATTGACAGGTCTTTAGCTTTTTCCAGTGGTTTGTCGGAGTACACCACCAGGGAGGGAGGGCTGCCCAAAGCAATCACGTGATCGGCCTCGCCGTGTGGCCCGCGGAAAACACTTTCAATCGTCAACCCGCTCTCGCCACGTCGCAGGTCGAGGAAGGCCGAGCCCTTGAGCTCGGACAAGGAAACCACGTTTCGGTTGTTGGAGTTTCCGTTGACAACCTGAACTCCTGATTCAAGGATCACCTCAAAGGCTTCACGCAGATCCTTGCCCGGCAGCCTATTCAGGCTGACCCACTCGGACGTGTCCCAGACGTGCCCGTACTGGTCGTGCTGTGCGCGTTCGCTGAGCATCACCAGTTCATTGACCGCGCGGCGCTGCGCCTTGGGGAACCGGTCATCAAACATCAGCCCACGCCATGACACCCCGGTTTGCACCCAGGGGCTGCGCGCCCCCTTGCGTGCCGGACGCGCGTTGAGGTGAAGGGTGGGCCGGCCGTAGCTGGTGCCGGCAGTCACCTTCAGGATCAGGCCGAGCGGTTGCTCTTCAATGTCTTCCTCGACGTCATTGTCCCTGGGTCCGGAGGGCAATATTCGTTTGAGTGTGCGGGCCCACTGGGGGGCGGGTTGAGCTTTCCAGGTGTTTTCCGGCTTCACCTCGCTAGAGACGGTAAAACCTCCACCGCTGATTTGTGTTGCCGCCACCAGCATTGCGGCGACGTGCTCACAGGAGTACTCCTCCGGGTGCTCTTCGCAACGGCTGCTGAAGCTGATGTTGGTTCCCTCGATAGACAGCTGCACTATCACCAAAGAGCCTGCGACCCAGCCGGAGATAAAAGAGAGTCCCGGAGTATTGCGTCGTTCGTTGATGGCAACCTGCCCCGCGTTGGCAAGCCGCCAACCTTCGGTAAATTCCGAATCGGTGACCAGGGTCTGTGCGGCAACGGGGGTCAGCTGATATTCCATACACACAACTTCACGGGTAGAGGTCCGCTCCATAACATCGCGGAAATTCACATCCATTCTATCGAGGGAACCGACAGTTCGCCGTGTGACGAATCGTGAAGTTGGCTATTTACCCAGCATGCCGAGAACCGGTAGAAAAGTAACTACTGAATCACGAGTTCCAATCGAATAAGCCCTGGCTGATTGGACGGCAACCCTCTTCGCGTCATTGTGCGGGGTGCTCCAGGTGATGATTCGACGGACCTGAAAGACAGGTTCGTAAGCGATGGCGCCCCTTGCGCCAGAAAGGGGATTTATTCCTCATGTCTAACGCAGCTTCCACTCTTTCCATAGCCGAAGATCGTTCCGCACGCCTGCAGCAGGCCGGTACCGGTTGGGGTGAACGAATCTCAGCAACCGCAGATAATGCCAAACTGACATTCACGGTGCAGGGTGAAGGTTTTGGTTCGGTGGCCAGCAACATCGTTGCCGGGAAGCACACCTTTACCGTGGATGAGCCAGCGGCTTTGGGTGGAGACGACGTTGCCGCCAGCCCTGTTGAATACGCGCTGGGCGCCTTGATCTCATGCCAAGTGGTTGTCTACCGCCTCTACGCCGAGCAGCTGAACATCCAGGTTGACGACGTGAAGATTGTAGCCGAGGGCCACCTTGATGTGCGCGGCCTCTTTGGCATCGATAAAACCGTGCGTCCGGGCTTCACCTCGGTTGATCTCGACGTGCAGATCACCGGCCCGGAGACGGCCGAGCGTTATGACGAACTGCGCCAGGCTGTTGACGCCCACTGCCCGGTCTTGGACTTGTTCGCCAACCCGGTTCCGGTCACCACCGCTGTCACTCTGACCCCGGCGAACTAAAGCTTTCAGCTTCTGCCTCACACCAGGCATCAATGCAATAAAAACCCGGGTGGGCTCTCTTCCCCATGATGAGAGCCCGCCCGGGCGCATTTCCGTGCTCACCGCCCCAACGGCGAGACACGAAACCTTTGGTTAGCGCTTCTCTTCGATGGTGATGCTCCACCCGTCGAAGTTCGCTGCAGTCACGTCAAGGAAATAGGTGCCTGCCGACTTGTGCAGCGCGGTTTCTTCTTCCACCGGCCCGTCAAGCATGACTTCTGGGAGTCCGCCGTCCTTCATCAGGTCGGTTCCCTCGGTCAAGAGGTAGATGGCTCCAATGGCCATGTCTTCGCCACCGGTGAAGCTGTAGGTCATCCGCGCCTCGGCACCGGTCAGTTCAAACACCTTGCTGGACTTGTCGGTTTTGCCGTCAAGGACAATCACTTCCTGCCACGAGGTTTCAGCCTTTTCTTCCTTGGCTGCTGGCTCCTCTTTGGCTTCGGCCGGCGCTGCCTTGCTTTCGGTTTCGCTACCGGTAGCTGGCAACTCAATGGCCGAGGACGACGACGCACCGTCAAAGCCTGCAGTACTCGCGTTGACCATACCGCCGATTCCGCCAATTACCACCAGCACAATGCTGATGATCCAGGCCACCACCTTGTGTTTGGCATAGCCTTCCAGCGGGCGGCGGAACTTGTCCGTCATGCCGCCACTGAGGATGATAATCAGGTCGATCAGGGCCCACAGGCCCAGACCGCCGAAGGTGAACAGTTTCAGCAGGCCGGTACCCACCTTGCCCAGGTAAAAGCGGTCAACGCCGAGGGCGCCCAAGAACAGGGACAGCAACCAGGTTGTCAAGAACGACTTGGGTGGCAGGTACGGAGCAGGGTGCTGAGCCATAGGCGCAGGCTGCATATTGTTGTAGCTCATGATGATTCCTTTGATTTGTGATGATCAATGACGGTATGCGCGCCACTGGGTGTTATTGCTTGACCCAGGTACCGCAGCGCACCGATTCGAAGTCTTGGCCCTTTGAGACAGTCACCGTGGGACGGCCGCCGCCGGGGATGCCGTTGTTGATGATGTCGTCCCCATTGGTCCCGGACTTGAGCACGGCCCAATAGCAGTTGCTGCCTACCGCTTCCTTGGCCCGGTAGGTCCCGGCCTTGATGTCGGTGCCCACCGTCCAGATGCCGTCGCTGACGGAGTTCGCTTCCTGCTCAGCTTCAACGGTGCCAACGGCCTTTTCACGGGCCAGCACCGCAGCTTCGGCTCCGTCAAGCTCTTCGTCGCGTTCATCCAGCGTGGCGGAACGGGAATCAAGGTCTTTGCCCTGTTGCTCCAGCTCGGCCTCTCGGTCCGCAAGACCTGATTTCAGCTCGGTGAGCTCCGCACTGAGCTCGTCACGTTCGGCGAATACTGCCGTGGTGGTGTCCGAGAGCGCCAGATATTCTTCGGATTCCTTGGGATCCGGGATATTCATCCCCCAGAAGACCCCGCCTCCCAAGGCTCCAATGACTAGGACCGAACCCAAGACAAGTCCCCAACGCTTTTTCTTGGTTTTCGGTTCTGCTGGCAGTTCTTCTGGCACCGGGTTCAGTGGCTTGAGCGTACTCATCAGTTTTTCGCCCCTTCAATCAGGATGTTGATTCCGCTGTCCGGGTGGTAAGACCAGCTGGCCTGCAATCCGTCCCAGGTATCTCTTTGGGTTCCGTCCAATGCGCGAGTCCGGCTCATCTTCTGCTGAGTAACCTCGGGGACTCCGAGCTCGTCTAGCATGCACAGGTAGGAAAAGTAGTTGCTGGTTCCAGAGTCAAAGGAGTCCTCGCCCTTGGTGTCCAGCTCAATCGCGGCGCCTCCGTCCATGACGGTGTAGCCTTCGGCATCCATGCTGCAGTTTTCCACGGCCTGGTCAATGACCTTCTGGCTCATGGCCGAGCTGCTCACTCCCCCGCCAGAGGCCGTGACCCCGATCAGCAAGCCTAGAACGGTGCCGGCTGCAAGACCTGCCGAAGCTGGAATGATCCACGACTTCTTGGGACGCTTGCTCAGCATTTCCGGCGGGACGTAAGGTCCCTGCAACTGCGGTTCCACTAGGGCCTCCTGGTGCGAGTGAGTGATGATGTGGACGAAAACGTACCTGCCAGGAGTCGAAATCCGAGGGGGGGTGTTTTCGTCGCGAAACCAGCATGCAACACGACTTCGACATTTTGATACTAACTTGCTGATAATGGGGGTTATCAGCTCATGCGGTTGTCATCTGAAGGCGTTTTATTAGGATTGAGTCATACCGTTCGCGCGTTCCAAAGGAGGCTGTCATGCAGGCACAGGATTTGCTGTCGCTGTCAGACATTGCGCGTCTCGCCCAGGTACAGCGACCGGTAGTCACCATGTGGCGTTCACGCAGTCGCGGGACCGAGACGCCCTTTCCCGAGCCGGCGCATACCACCGGCTCGCAAGACCTCTTCAGGTCAGAAGAGATTGTTTCCTGGTTGCAAGCTACCGGACGCGGCAACAACCCGGAGTTTGATGCAGACGCGGCGGCGTTCTCCAACATTGCACGAGATAACTTCCACCCGGTCACCGCGCTGCTGGTACTCCAGCAGCTCTGGGGCCGGCCATTCCAGGGCCTCAGCGCTGAAGACCTGCTCGATGCGGCCGATGAAATTGACCCGGATGATGAGTTCCTCTATTCGGAACTTGAAGCGACCACCGACCAGTTGGAGTTCCTAGCGGCTTACGTTGATAAGCTCATCGATGCCTCTTATGGGGCACTGCCAGCATTCGAATCACTCGTGACCGACCGATTCCGTGCCAACGAAATCTCGATAAGCCGCACCGCTATCTCTACCGAAGCCCGCCAGCTCGTCGCTCGCTGCGCACTTGAACTAGCGGGCAATGAATTGCTTTTCCATGAAGCCACTCATGGCGGCAGCGACCTGATCCATGAACTCTCACGGTCGCTAAATGAATCTACCGCGGCAATCATCCAGCAACCAGTTGTTTCCGAAATCTCAAGCCCAGCAGATCGGATGACCCTGCGCCGGCTCAAGATGCTTGCCACCGCGAACGATTCATTGAGCATCAGCAAGCCGTTCGGCGGAAACCAGCCGGTCGTGCACCTGGCGCAGTTCCCTTCTCCAGAAGTTTCCTCTACGGATCCCGAAGAGATATTACAAGGAATTGACGACCTTGTTTTGGAGCTTGGTCCAACTCAGGGAGCAGTCATCATTGCGCCGGCAGATGTGTTGATTGACACGATGTCCTCCAAGAAATTGACCAGCATTCGTGGCTCAATCCTTCGTATGGGACGAATTCGAGCCGCCGTTCGACTTCCCCAAGGCCATCTCCTCTATAGGCCGCGCACGGCCTTGGCGCTTTGGGTCATCGGTCCGACCGTAGAGGAAATCCCACTGGCGGAACGCCGCATCATGCTGGCAAACCTCAGCGATCTTGAGTTGGATGAAAATGTCATCTCGGATTTCGCCACAGATGTTGGCGCAAGCCTGATCGGTGATGAGGCGTTACGTACCCGTGCATTCAGGTTTGCCCAATGGGCTCGCACCAGCGTTGTCATTGCGTCCACTGGAAGCTTGATTCCAAGCAAAAAGACTACTCACCCCTCGCGAGTAACCGATTCTTCGGATCTAGCTAAACGGCAGGTTGAGCTGGAACTGGCCCTTGATCATTTGATTTCGGCGGCGTCACGACCACAGCTGAAGATTGAACTTCAGGCACGCAGTGTCAACGACCCGACTTCCCAGCACTTACGCTCGGCGACAACTCCTCTAGGAGACTTGGTGCACCAGGGCACCGTCCGCCTCATCTCGGGTACCCGTTTCACAAAACTTTCGTTAGGCGATGCCAAGCACGAAGGCATCAAAGTCTGGAACCCCACTGATCTGCTTCACGGACAGCCAACGGGCGCGCTTTCCTATTTTGACCTTACCCAGTCATACGAACATGCGCCCCTCACGAAACCCGGGGATGTAATCTTCACTGCCCACGGCAAGCCCAGCGCAATCGTGGACCATCAAGGATCACATGCCGTGAATTATCCGGTCAGGATCCTCAGAATTGATTCCGGCTCTGATTCAGGAATTGTTTCCGAGGTACTCGCGAAGGACATCAATAGTGCGTTCCATCCGCATTGGCGTCGGTGGGACGTTCGCCGGCTGCCTCAAAGCACAGTGGCAGCATTGGAAAGTTCACTGCGCACCATTGAGGAAGAACGACTTGCGGCGGTTCAGCGTATAGGCCAATTAGACGACATCACACACGCGTTGATCAGCGCTTTATTTTCCGGTGAAGCTGAGATAATTGATCCAAACATCAGTATGGAAGGAAGGCCCTAGTGGCACGAGCTAAAAAGGTGGCGGCTGAGGCAGCGCCTAGTACCATGAAGGAACTCAAAGATACTCTTTGGAAAGCCGCAGACAAACTCCGTGGTTCCATGGATGCGTCACAGTACAAGGATGTGATCCTTGGTCTGGTCTTCTTGAAGTATGTTTCTGATGCCTTCGCCGAGCGTCGCGAGCAGTTGGCCGCGGAATTGACAGAAGACGGAATGAGCGAAGATCAGATTGCCATGCTCATTGACGATGTTGATGAGTACACCGGCCGCGGTGTCTTCTGGGTTCCGGAGAACGCACGTTGGAATTACCTGGCTGAAAACGCCAAGGGGCTTCCCTCCATTGAGGGGGCAGCACCTAAGAACATTGGCGAGCTCATTGATGCCGCCATGGATGCAATCATGGGCGCCAATGCCACACTGGCAGGAACCCTGCCACGAATCTTTAACCGTGATTCGGTGGACCAGCGCCGTCTGGGTGAATTAATTGACCTGTTCAACACCGCCCGCTTTACCGGCCAGGGCTCCGGACGTGCCCGTGATCTTTTAGGCGAAGTCTATGAATACTTCCTGGAGAAGTTCGCACGCGCCGAGGGCAAACGAGGCGGAGAGTTCTACACGCCGGCGGGTGTAGTCCGTGTGCTCGTGGAAGTTCTGGAGCCAACCAGCGGCCGCGTCTACGACCCTGCCTGTGGTTCGGGTGGCATGTTTGTGCAGACCGAAAAGTTCCTGGATGCTCACCATGCGGATCGCACAGCGATTTCCGTTTACGGGCAGGAACTGAACGAGCGCACCTGGCGCATGGCCAAGATGAACTTGGCTATCCATGGTCTCAATGCGAACCTGGCTTCTCGTTGGGGCGACACTTTTGCCCGTGACCAGCACCCGGACATGCAAGCCGACTACATCATGGCCAACCCTCCCTTCAATATCAAAGACTGGTCACGCAACGAGTCCGACCCACGTTGGCGTTTCGGTGTCCCGCCGGCAAATAATGCCAACTACGCATGGATCCAACACATTATCTCCAAGCTGGCCCCCGGTGGAACCGCCGGTGTGGTCATGGCCAATGGTTCTATGTCGTCCAACTCGGGTGGTGAAGGCGAAATCCGCGCCCAGCTGGTGGAATCCGATCTGATTTCCTGCATGGTCGCCTTGCCCACCCAACTCTTCCGTTCTACAGCCATCCCCGTGTGTACATGGTTCTTCGCGAAGGACAAAACCACTGGCGAAAGGGGAAGCACCGACCGAATGGGTCAAGTACTCTTTATCGACGCACGTAACTTGGGCTACATGGTGGATCGCGCCGAACGTGCATTGAGCGACAAAGACATCGCCAAGATCGCAGAGACCTATCATGCATGGCGTGGCAGCGCGTCGGCCGCCGGAAAAGAATATGAGGATGAAGCAGGCTTTTGCTATTCGGCCACCTTGGCAGAAATCAAGGATGCCGACTACGCACTGACACCGGGCCGTTACGTTGGTACAGCCGAAATCGAAGACGACGGCCAACCGATCGAAGAGAAGATCGCACGACTTAAGAAAGATTTGTTTGAGCAGCTCGAGGAATCTGAGCGTCTTGCTGCTGTTGTGCGCGAGCAGTTACTGAGGTTGTCTTGATACACGGAACATTGACCGATATTTGTAGCTATGTAGTTGACTGCAAGAACCGAACTGCCCCCGAGGACCCAAATGGTACTCATTTTGCAGTGGGAACTCCGGCAATGCGTGGCAATATCATCAATCTAAATGAAGCCCGACGCATCAACGATGAGGTTTTCGCGGAATGGACAATTCGATTAGCGCCTGAACCTGGTGACCTTCTTTTTGCGAGAGAAGCACCCGTTGGTCCGGTCGTTGAGATTCCTAAAGGTTTAAGCATAGCGCCAGGACAACGCACAATGCTCCTCCGCGCGGATCCAACAAAAGCTGTCAGTCGATTTCTACGTTACTACCTGATTTCTCCCGCTACTCAAGCTCGATTGCATGCGTTGGCCCATGGTTCAACAGTGCCACATTTACGGTTACCGGTTGTGCGGAACTTTGAAGTATCACTTCCTGAATTGCCAGCTCAAAAAGCAATTGCTGAAGTACTCGGGGCACTGGATGACAAAATCGCTGTGAACGACAGAATTGCCAGCACGGCAGAAACACTCGCGCGAACACTGCTCGCGAACCTTCGACCATCAGTTCCGCTGTCGGATATCGTGACTCACGCACGAAATTCGCTGATGCCTGCTAAGCTCGGCACACCAACAATCGCGCATTTCAGTTTGCCAGCATTCGATTCTGACCAACTTCCTGAGTTTTGCCATCCGGACACCATCAAGAGCAACAAATTTCATGTCAAAAATCCCTCAGTCCTAATTTCTAAGTTGAATCCAAGGTTCCCCCGAGTTTGGGATCTCAGTAGTCTTCCGGACGAGCCTGCAGTCACTTCGACTGAGTTCCTGGTGCTGGAACCTCGTCACTCATCAACCTCAGTGCTGTGGGCGATTCTTCGGCAGGAGACCTTCGCAAGAGCTCTTGAGAGCAAGGTGTCTGGCACCTCTGGGAGCCATCAACGCGTAAAGCCATCAGATCTGCTTGCAACTGAAGTTATTGACCCGCGTTCAATAGGCAAAGACGTTCAACTCGCCATTTCATCCCTTTCCGAGACAGCAGTGAATTCCCGGAGTGAAAACAGTGATCTGGCCAAAACACGCGATGTTCTCCTGCCCCAACTAATGTCAGGCAGGCTGCAAGTCAAGGATGCCGAAGTAATCGTTGAATCTGCAATGTAACTGGCAACCGGTTCGTCACCTGAACCGGATGAGTTCTAGTTAGGGGTAGTTTCACAAAGGAAAGGCTAGTGTCATGAATTCGCAAGACGAAACATCTAATTCCGATGAAGTTGTGCGGTTTGCCAGCACACCACCTCCCGCTAGCCTTCCATCATGGTACCCAACACTTTTAGATTCGATCAGCGAGCGAGTTTCTCAGGGTCAACTGCGTGCCCGACTAGCTGTCAACCAAGAATTAATCACTACCTATTGGAACGTCGGCCACGACATTCTGGCTAGACAGTCGGAACAGGGATGGGGCGCCAAAGTCATTGACCGCCTCTCTGCCGACCTTCGCGACCGTTCTCCGGACATCGAGGGATTCTCTCCGCGAAACCTGAAGTACATGCGCTCATTTGCTGAAACGTGGTTCTCGGAAGCAATTGTGCAACAGCCTGTTGCACAATTGCCTTGGGGACATAACCTGATTCTGCTGGATAAACTTGACGACGAATCCACTCGCCTTTGGTACGCGCGCATGGCACTTTCCGAAGGATGGTCTCGCAACCATCTAGTACGCCAGATCGAGACACGGCTGCATGAACGCTCAGGCCAAGCAACCTCAAACTTCAGCACAACCGTGCCTGCATCAGCTTCGGCCATTGTTCAAGCCGCGACAAAGGATCCATATGTCTTCGATTTCTTGGAGATAACCGAATCCCACAATGAACGGGCGCTAGAAGGCCAGTTCTTGCAACACGTAGAGCGTTTTTTGTTGGAGCTTGGACGCGGATTCGCGTTCGTCGGCCGACGACTTCGGTTGGATGTGGCTGGAGACGAGTATTTCCCAGATCTGATCTTCTACAATTTCATCCTTCGCCGCTTCGTGGTGGTCGAGTTGAAGGTAACCAAATTTGATCCCGGTCATCTCGGGCAGCTTGGCATGTATATGAGCGCCGTTGATGATCTGTTATCCCAGCCCGAAGATGAGCCAACCGTCGGGTTGTTACTGTGCAAAACCAAGAATTCGGTTGTCGCCGAGTGGGCTAGCGAAATCAAGGATTCTCTTCCCGAAGAAGTTTCCTGCATCCTCCCCAGTATTGATGAGCTGGAAGCGGAACTTGCAGGTGCTGATGTCACAACAGACGACCGGGCAAGATGAAAACCATAAAACACGAAACTAACCACGAAACTCCGTTGAATCATCGCTTCGAAACTAAGGATTTAGCTCAATGACATTGCAAACCGGCTTCTCCGAAGCGGACCTAGAGGGACTCGTTCTCGACTGGCTTGGTGATGGGTGGAAACCCACCCACGGCCAGGAGATCGCGCCGGGCTCCGGCGAGCGCGAGTCTTGGGACGAACTACTGATTCGTCCACGTTTGCTTGCAGCGTTGCGCCGCTTGAATCCAGGTGTCCCAGAGCAATATCTGCAGCAAGCTTATTCGGAGATTGTGGCTCCTGCATCGCAGGATGCGCTCACGGAGAACCACCGCATTCACAAGATGTTTGTGGACGGTTACCGCCTGTCCTATCTGGAGCCGGACGGAACCGAACAGAATCCCACCCTGCGTCTGCTGAGTACCGAGGAAGCTGATAATGATTGGCTGGCCGTCAGTCAGGTTACCTTAGTGCAGGGTGACTACAATCGCCGCTTCGATGTTGTTTTGTACTGCAACGGCATGCCGGTGAGCATCATGGAACTCAAACGTGCAGGGTCAAAGAGTGCTGATGTTGCCGCCGCGCATGCCCAGCTTCAGACTTATCTGCGTGAATTCCCGCTGGCGTTCCGTTTTTGTGTTTTCACGTTTGCCTCGGACGGGTTGGATGCCAAGTACGGAACCCCGTTTACCCCGCTAAACCATTTCTCCCCGTGGAATGTCAATGATGACGGTATCCCAGTGCCTTCAGACATGATCATTGATGGTGAAGCGGTCTTGTCCATTGAGACGGCTATTGCGGGGTTGTATAACCCAACCCGTTTCCTTCAGCTGCTGCGCTCCTTTACCGCGTTTGATGCCGGGGCCGAAGGGCTGCTCAAACGCATTGCCAAACCGCACCAGTATTTCGCCGTCACCAAGGCGGTCGGGTCCACCATTGATGCGGTACGCACCAATGGCAAGGCCGGCGTGGTTTGGCATACTCAGGGCTCGGGTAAGTCAATGGAAATGGAGCTCTATACCGCGTCTGTGATGCGCCACCCCGCGTTGAAGAACCCGACGGTTGTGGTCATTACTGACCGCAATGAACTCGATGGCCAGCTTTATGCAGGCTTTGCCCGCTCTCAGCTGTTGCCTGATACACCCCAGCAGATCCGTCGCCGTACTCAACTGCGTTCCGAACTCTCCGGTCGGGTCACCGGCGGTATCTACTTCACCACGCTGCAAAAATTCGGTCGTACCAAGGATGAGAAGGACGCCGGCACCGATCATCCGCTGCTCAGCGACCGGAAGAACATCATTGTCATCGTCGACGAGGCGCACCGCAGCCACTACGACGACCTGGACGGATACGCCAGGCACCTGCGTGATGCACTGCCCAATGCCACCCTGATTGCGTTCACCGGTACCCCGATTTCCTTCGAGGACCGCAATACCCAGGATGTCTTTGGCGATTACATCGACGTGTATGACCTTTCCCGCGCCGTGGAGGACGGCGCCACCGTGCCGGTGTACTTCGAACCGCGTCTGATAAAGGTGAAACTCACCGACGGCATGACCCAGGACGACGTAGACAACGCCGCGGATGAAGCCACCGTGGGTCTGGATGACACCGAACGTGCCCGTATTGAACAATCAGTTGCGGTGCTCAATGCCGTGTACGGGGCACCCGAACGCCTTGCCGAACTGGCCCAGGACCTCGTGACGCATTGGGAGCAGCGCAGGAACACCGTCGCACCATTTATTGCAGATACTGACGGTATCCCCACCTTCGGCAAGGCAATGATCGTCGGGGCCACCCGGGAGATCTGTGCCAACCTCTACGCTGCCATCACCGAGCTTCGCCCGGAATGGCATTCAGATGAATTGGACAAGGGCAAGATCAAGGTGGTGTACTCGGGCAACGCCTCGGATGTCCCACCGGTCTCAGATCATGTGCGCCGGGATTCGGCGAACAATGTCATCAAGGAACGCCTCAAGGATCCCGAAGACGAACTGGAATTGGTGATCGTCAAGGACATGATGCTCACCGGATTCGACGCACCTCCCCTCCATACCCTGTACCTGGACCGTCCGCTCAAGGGCGCCCTGCTGATGCAGACCCTTGCCCGGGTGAACCGTACCTTCCGCGGAAAGACCGACGGACTGTTGGTTGCCTACGCTCCGCTGGCTGAAAACCTCGCCAGCGCTCTGGCCGAATACACTGCAGATGACCGCAAGAACAAACCTGTCGGTAAAAACATCGATGACGCAGTGGCGTTGGCCGTCGAGTTGGTGAATCAGCTGCGCACACAATTGGCTGGCCACGACTGGCGAGCCGTGATGGGCAAACCCGGCCCCAAATCTTACCTCAACGCCGTGACCGGTGCGGTGAACTACCTGCGTAATCCTGCCACGGAAGGCAACGCCGGCGGTGAAGAAGGAGCACTGCCCTTGGCCGTACAGTTCCGGGCAACGGCCGGACAGCTGGCACGCGCTTGGGCCCTCTGCACAGGCTCTGGAAAGCTGGAGGAACTGCGCCCGGAGATCCAGGTCTATGAAGAGATCCGAGTATGGATGGCCAAATTTGAAGCCCAGGACCGCCAAGCACGCGGTTTACCTGTTCCCGAGGATATCCAACGCCAACTGGCTCAGCTTATTGCCACAGCCACCGACTCCACCGGCCAGGTCTTGGACATTTATGAAGCCGCCGGCATGCCCAAGCCGTCGCTTGATGACCTCACCCCGGAGTTCATTGCCAAAACTCAAAAGGCACGCAATCCGCAGTTGGCCATTGAAGCACTACGCAAGCTGGTTGCGTCGGAATCGGCCAAGGCAACCCGGAATAACATCATCCGTCAGCGAGCGTTCTCGGATCGCATCACCGAGCTGATGAACAAGTACACCAATCAGCAAATCACCTCAGCCGAGGTCATAGCCTTGCTGGTGGAGTACGCGAAGGAAGCCACCGAGGAAAACAACCGCGGGCAAAAGTTTGATCCACCCATGAATCAGGATGAAATGGCCTTCTATGATGCGGTGGCGTTGAACGAGGCGGCGGTCCGGGAGCAAGGCCCGGACATGTTGGCTGAAATTGCACGCCAGCTGGTGAAGATCATGCGTAGAGATGTTCGCACCGACTGGACTGTTCGAGAAGACGTACGTGCCAAGCTGCGCTCCTCGGTGAAAAGACTGCTGATCCGCAACGGCTATCCACCAGACAAGCAGCCTGAAGCCATTAAGCTCGTAATTGAGCAGATGGAATCCATGGCTCAACGACAGGTCGCCTGATAATTTTCACACCGTATTACCAACTGGAGGACTCATGTACATGCCAGAGCGGTTTCAACAGAATTTCCACCCGGAATACAGTCGACTCGATCACGAATCGTTGCTCAAAACTCTTCTTGAACTAGATCCTGCATACTCCGCATCGAGTATGCGGGAACGGACCCGTCCACAGCTCATCAGTTTGATCCAAGAAGCCGAACGCTTCGCAAACCTGGAGCCTAGCGATATGCCTCAGCCTGACTCATTCGTTCCGCTTCCGCGATTGGCTTTCCAAAACTATGAACTGCCCAAGACCTTGGAACCAGGGCAGGGGATGTATTACTGCTGGGAAGACAAGGATTCCGTGATCGATGCGGCAATTTCCCTGGCGAAGGGAGATGTCAGTACCCGGGAATGGAACCTAGGTGAAGACGTTCCCGAAGGCTCGTTGCTGCTCACCGTGTTGGGGACTACTCCCCCGTTGGTGACCGCATTGGAAACTGTGACCACTGTGACCGAGGAAAAGGTTTACGTAGAGCAGGTTGCCGTCTTCGCAGATCCGGTTTCCCTGTACGAGATTGAATCGTTGATCGACTCTGGTTTGCCTCGTTCGTCAAAACCGCTGAGCATCCAGATTGGCAAGCGTGTTTTGAAGGCACTGGCGAAAATGCTCAAGAACCCCACGCCAGTGGTGATCAGCGCCGGACAGTGCCAGGACGGGGCCGACCCATACGATAATGATGCCGTGCACGTACTGGCACTGCTTCAGCGCGATTATGACGACATTCCGTTATGTGATGGGTGCGGACGTGACGTCGATTCCGAGACAGCAGTTCATTTCTTCCGACCCAATGGTGAGAATCTGAGCTGGGAAATCCAAGACCACGTTGAAGATGCAGGACTGCTTTGCGTCGATTGCCATACGGTGGTTCACGGGCCAACCAAAGCTCGACTTCGAAAGCTTGTTGGCGCAGGGCCGTCATGCCCTGAATGCGGCCATGGAAATCCGCGCGAGGCTCTGTGGGGTGAACCTTCAATAATTCCTAACGACAAGTACGCGGTGATGGGGTGTGTTCTACCACCGGAGCCTCTGGCCGAATGGGTTTGCCGCAACTGCGACACCCCGTATGCAGTTGTTGCTCACCCAGAAAATCTGTATTTCGGCGGGCTCCGCCAATCCATGAGCGATACCCATGAGCCAGAAACAACCTGATGGCATCTAATGAGGTCCCCCAAGAATAAACGTGTGATTGCGCGCCTGCGGTAATCGGCCGGCATCATTCGATTCTCTGCACACTGAGCTGCCACAACGAAGAGAGCCAAGACCTGTCGGTGTATACGCTAACGCCGGCATGAAGTCGGTAGTTCATACTGTCTTCATGCCGGCGTAGTCCGTGTCATCTGCCAAGTTCTCACCGTTTGCTCGTCAATTCAACGTCGCAAGTCCAGCATCCGCATTGGGCCTTCAGCCGGTTTTCCCAAGATCTCCCGCTGCTGATCATCACGTTGGCTAAGCGTGTTTCATGGCCAAACGAGCGTTGCGGCGTATCCGCTGCAGTGAAGGATCCGGTACCGGTGCAGCGGCGACTAGTTTCTTGGTATATGGATTCTGCGGGCTATCGCATACTGCGGCGCTCAGCCCTTCCTCCACGATGCGCCCTTGTTCCAGCACGATGACTCGATCCGCGAATGTACGCACTACCGCGAGGTCGTGTGTAATAAACAAATACGAAACGTTGAGTCCGTCTTGCAGCTCGCGCAACAGCTCCAAAACGGCGGCTTGGGTCGATACGTCGAGTGCGCTCGTTGGTTCATCGCACACAACAAGTTTCGGTTCCAATGCCAACGCTCGTGCAATGGCAATTCGCTGTCGCTGGCCACCCGAAAAATTGCCTGGGTATCGGCTAATCGTGTCCTTTGGCATGTGCACTCGATCAAGCAATTCAGCGACCCGCCGTTGGGCCTGAACACGGGTGAATTTTCCTGATGCTTCCAATGGTTCGACAAGTATCTGACCGATGGTCAACCCGGGGTTCAAAGAACCGTAAGGGTTTTGGAAAATGACCTGAAGGTCACCCGACAGTTTCCGCCGTTCTTTCTTTTTGAGGGCCAGCAGGTCCTGGCCCTGGAACTGAATTTTCCCGCTGGCCGCAGGCGTCAAACCTAAGACAGCCCTACCGATCGACGACTTGCCCGAGCCTGATTCGCCGACCAACGCCAGGGTATGGCCGGCTTCAATCTCAAATCCCACATCGTGAATCACGCGGAGAGCGGGCTTACGCCATCCGGGCCGCTGGTATTCGATGGCAAGGTTCTGAACTGACAAAAGTGGCTCAGTCATGGAGTACTCCTTGAACAAGAGTCGGTGTGTTGGCGATCAGTGTCCTCGTGTATTGCTGTGCGGGCGCATCAAAGATCTGTTCGGTTGTCCCGGACTCGACGATCTCGCCGTCTTTCATCACGTAGATCCGTTCACAGATATCGGCGACCACCCCAAGATCATGAGTCACCAGAACAATTGACATCTGTTCCGTGTCACGCAAATGCCGGAGCAGATCCAGGATTTCCGCCTGAACAGTGACATCCAACGCGGTGGTCGGCTCATCGGCAATCAGCAACCGTGGTTTTCCTGCCAATGCTATGGCAATAACTACACGTTGCAGCATGCCGCCAGACAGCTCGTGCGGGAACTTTCTCATCAGGCCGGCTGGGTCTGGAAGCTGGACCTGAGAAAGTAACTCCAGGCACCGCGCACGAACAACGTCGGTAGATCCTTTGGTGTAAAGCCGAACTACTTCACCCAGCTGGGATCCGATCGTAAATGAAGGATCCAGCGCCACCATTGGTTCTTGCGAGATCAACCCGATTTTTGCGCCGCGTATTTGTTGGAGCTCTCGCTCAGTTTTCCCAACCAACGGTTCGCCATCGATGAAGGCCTGTCCTGAGAGTACTTCTCCGTTGGATGGCAGCAGGCCCAACCAGCTCAACGAGCTGACGCTCTTTCCGCTGCCGGATTCACCGACAAGGCCAACAATTTCTCCTGAAAGAACCTCAAGATTGATGTTCTTGACCGTCGTTTTTGTTTCTCCATCCGTGGTGAATCCGATGGAGTAGTCAACTACGTTCAACCGCGCCTCAGGATTTGATGGAGCGACGTCGCCAATCACAGGTGTTTGTTTACGGAACAACGAAGCGGCTGGTTGTTTGCGGGTTTCCGAAGCCATGTCGCGCAGGCCATCACCCAAGAATCCAAAGGCAAAGGTCATGACCGCGATAATGCCACCGGTGATCAGCAGGAAGAAGCCATGCCCGGACATCACCTCAGCCGCTTCACCAACCATGGAGCCCCAGCTTGGTGCTGGTGGTTTGCTTGCAACCCCCAGGAAACCCAGCCCTGTTTGGACTGCCAGGGCTACACCACTGAAAATCGAAAGTTGCACCAGTACCGGCCCAATGATTCCAGGAACAATATGGCGAGCCATAATTCGAGAATCGGTAAGACCAGAGACTACCGCGGCATCAACATACAGTTCTCCTCTGATCGACAGAACTGCTGCTCTGACCACCCTGGTGAGGTTGGCGGATGCTAGAACACCAAGGGTGATCATGGACGCCGGCTGGCTCTGGCTAAAGACGGCCAGCACCGCGAGGATGATGATGGTGTTAGGCAGCGCCATGAACATGTCCACGACGATGCCGATGATCCTGTCGGTTGCTCCACCGACGTATCCAGCGACAACACCAAGGATTACGCCTACCACCAGGAAAACGGACAGAGCTAGCGCGACGCCCAGCAGGGCTGGTTGTCCGCCGAATAGCAGTCGGCTGTAAATGTCACGCCCGAGGCTATCTGTGCCCAGCCAGTGCTGGCTGTTTGGACTTTGCAATGTCCGGCTCAGATCCTGCTGGAGCGGATCAAAAGGCGCAATCACCGGCGCCAAAGCGACCATCAAAATGACTACAAGGATCAATGCGCTCGGTAGGCTGACAGACAGTGGAAGCTTGAAGCGCTTCCTTGCCGGCGCAACGGTTCCCACATTACTCATGAGACTCTCACCTTCGGATTCAAGACGGTATAGGCCAGATCGACCGCGATGTTGATGAATACCACCAGCAACGTGTACGTCAGGACAACTCCCTGAGTGACGGGCATATCGTGGTTGTTAATGGCGCTGACGGCCAAGGAACCCAACCCGGGCAAGGCAAAGACATTTTCCACAAAAATGGTGCCCGAAATACAATGGATCATCGTCAGGCCAACCATCGTGCTGACGGGAATTCCAGCGTTTCGCAAGGCATGCTTCCATACCAGCGAACCGCGCCCAACACCTGCTGCACGCAGGGTGCGGATGTAGTCCGTATTCAATGACGTCAGCATGCTTTCACGCGTTACTTTGGCGATGGTAGCCACGCCGTTCAGCGATAGGGCTATCCAGGGAAGCACTAGGCACAGCAGCCACGGTGAGAACCCGTAAGCCAGCGGCTCGTACCCCGTTGCAGGAAATAGCGGAATTGTCATCGCAAAGGCCGAAACCAACAGCAGGCCAAGCCAAAAATTCGGAATGGCAAAACCCACCATGGCTAGTCCGTCAAGAGCCTTGCTGAGGGCACCACCACGAACTGCGCTCCACACACCAAGCAGTATTCCAATCACTGCAGCCAGGACCACGGCACCGGCCATGAGCGCCAGGGTAACCGGCAACCGCTGAAGAATACTTGTGGTGACAGGAATGGATGTGAAAATCGAGGTTCCCATGTCGCCGTGCAACAGTCCGGCCAGATAGTCGCCGTACCGGGTAATAAAGGGTTCATCCAGCTGAAGTGACTCTCGAAGCTTCAAATATTCTGATTCTCCGGCGTTCACACCCAACAATGTCCGAGCAGGGTCTCCCGGAACCAACGCTTGCAGGACGAAAGTGACGGCTGAGACCAGAAGGATCAATGGCACAGACATCAACAGCCGTTGGCCTACGGTTTTTAGCATTTCCGCTTCCTTTCTGCGATTAGTTCGTTTGTTCTCACTGGCAGTGTCCGAGTCATTCGCTCACAAGTTCCCAGGTATCAACCGGTGAAAGTTTCGGGGTGTTTCCAAGGAATTCAACGGCGCTGACAACATCGGTGTCATAAAGGAAAATCTCGTCTGCGGAAACCACCGGCAACGTGTAGGCGTTCTCCACCAGCAATTTCATGAACTCTTTCGAGGTCGCGGCTTGGTCCTCCGCGGGCGCCTCGATCAGTTTGTTGTAGGCCTCGTCGATATCCGGATCGTCAACATTGAAGGGATTCAGCACACCACCGGGCAACCAGTTCATCTGCGTGGCCAATACCAGTGGCCGGCCGGACGAGTCCTGCTGGAAGGCCCCATGTTCTTTGGAAACCAGCTTCGATACCCATTCACCGGTATTCGTTGAGGGCTGCAAATCTAGGGTGACACCGACTTTTTTGAGTTGTTCAGACAACGCCTGAACCATCGTGGTGCTTGGTGCTTGTTGGCCCTTATAGGGAACGCTCAGCGTAAAACCATCCGCGTATCCGGCATCGGCCAGTAGTTCCTTGGCCTTCTCTACGTCATACGTGTAGTAGTCGCTGAGTTCATCATCGTAGCCCTGGCTAGAGTCTCCTGGGACCGCTGGCTGGGATTCTGCGCGCCCGTACTCGCCGTACGCGGCAGTGGCAATTGCCGCGCGGTCTACCGCATAGTTGAGCGCTTGGCGCACCCTTGGATCAGCCAATTCCGGCGCCAAGGTTCCATCGCGATCTGCGAAATACAGCCCATTCCAGAACGTCGGCTGGGAAGTTACCCCAATATTTTCGACATCCTTAACTTCACCCATGATCGAGTTGTCGCCCTGCATCACGTCAATCTGACCCGATTTGAGCGCCTGAACCTGTGACGTCAGGTTAGGGATCACGCGGATGGTTACCTTCTCAAAATCCACGTCGTCGTGTTTGTAGTAGTTCGGATTAGCGACAAACACATAGCGGTCACCGCTAATCGTCGCCGCCGTATCCAGAGCGTATGGTCCGGCACCAAAGGTCGATGCGTTCAGGGCATCGGTGTTCTCCAAACCTGCCGGTGAAATCACTCCGCCGCCCATGTACTTTGGAGTCAGCAAAGTAGGCAGCAAAGGATTCGGTTCTGGGCTGGTGATGGTGAAATTTAGATCGTCTTCAACTGCCAGAGTCAGATCCTTGAAATAGACACTCGACGGTCCGGAACCTGTTTTGAAATACTCGATCGAATCAACCACATTCTGCGCGGTCATTGGCGTGCCGTCGGCAAACTTAAGACCTTCTTGCAAAGTGACCTTGATCTGTTTGTTGCTCTCATCCGTAAAATCCCACGACGTTGCCAAGCCGGGAGCTAATTCCCCTGCATCGTCCAACGTCAAGAGCGACGCGTAAGCCAGATCGACGAACCACGCTGAGGCGTTTCCATTGGCCGCAACCGCAGGATCTAGACCGACTGGTTCGCTGCTTACCGCAAGCGTTAGTTCAGCATTGCTTGATGCCTGGGGACTTCCGCCACAGCTTGTCAGGGCAAATAACCCAATGACAGCTGGTGCAAGAAATTTGTGTAGTTTGCTCATGTTGCTTGTCTCCTTTGACCAGCGCTGCTACAGAGCAGCTCGCGAAATAGCTTCGTCAGAAATGATTGGAAGGTGCACCACACACTGCGACTTCCCAACGTGCACCTGCTGCTGGGCTGGCTCGCTCTCATCGCTTTCATACGTGGTTTTCCCGGTGTTCGGGTTTGCATCCCAGCGAGGCCAATTGCTTGAGGTGATGTCTACGCGTAACTTGTGGCCGGGTGCGAAGGTGTATGCGGTTCCCAACAGATCCACAGATATTTGAATTTTCTCCCCTGCTTGAACCAGCTGAGGTTGAGTCCCTCGGTACCGTGCATCCTCGGTGAACATGTTCCGGGCCGATAGCCGTTGGATGCCATCGGCCACAAGAATTGAACGGCCGTCGGGACCCAGGTCGCACAGTTTCACCACGAAATCCGTATCGGGAGCAGAGGTTGATACACAAAGATCAACCGAGAGGTTCCCGAGCACATGCACCTCGGAGTCCAAGACATCGCTGCTGAACGACAAGATATCTTCGCGGGAATCTAACGACGACTGGTCAACCGGCCCAACCCGAAATTCGGGCGGAAGCAATACTGGTCCGCCAAGGGTGGGAACGGGGTTCTTCGGGTCATACTCATAGGTCATGACGTCTTCACGAATGGATTGGTCGATGCTGAGTGTTCCGTCTGGTTGCAAATACCATTCCTGAGTTTTTGATTCTTCTGGCGGGTAAGTTTCGAATCCGAGCCATTGATTACGACCCATCAGGAAAAGTTTCACGGGGTGCTCGGCATCCAGTTTGTTTTCCTCGCCTTTAAGCGTTGCATCGAACCAGTCCACAATCTGTTGAGTCATCGAACCGATGTTTCCAGGAAGAGCGGCCTTGGCTTGTGGCCCGAAGGTGAGGTCGCCTAAACGATCCGAACTCTCACGGTGGGACCAAGGCCCGACGATGAGATGTGGAGATTTTTTGCCTAGACGAGCAGCCGATTCTGCCAGCCCCTGGTACTGCGCCAACGTTGATCCGAGGAAACAGTCGAACCAACCTCCGTAGTTGAGAACTGCGATATCCGTGAGCAGATCATACTTTCCGGCAGTTCGCCCCAATGAACGCCAGGGTTCACCGGGTTCCTGACCAAAAATCCGGCTGACCTCCGAGATGAACCCGTCTTCTACTTCATGGATTTTGGAGAAGGGGCGCAACTCGTAGATCTGCTTGGAGTCGAAAAGCTCCTGGTTGCGAGCATAAAGTCCTACCAGCTCTTCACCTGAAGCATCAGGCTGGGCTCGTCGAAATTCTTCAAAGGCGATGGAGGATTGTCCCCAACCCAGTCGACTGGCAAATTCTTGAGCACCCCCGCGCATGGTGAATCCGTTGAACTGCGAGTGAGATGGAGAGTTGATCGGAATGATCGAACTGATCTCACCCGGAGCTCCTTGAACGGCACTCCACTGTGCTTCAGCCGCGTAGGATGATCCCCACATCCCGACGGTTCCGTTTGATTGCTCAAGAGTACGGGACCAGCGAACCGTATCTGCGCCGTCCTCGATCTCGTTGACCGATGGTTCGAAAACTCCTTCTGAACCGTACCGTCCACGTACATCCTGAAATACCAGGATGTAGCCAGCCTGCACGACATCCATGACATTCACGTCACGCAGTAGCGGCCTGCGGTTCCTGCTGTAGGGATGACGAAGGATGATCACCGGGTAGGTTCCAGCATCTGCTGGTGAATAGACGTCCGCCGCCAACTCGATACCGTCTCGCATCGGTACCCTTACGTCGATTTGTACGTTCACAGTCTTGATGTCCAATGATTCCTCCGAAGGGACGAGTGAAAATGTGCGGTGCGCCACACGACTTTCAATCATGGTATTCTGCAATCATTGAATCTTGCAAGTATTTCACGAACGGAATTTTCCACTCGTTCGTTTGCGACCAAGGGGCTGCCCCGCGCACCGAGACATTTATCTTCGTGGAATACTTAGCTGATAGGGAGGAACGTTGTGAATCATCACCAAGAGAACTTGATGCTCAAAGAAGCCGGCTTAGCTACAGAAGTCGGATTCGTCATTTCGCGCGCAAAAACACAGATCTTGAAACAAGTCGACAAGACCTTAGAAAATTTCGATTTCTCTAAACATCACTACGCAGTGCTCGCTCTCGCCTGCGCCGCCGAGGCACCTTCACAACGCGAAATTGCTACCTACATGCGTTTGGACCCGAGCCGTATGGTGAAGATCCTCGACGAGCTGGAAGAACGAAAACTCGTACGCCGCCAACGTTCAGAACATGACCGGCGTGCGTGGACCATCAATGCAACGGAAGCAGGCCGAAAACTACGGACCGAGGCCGCTGACTCATTGCAACAGCTTAATGACTACCTTCTAGGCCATCTACCAGAGCCGCAACGCGAGCTCCTGATAGGCGCGCTTCTCCACCTGGCTGAAATCGACATTCCGGTACCCCAGGAGCCAGTCAGCGTTCAATAAGCAGTAAGACAAGAGAGCGCCAGCAACCACTCAACGTTGACCGGAGCTCATTTCGCTTAGGCGATGCCTATCGCACGAGAACAACGTCGCACTCCGAATCAAAAAGACCATGCGACCACGCAACATCTGCGATTCCACCCTCGGCCTTTGCCTCGATCCGAGACGGCTCGCACGAAATTCAACTGCAGAGTACTCCAACTTTTATGCCAGATTCTTTGAAAGTGCCTGAACCACGCACCCTCGCATGGCCGCAAAGCGTGCATTTAGCGTAGTGGCCAGTTAAAGACATTCGAGCCGCCCACCAAAAAGGTGAGCGGCTCGAACGTCGGCCGTTTTAGCGGGTCTGTGAATAGAACCAGTTAATATGCTCCTCGAGCAGTTGGGCTGCTCGCTCGCGCTGGTCGGTAGCAAACGCATGATGGATTGCCTTGTGCTGGCGACGCAACGTGCGCACAATCGGCTGCCAGGATTCGTCATCCGGAATCGAGGCGGATACATAGTCGCTGATCGAATTGCGCAGCGACTCCATCATCGATTCAACCACTGCGTTTCCGGCGGTGGACGCCAACAGCACGTGGAACTCCGCATCAATCCGGTGGAACTCGTCTCGTGAAAGCTGCGGGTCATCCATACGCATGATCAGCACCGCGGTTCGGTCAATGACCTGCTGCGCATACACGGTGTCACGCGGATGCATCTGCGCGGCCCAGGTTTCAAGCAGAATTCGTGATTCCACAATCTCACGCACGCTGATTCCCTTGGCCGCCACATGCAAACGCAGTGCTTGGGAGATACCGGCGGAAGGTTCGGAAATGATCACCGCACCGGAGTTCGGCCCCGAACCGGTGGAGGTACGAACAATACCCATCACGTCGAGAATGCGGATTGCGTCGCGTACCGAGGCACGGGAGAGCCCGTGCTTTTCGGCCAAGGCCCTCTCACCGGGGAGCTGGTCGCCCAGCGCGAGGAGCCCTGACCGCAGGTCGTTCTCAATTGACTGAAGAACAACCTGGTACGCGCGCGGAGCTGGATTCACTGACATCAAGACCTCATTTTAGCCTGATTTCAGGCTATGGAAGCATCCAGGAGAGTACCGGCGTGGACTGCAGGTAAACCAAAACACACAGCACCAGCAGCATTCCCACGGACCACCCGGCAACTTTCTTCAGGATGACCGATTCTTTGCCTTCCATCTTGACCGCGGTCGCGGCAATCGCAAGGTTCTGCGGGGAAATCAACTTGCCGACCACACCACCGGAGGTATTGGCGGCCACAAGCAGTGTTGGATCGATTCCGGCATTGATGCCGGCGGTCTGCTGCAGTTTGGCAAACAGTGCGTTGGCTGAGGTATCCGAGCCAGTTACTGCGGTGCCGATCCAGCCCAGGATTGGTGACAGGAAGGCGAATGCCGAACCCGCACCGGCAAGCCAGGTACCAATGGTGATGGTCTGCCCGGACAGGTTCATGACGTAGGCCAGACCCAGGACCGACAGGATGGTCAGGGCGGCGTAACGCATGTTGTACACGGTGCGTCCCACCTCGGACATCCCGCGACCAAAGGTCATTCTGTACTTTCCGCCGCCATCATTCAGCGAATAAACCAACGCAACGATGGTGCCGGTGATCAACAGCAGGGTGCCAGGCGAGGAGAGCCAGGAGAAGTTATAGATGGTTGAGGAGACGGCTTTGCCTTCGGCATCAACCACTACACCGTAAAGACCTGGCCAGCCGGACTTGATGTCGGTGCTGGCAAGCCAGGCAGGAATGTCGATTCCCAGCTTCCACAACTTGGCCACACCGAAGATCACAATGACCAGCAGGTACGGGAACAGCGCCATCCAGGTGTTGGAAGGGTTCAGCTTCTTGCCGTGCTCCATCGGCTGGGCGGCGGCTTCAGGAGTCAATACCCGAACGCGTGCTTCCTCGGCACCCTTCGGGGTCCAGAAACGCAACAGGATCACTGCGGCGGCCAAACCAACCAGCGAGGCAACGATGTCGGTCAGTTCGTAGGAGAAGTACGTGGCGCACAACCACTGCGCCACGGCGAAGGAGAAACCGATGAACAAGGTTGCCGGCAAGGTCTGGCGCATCCCGCGCCAGCCGTCAATCACCAGAACCAGGATGGAGGGAACAAACAACGCCAGGATGGGTGACTGGTGGCCGACCACCGCACCGATTTCCGCTGCGGGGATTCCGGTCAGTGCACCGGCGGTGGTGATGGGAATGGCCACGGCGCCAAAGGCCACCGGTGCGGTATTGGCAATGAGCACGGCGCAGGCCGCGCGCAGCGGTGACAGGCCAAGGGCCAGCAGCATGGTGGCGGTGATGGCCACCGGCGCACCGAATCCGGCCAGGGCTTCAAGCAGTCCGCCGAAGCAGAAGGCAATCAGCACCGCCTGGATACGCACGTCTCCGCCGCCAATGACGTCGAAAACACGGCGCAGGTCTTCAAATCGACCGGAGACCACGGTGACTTGGTAGAGGAAGATCGCCATAACAACGATCCAGACAATCGGGAAGGCACCGAACACCATGCCCATGAGGCCGGAGTTCAGGGCCAATCCCACCGGCATATGCCAGCCAAGGATGGCGACGAGGATTGCAACCGCCAGCGAGCCAAGACCCGCGACGTGAGCTTTGGTTTTGACAACCGCAAGAAGTATGAAAAACGTCAGCAATGGTACGAGTGCGACCAGAGCCGAGATGGCTACGCTGCCAGCTACGGGATCCGTTGAGGGGGTAAACACGGTGTGGGCGTCCTTACTTGTGATGGTCTGACCATACGTGGTCAGACCACCCAGTGTACGACGTGAGAGCTGTCACATCAAATATTGACTATTGCGGAGAAACGGGCATACTATGGTCAGACCACACTTCGAAAGAGTTATTTAGTATGCGGATCGCTCTCTTTGCCACATGCATTGTCGATGCTATGTACCCCGAAACAGCCAAGTCCACGGTGAAAATCCTGGAACGATTGGGCCATGAGGTCATTTTCCCCAAGGCTCAGGCCTGCTGTGGGCAAATGCACATGAACTCCGGATACATGCCAGAGGCCTTGCCAGTGGTTGAAAACCATATCAATGCCTTTGACACCGACGACTACGACGTTGCGGTGGCCCCGTCGGGCTCCTGCGTCGCCTCGGTGAAACACCAGCACCCCTACCTGGCCCAGCGCCTGGGCAAACCAGAACTGAAGGAACGTGCGGTAGCCGTCGGCAAACGCACCTACGAGCTTTCACAGTTGCTGGTTGACGTCCTGGGAATCACCAACGCCGCCGAACAGCTCGGCAGCTACTTCCCCGAGACCATCACCTACCACCCGTCCTGCCACGGCATGCGCTCGCTGAAGCTCGGTGACCGCCAGCTTGACCTGCTCAAGACCGTGGGCGGGGTGACCGTGAACGAACTGCCCGAGGCAGATCAGTGCTGCGGTTTCGGCGGCACCTTCTCCATCAAGAACTCGGATGTCTCCACGGCCATGCTCGAAGACAAGATGAAAAACATCTGCTCCACCGGTGCCTCGGCCTGCTCCGGCGGCGACGCTTCCTGCCTGATGCACATCGGAGGCGGGCTGTCCCGCACCGGCGCCAAACCCAAAACCCTGCACCTCGCCGATATTCTGGCCAGCACCATGGAAGAGACGGTGACCCTGTGACCCAGGTATTCCTCGGCATGCCAGCGGCCGGACTTGGCAACCTCTTTGAGCAAGAGCCATTCCCCAAAGCCGCGCACCGCGAGCTGGGAAACACCCAGCTGCGTAAAAACCTGCGCCACGCGACCCACACGATCCGCGACAAGCGCCTGCGGGTCGTCGGGGAACTCCCGGACTGGGAAGAGCTGCGTGACGCTGGCAGCGCCATCAAGAACTACTCGATGATCAACTTGGAAGAGCGCCTGCTGGAGTTCGAGAAGAACTTCACGGCCCGCGGCGGGGTGGTCCACTGGGCCCGTGACGCTGATGAAGCGAACAAGATCGTCACCGATCTGATCAAGGACACCGGCTCCACCGAGGTGGTCAAGGTCAAGTCCATGGCGACCCAGGAAATCGGCCTCAATGAGCACCTGGAGACCCAGGGTATTGAAGCCTTTGAAACCGACCTCGCGGAACTGATTGTCCAGCTGGGCAACGACAAACCAAGCCACATCCTGGTCCCGGCCATCCACAAAAACCGCACCGAGGTGCGCGACATCTTCCTGAGCGAAATGCCGGTGGTTGACCCGAACCTGACCGATGAGCCGGCCAAGCTGGCCGAGGCCGCCCGCAAGCACCTGCGCAAAAAGTTTTTGGCAGCCAAGGTTGCCATCTCCGGGGCGAACTTCGCGCTGGCTGACACCGGAACCCTGGGTGTGGTGGAGTCCGAGGGCAACGGGCGTATGTGCTTGACCCTTCCCGAAACCCTGATCACCGTGATGGGTATCGAGAAAGTCCTGCCCAAGTGGGAGGACATCGAGGTCTTTATGCAGTTGCTGCCGCGTTCCTCCACCGGTGAGCGGATGAACCCGTACACTTCGCTGTGGACCGGTGTCACCGAAGATGATGGACCGCAGAATGTGCACATCGTGCTGCTGGATAACGGCCGCTCGCGGGTATTGGCCGACAAGTTCGGCCGTTCGGCACTGAACTGCATCCGTTGCTCGGCCTGCATGAACGTGTGCCCGGTCTACGAGCGCACCGGTGGCCATGCCTATGGCTCAACCTACCCGGGTCCCATCGGCGCCATCCTTTCACCGTTGATGACCGGCATCGAAGCAGAGGACAACGGCTCCCTGCCCTATGCGTCTTCGCTGTGCGGCGCCTGCTACGAGGCCTGCCCGGTCAAGATCAACATTCCTGAAATCCTGGTGCACCTGCGCGGGGATGACGTGGATGCGAACCGCGACAAACACAAGATCCCCACCCAGATGGATCTGCTGATGAAGGGCGGTTCCTGGGCCTTGGGCAAGGGCCGGAACCTGGCCCTGCTGGAAAAGGCTCTGCCCGTGGGACGACTGGCCGCCGGCAAGAGTAAAAAGATCAAAAAGCTTCCGGGGATCGCCGCCGGCTGGACCGCCAGCCGCGATATCCCTGCCCCGCCGAATAAGTCATTCCGCGACTGGTGGAGCGACGAAAAGGAATCCAAGTGAGCGCCAAAAACGAAATCCTCGGACGTATTCGTTCGGCCCTGGCCGATGCCCCGGCGGCCGAGGACATCCCGCGTGAATACCGCACCAGCTCTCAGATGAGTGAAGCTGAACTCATCGAGATGCTGGTTGACCGCCTGATCGATTACAAGGCCGGTGTGGACGTCATTGACGCCTCGCAGGTTTCCCAGGTCGTGGCTGCCAAGCTGGGTCAGGCCTCCTCCGTGGTGTACCCGCATGGGCTTGACACCGGATGGTTGTCCTCGCTGCCCAAGGGTATTGCCCGGCATATCGACGAGCCTGGAACCCGCCTGAGTGTTGCCGAACTTGATGCAACCAGCGCCGTGGTGACGTCTTCCGCGGTATCGATCGCCGAGTCCGGCACCATCATCTTGGACGGTGAACTAGATCAGGGGCGCCGTGCCATCTCACTGGTGCCCGACCATCATGTGTGCATCGTGCCGGTCTCCACGATTGTGCAGCTGCTTCCCGAAGCCATGCCTCGTCTGACAGTGACCCGCCCGCTGACCTGGATTTCGGGGCCTTCGGCAACCAGTGATATCGAGCTGGAACGTGTTGAGGGTGTCCACGGCCCACGTGTCCTGGATGTGCTGCTGGTCCGCGGACTGTAATTCCGGCACCGGCAATTCTTGTCTGCATAGAAGGCTCAGCCCCGCACTCCCCCTTCGGGGAAGGTGCGGGGCTGAGCCTTTTGCGGGGTTCCTGGTTGTTATGGATTCCACGCTTGCTGAAGTGATTTTAGGGCTTGCCGACCAGAGCGATCCGGCAGGTTAGCCCAGTGCCACAGCCATCTCGTTTGGCTCGGTCTTCAACTCGACACTGGCAGTCTGCTTGCCGGTTTCCAGGTCCACGGCAAGGACCCGCTTGGTGGCTGGGTCGGCAATGTAGGCGGTCGAGCCGTTCACCGTCATCGCCGGGTGAGGCTCCTGCCAATCCTTGGGGCCCTCCCACGCCTCAATCACCGGGTAGCTATCGGTCAGCTTGCCGGTAGCCGGGTCCAGCACGTGGATCGAACCGTCGGTTCCCAGGATGTAGGCGTTCTCCCCCGGGCCACGCACCACACCGCGCCAGGTGTATTCAACACCGGCTGGCAGCTGCATCACTTGGTACTTGTGGGCTTCGGTATCCAGCAGGGTGACTGCCTTGAGCAGGTAGCCTTCGTCATCCGGGTCGTTTTTGTAGTCTCCCACCACCCACGAGCTGTTTTCAGACACGTAGGCGTTGCCCATCCGTCCGTAGTCGTCCGGGGCGGTGAACTTCTCAAAGTGTCCGTCGTGGTACAGCAAGATGCCGTCCTCGCAGCCAAAAACTACCGACTCATGCGCCGCGGTTCCTTCACCGTGGACTCCTGGGCATTCGTCGCTGATGGCCAGCTGTTTCCCGTCCGCGTCCAGCGCCTTGGCTCCGCTGCGTGATTCAGAGGTTCCCACGGTGGTCAGCAGGGTTCCATCCTCAAGCTTGACCGAAACACCATGGTGCGCGGCTTCTCCCTTGATTACCTGCGTGGCTGGCAGTTCATCGCCGCTGGTAGCCAGGGCGGATGATTCGAAAATGGTGGTGTCTCCGGTGCCGTCATCAAAAAGCACGGTATTACCGGCATGGCGGACCACGTGCCCTGGCGTGGTGGCGCTGAAAGTGATGGGGCGCAGCTGGCCCTGTTCAGTGTCCAGGACTTGGAAGCCCTGCGAGGTGGTGACCATGACGTTTCGCCCGTCGCCGGCGGCGTTGAGCCGGGTGAATTCTTCGGCGCTGAATTCAGAACGGATCGACAGGTCCGTTCCGTCCAGGACAGCGATCCCGTTGGCATAAGACACGGCCAGCGGCGCGGCCTTCGCTGCGGCTTCGGCCGTTGTCGGGTTGGTTTCCTCTCCGGTTGCCGCGGCAGTGCAGCCGGTGGCTGTCAGTGCCAGCACCGCTGCCGTTGCCAGCAGGGGGAATCGGTACGTTGATGATTTTTTCATTGTTCCTTCCGGATGGAGGCTCAATTGCTGAGCCCGTCGGTGATTCGTTGCGCGTTGGTGCGCATCATTTCTAGGTACGTCCCGGCTCCCTGTCCTGGTTCGGACAGGGATTCGGTGAAGAGCGTTTGCACACTCACTTGGGTTCCGGCTTCCGAGGCGAGAGCCTGAATGAGTTTTTCGGGCTGCGAGGTCTCGGCGAAAATGGCCCGCACCCCACTGGATTCAATGGCGTCGGTGAGCTCGCGCAGGTCGGCGGCGCTGGGTGAAGCCAGGGTGCTTCCGCCTGGGATGACCGCTCCGATCAATCGGAAATCATATCGATCCGCCAGGTATCCGAATACGTGATGGTTGGTCACCAGAGCGCGTTTTTGCTCATCGATCTGCGCAAAATCTTCGGCGAGCGCCAAGTCCAGCGCGGTGAGTTCGCCGCGGTACTCCGTCACTGATTGCTGGAGCAGTTCGCTGTTGATTCCCGGCAGGTTTTCCAGCTCTTGGCCTAGGGCCTGGACCACCTGGTCCATGCGTTGCGGGTCGGTCCAGAAGTGCGGGTCTGCCCCTTGGTGGTCTGCCTGGGCCGCGTAGTCCAGCGGCTCAAGGTGATCCATTGCTTCGAATAGTGTGGTGTCCGCGGCGTTGGCTTGCTCCAGGTTGGTGGCAAGTCCTTCTTCCAGGCCGGCCCCGTTGCTGACAATCAGGTCGGCCTGTTGCATCTTTGCGGCCTGCTGGGCGGAAATCCCGAATGAATGCGGGTCGGCGTTGGCTTGCATCAGCACGGTGACTTCCGCTTGGTCACCGGCAATCTGAGTCACCACATCTCCCAGGATGTTAGTGGTCACCACAATCTGTGCCTGGTCGGCCTGGGCCGGGCCCGCACAGCCGGCCAGAACCAGCAACCCGGCCGCGCAGGAGGCGATCAGCTGCACAACCCGCGGAGTTTTATGTTTTTTGGTGCTCATCGTCCGACCTCCTGAACATGCTCAGGGGTGGTGGCTGGGGTCAGCGTCCGTGAAATCCGGGCTTCATCAGCGAAATCAATTTCGTACACGACACCCGACTCCGGGGCGCTGAGATAGGCACGTTCGGCATCAATCATGAGCTGTCCGCCGGAGCCGCCCTCCAGTTCCGCGGTGGAGTAGTTGATTTGCGGGTCTTTGGTGCTCTGTACCAATACCCGGCCAGAATTATCCACAGCGACCACATGCCCGTCGGTATCACCCACGGCGCTGACCTGCTCTACTGCTGTTCCCTTGAAAACCTGGTCCCATTCGCGGGTGCGCACGTTCAATACCCATGCGCCGTCCTTGGTGTCGGCCATGGCGACGGCCGGGCGTCCCTTGCGCTGGTTGAATTGCACCGGGTCATCACCCAGCTGGGCTTGGTCCGGGTAGTCGATCAGCGCAAGCTCCGGGTTTTCCCCGTCCCAGGTGGCGAGCAACGCCCCTTCGGTACAGCCAATGACGGTCCCTGCCGCGGTGGTGGTCCCGGCCCCGGGATTGCTGCAGGTTGTTTCGGTTCCGGGAAGGGATGTGCCATCGGCGTTGTAGTAGCTGAGCGTTCCGGGTTTTCCGGACTCGCCCTGGGCGCTGACCAGTGCGCCATCTCCGAGCGGAACGATACCCCCCTGCTTGGCTCCAACCTCAAGACGGAAGGTTTCGGAGATTTCTCCGCGGGCCAACGCTTCGTTATCCAACAGCACGGCTGCCCCGTCTGTCGGGAAATACACCCCGGTGTGGCCTGCCGTGGACAGCGCCGGATAAGAAACCTTTGCCGGCCCGGCATCGGTCATGGTGCCGATCAGCTGGGGTTCTGCCTTGTAGTAGTGGAAGTGGTCTTCGTGGTCCCAGCTCCACAGTCCGCTGTCCAGGATTTGCAGCCCTTGTGCGGTTTCCGCGAATACGTAACGCCCGTCAGATGAGGTGCTTTTAACCTCGCCGAGCTCCATGAGCTCCGTTGTTTCTTCCGTGAGCAGATCCAGCAGGCCGGCGTTGCCTTGCTGGTCGATGGACAGCAGGTGCAGCGGCGCTTCGGCGACCTGTTGCGCCCCTGCGATTTCTCCGTGTCCGGCCGGCTGTTCCCCCGACGGTGCCGGCGAGGTTGACGTCGGTGTGGCGGCATCTTGCGCGGTACTTGTGGCGGCGCAGGAGGTTAACCCCAAACTCAAGGTGAGGATTGCGATGAGTGGTTTTTTCACGTGAACTTTCTATGACTGAACGGTTGAGACGGAGTGCTGAGCAGATTCCAGCGCGGGACGGGACCGGTTGGTCAGCGCCCGTAGGGCGTGTGATAAACCTGCGCCGAGGATCGCGATAGCTGAGATTGACGCTCCGGCCGCGGTGCCAAGATGCCAGGAAATAGTCAGTCCAATCACCACGGAGAGGATTCCGCACAGGGCGGCGAGGAACATCAAATGTCCAATGCGGACAACCCAGGGACGGGCGGCCATCACCGGGGCGAGCAATAACCCGATCACCAGCAGCGTGCCAACGGCTTGGAATGAGGCAAGCACCGCCAGGCTGACCAGGGCCACCAGCATCTGCTGTGCCAGCGCCGGGCGCAGGCCCAAGGTGGCGGCGATGCGGGTATCAAAGGCAACGGCGACAAATGCGCGGTGGAAACCCACGGCGATGGCCAGCGTCAAAAGCAGTGCGACAACCAGAACCCATAGGTCTGAGACGCCCACACCCAAGATGTCGCCGAAGAGCATGGCGGTCGCGTCGGTGGCGAAACTCCGGGAGTGGGACACGATGATCACCCCCAAGGACAACATTCCGGTGAACACCAACCCGATGCTGGTGTCATATCCCAGGCTGCCCCGACGCTGCAGCGCACCGAGAATCAGCGACATGGCCACGGCGCTCACTCCGGCGCCTACCAGCAGCGGAAGTCCCAACAGTCCGGCCAGCGCCACTCCGGGGAGCATGCCGTGCCCCATGGCTTCGCCGAGGAACGCCATCCCCCGGATGACGACCCAGGTTCCGGCAATGGCACAAATGACGGCGACCAGGCTGCCGCCGAGCAGGGCGCGCAGCATGAAGTCTGTGGTGAAGGGTTCGATAAGCACGAGAAGCACACTATCGTTAATAGGAATCATTATCAATTGATAGGATGGGGGCATGTCTCAATCACTTCCCAAACTCACCGCATCCCACCTGGCCTTCAGCTACGGCGACCGCGCCATCCTCACCGACCTCAGCGTGAAGCTGCACCCCGGGGAGCTCACCGCCATCATCGGCCCCAATGGCTCGGGAAAATCAACACTTTTGGGCCTGCTGGCTGGCTACCTCAAGCCAACCGCGGGCACCCTGGTTCGCTCCGGAACAACAGCGCTTGTACTGCAGCGCCCCAATCCCGCTCCAGGCCTGCTCTTGAGCGCTCGCGATGCGGTGGCCATGGGCTTATGGGGACTTCCCACGCCTCGACGTGAAGCAAACCGCCGAATCACCGAGGCGCTATCCCGGGTCGACCTGCTAGAGAAGGCCCGCAAACCATTTGCAAGCCTCTCCGGAGGCCAGCAACAGCGTGCGCTCCTGGCGCAGGCGCTGGTACGGCAGGCGGATATTTTGTTGCTGGACGAACCAACCACCGGAATCGACGTGCAAAATCAGCAGGTGCTCCAACGCCTGCTGAAAGAAGAAGCTCTGCGTGGAGCCGCTATCGGACTGGTGACCCACAACCCGCAGGCCGCGGCACAGGCCGACGCAGTACTCGATCTGTCGAGCTCAACACCTCAGCTTTGCCACCAGAGCGAGACCCTGAGAATGGATCAAGTGATCTAAACGAAGAGCAGGTCGAGTTTTTGTCGCAATCGACTTGTACAAAATTTCAGTACAGCTCGCGTGACTGAAGCTATGTTAAACATTCAGAAACAGTCAGGTGATCCTCAACTCCGCCTCTGACACAGAGAGCCATCGACCCGTGACATGCCGTCATCCATGGCGACTCTCCATATCCTTTCTGATTACATGGTCTATGGATCACTGCACCCAGGAGGAATAGCGCGTGGATAACGCTGAACCCATAGACTCAAAACCAGCACGGGTTCCGGACTCAGCGCTACGCTTCATCGGTTTCCTCTCGTTCTTCGACCGCTACGGCACCGCGCCGATGTTGTTGATCTTGGCCGCGAGTACCGCACTGTCCCTTGCCGAAGCGGTGGAACTTGTCGCCTTCTACGCGCTGTTCTATGCGGTGGGACAACCTATCTGGGGCTTGCTCAGCGACCGTTTCGGCCGCTTGACCGTGCTGCGTTGCGCCCTGGTGGGCGCGATTCTCGGTGCACTCGCCAGCGTTTTGTTCGCCAGCTACCTGCCGTTGCTGGTGGCTCGCTCCTTCACCGGGCTGATGTTCGGTGCCCTGTACCCCACGTTATTAACCCTGCTTGGAGATACCCGTCAGGGCATTGAGCGCGCTCGCGGCCTGTCCGACCTGCAGATCTATTCATCCTTGGGAACCACGCTGGCCACCTTGGCAGCCGGACTACTGGCCACCTACCTTGATTGGCGTGTGGTGTTCCTGCTTCCCGCCGTGGGTTCCGTGGCAGCATTATTCTCACTGCGACAGTTGCAGGAGGCCCCACGTGGCCGCAGTGGAACAAATTTTCGGGCTGCCCTGCGACCCATGAATCTGGCGCTCTATGCGATTGTTTTTGTCGAGGGTGCATTGCTCATGGGCCTACTGACCTATGTGGTGCCAGCCCTTCAGCAATCAGGGGTGAGCGTTGGCCTCTCCGGCGTTTTGGGCTGCGCCTTCGCCCTGGGTGTCATTCTTGGTGCTCGGCTCATGCGCCGCTTGGTCACCAGATTCACCCGAACGTGGCTGATCGGCATTGGAGCTGCCGCACTCAGCGTTGGCTTCCTTCCCTCAGCCTTTGCGCCCTCGCCCATTTCCTACACGCTCACCGCCTTTGCACTTGGTGCGGCGAACGCCATCATGCATTCCTCCATGCAGGGCTGGGCCACGGACATTGCGCCCGAAGCTCGCGCCACCACGGTGTCGCTTTTTGTTTTTTCGCTGTTCCTCGGTGCTTCGGCAGCCACCTATCTCACCGCTGATTTGGCCGAGCAATCGCAGTATGCGCAGATTTTTGCGTATGGATTATGGCTGAGCCTGATACTGGCAGTTGTTGCCACCACCACCCACCGTCTTTGGCGCAAACGAAATCCGGCCTAACCTCAGCAAATAGACGGCACCCGAAGCGAATTGATACAAAACTTTGCGCGTCATTTCCCCCGAATGTAACGGAAAGTTGCTTGAATGGAATTAATCATCCGCAAATCACGAGAGGAGCCGTCTGATGACGACCCCGAGCAACGAGCCAAACAACCCCTACACCTCGGGCAGCTACGGCTCCGGGCCAGGTAGCGCCGGTCAGCAGCCATATCAGCCACCGCAGTACCAAGGCCAGAATCAGCAGCAGTTCGGCAATCAGCCAGGATACGGTTACCCGATGGTCAACCCCGAAGGTGCCCAGCTGGCCCAGACCTCGATGGTTCTTGGGATCCTCTCCCTCTTTTTTGTCGGGCTCATCCTGGGGCCCATCGCGATCGTGAAGGCCAACAAGGCTGAGCGTGAATTCAACACTTCCGCCACCGTCGGAAAAGTTACCGGCTGGATCGGTACGATCCTCAGCGGCATCACATTCCTGTTTTTTGTTCTTTTCATCATCTTGGGAATCTTTGGCGCCACGGCATCCTCGACCGGGTTTGGCTACTAATCCAGGCGGTCTCCACTAACGCTTTAACAAGAAAACCTCCGAACCGTAACAATAACGGTTCGGAGGTTTTCTTGGTATCGGCCCTCTGCCGCCTTCCCCAAGGCGGTTGTCGGGAAATCTATTCTGCGGTTGGCAGGACGAACGAGGCGTCGATCTCGATCTTTACCTTGTCGCTGACCAGTACACCGCCGGCTTCCAGTGCGGCATTCCAGGTGATGCCGAATTCCTTGCGGGAGATGGTGGTCGAAGCGAAGAAACCTACGCGGGTTGCACCGAATGCGTCTACTGCCTGGCCACCCAGCTCGGTCTCCAGCTCAACCTGCTGGGTCACGCCACGGATGGTCAGGTCGCCAACAACAACAAACTCTCCTGCATCGCCCTTGGTTCCGGTGGACTTGAAGGTCATGGTTGGGAACTGCTCTGCATCGAAGAAGTCGGCGCTCTTCAGGTGGCCATCGCGGTTTGCATCCTTGGTGGAAACCGAAGCGATCTGGATGGTGGCCTCAACCGAAGAATCAGCCAGGCTCTCACCGGTGGTCAGGGTTGCATCGAACTCGGTGAAGCTGCCGCGGACCTTGGAGATGCCTGCGTGGCGGACCGAGAATCCGATCTCGGAGTGCGAAGGATCCAGGTTCCAGGTACCGGCGGTCAGTGGCGAAGTTGCAGCTACAGTCATGATGTTGTCCTTTCGTGAGCATCCAACGAATTAGTTGATGCTTCAATTTGTTTCGTTGATATCAGTATTGCATCAATCAAGTTGAACCGTCAACCACTTTTGCGTGAAATTTCCTCAAACTCCGTCAAATACGGCAAAAATCAACACCTGACTTGCGCTTTTATGCACCAAAAATATTTCAACATGTTTGCTCTCACCATCGAGTTTCGTGATTCACCGGCGGCAGCGTACCCGGCAACCCGGTCCCACGACCTAATCTAGCCATCCGAGGCCCTCATGGCTAGACCTGAAATCCGAGCCAAAAAAGAGGGGCGTCCCGGTCGCAGTTAGTTCCCGGAACGCACCTCTTTGATGGTGTTGGCTATTGACGCCTAAGGACTGGTCACCAAACCTTGGTCCACCATCCATTCAAATGCCACATCTGAAGGTTCACGACCAACAACATCCACTTGGTAGTTCATGTCCATCAAGGCCTCATCGGTTAGCAATGGAGCAATCTGCGCCATGATTTCCTGAGCCTGAGGATATTCGCGGATGAACTCGCCATTAAACGCAGGCGCCGCGTTGTAGCTCGGGAAGTAATCCAGATCGTCTTCCAGGACGGTCAAATCCAGCGCCTTGATGCGTCCGTCCGTGGTGAAAACTTCACCGAGATTGCATGCGCCGTCCGCGGTTGCCTGATAGATGGCACCGACGTCGTAGAGCCCAATGTTGTCTTCTGAGACACCCTTGCCCCGGTCGATGCCGTAATGGGTCAGCATCGGGGTCAACCCATCGCGACGGGAGTTGAACTCCGGGTCAACGCAGAAGGTGAGGTCCGACTTGTCCAGCTCCTTGAGCTGCGAGAGTTTGGTGATACCCAACCGGTCTGCATTTTCTCGGTTCATCGCCAACGCGTAGGTGTTATTCAGCGGGGCAGGATCTCCCCACACAATGTCGTTGGCAACATCCTCATCATGCACGGCCTGCCATTGCTCATCAGCACCGGAGACGGGCTCTTCATGGCCTAGGTAGGTCAGCCATGCGGTCCCGGTGTACTCCCACAAGGCGTTGGCATCTCCAGAGAGCAGGAGCTGGCGAGCAGGCTGGGACCCGGGAACGTTGGTCAAATCAGTGACATCGAATCCCGCAGTCTCCAAGGCGATCACAGCGATCTTGCCGAGCAGCAGCTGCTCGGTGAATGACTTGGATGTGACCGTAGCCGTTGCCCCGTCGGGCAGATCCTTAATGGGCTGGATACTTCCAGGTGCCGCGTCTGGCACGGTACCCGTTGATGGGCTGAGCCCGCAACCGGTTAAACCAATCAGCGCGGCGAAGGACAAAACAAGAAGTTTTGATGATTTTTTCATGACAGTCCCTTCGGTCGGGCAAGCTGTTCAACGAGTCGGCCGACCCAGTCAACGGTCAAGGCCAACAAGGCGACCAACAGCGACCCGGCAATCAGGACCACATTCAGGTTGAGGTTCACCCCGGTGGTGATCAGGATTCCCAGTCCGCCACCGTTGATAAATGTCGCCAGCGTTGCGGTTCCCACCAGCAGCACCAAAGCGGTGCGAATACCAGAGAGCATCACTGGCACGGCCAACGGCAATTCGACTTTAAACAAGACTGCCAGTTGGCTCATGCCGATACCGCGTCCAGCTTCAACCAGGCGTTGATCAACCTGTTGCAGGCCGACGATGGTATTTGAAAGCACCGGCAAGATCGCATAGATCACCAGCGAAACCACTGCGGTGCGCGCACCGAATCCCAGCCAGAAGGCCAGCAGCACAATGACACCGATAGCCGGAGCGGCCTGGCCAAAGTTGGCGATTGCGCGAACCACCGGGGCGGCCTTGCGCAAGGACGGGCGGGTCAGCAAGATCCCCAACGGGATAGCAATCAGCAACACAATCACTGCGGCAATCAGCGTGATCTGCAGATGCTCCAATGTGTATTTCCCGATGGTTCCCGGATCCAGCGTCTGGCGTTCGGTATCGGTCAGGTTCGCCGTCACGAGCCAGATCACCAACACCGCAAACGCCGCCGCGATCCCAGCGAGCTGATAAATCAGCCCCTTGGTCTCTTTGCTCATGCTTTGTCACCACCGGACTCGGCGGGATCAAGCTCGATGTTCACCACGTTGATGGCACCGGAGTTCAGGCCAACCGGAGCCTCATGCCCGGAATCCATCGCGGCATTGGCCGCGGCAATGGCTTCCATGACCGTCTGCACCGTGATGATTCCCTTAAAGACGTCACGTCGCCCGGTCACCAGCGCGTACTCTGCGCTGGCCACCAGCATGGTGTCCAAGGCGTCGTTCAGTGTCGCCTGTTCGCCGACTACCGGCAGGTTCTGATCATAGGTACCGTCAATGATCTCCGCACGCGACAGCTGCCGCCGGTCCAACCGGCGCAGCGGACGACCGCGCGAATCCAGGACCACCGCAAGCTTCCGGCCGGTACCCTGCAACTGCGAGAGGACATCCGAGGCCTTTTTACCCGGTGTTGTTGTCAGGGCATCCACCAGTTCGACCTCGTTCACCCGGGTCAGCGTGAGCTGCTTGAGCCCGGCGCCGGAGCCGATGAAGTTTTCGACGAACTCGCTGGCGGGGTTGGCCAGGATCCGCTCGGGTGAATCGTATTGCTCAAGCTGGGCGCCCTCGTTGAAGATGGCAATCCAGTCCCCCAGCTTCACTGCTTCATCAAAGTCGTGGGTGACGCAGACGATGGTTTTCTGCACCTCTGACTGGATGTTCAGAAGTTCATCCTGCAGGCGCTGGCGGGTGATTGGATCCACCGCGCCAAAGGGTTCGTCCATGAGCAGCACCGGAGGATCCGCGGCCAATGCCCTGGCCACGCCGACACGCTGCTGCTGGCCTCCGGAGAGCTCCTTGGGGAAACGATCCCGGTACAGCTCCGGGTCCAGTGAGACGAGCTCAAGCAGTTCGTCTACGCGGGCGGCGATCTTGGATTTGTCCCAACCAAGCATCTTGGGCACCATCGCGATGTTGGCCGCCACAGTCATATGCGGGAACAGCCCGCCGGCCTGGATCACGTAGCCGATGCGGCGGCGCAGTTCATCGCCGTTCATGGTGGTGACATCTTCACCGTTGATCACGATTTTCCCGCTGGTCGGTTCGATCAGGCGGTTGATCATTTTCAGGGTGGTGGTTTTGCCGCAGCCAGAAGGGCCGACAAACATCACGATTGACCCGGCAGGGATTTCCAGGGTCAGCCCGCCGACGGCAGACTTCTTCTGACCAACATAGGTCTTGGTTACTTCTTCAAGCATGATGGAAGCACCGGAGATGTTGTTTTCCGATGCGGCGAGTGCGGAATTTTTTGAATCAGACACGGATACCTCGCGGGGTAGTCAGTCGGCCAATGCCGAGCAAGATCAGATCAAGAATGAGTGCCAGGATTACGACGCCGACAACTCCGACGACCACTGACTCAAGCGAATTGGCGCCGCCAAGCCGCGACAGTCCGGAGAAAATGAAACCGCCGAGCCCCGGGCCCAGCGCGTAGGAAACCACTGCGGCTACACCCATCACCATTTGAGCGGAGATGCGCACCCCGGTGAGGATGATTGGCCAGGCAATGGGAATTTCAACTGAAAAAAGAGTTTTGAACCGCCCCATTCCAATCCCGCGAGCGGATTCGACGATGGTTGGTTCAATGTTGTTCAGACCCACAATCGCGTTGCGCAAGATGGGCAGGGTGGCGAAAAAGGTCACTACGATGACCGCCGGCGTCACGCCGAAACCGAGAGGCACAATCAACAATCCGATGAGGGCAAAGGATGGAATTGTCAGACCGATGGCGCTGATGCCGTTGGCGATTCCGGCAAGGGTTTTATTGCGATACACCAGCACGGCGATCAACACAGCGATAATTGTCGCCAGAACTAGGCACTGCGCTACAAGCGAGAAGTGCTGCCAGGAGGCGAAAAATATTTGGCGATTGCGCTCGCCAACAAAATCTCCCACATTAAAACCTACTTCACTTTAGTTACGTATCAAGTCGTTAGTTCCGGGGCCAGAGCCCCCAATTTCACTCTAAGTTTATCGCCATCCGGCTGGCATGGCTAATGAGGTTGCCCAAAACGGCTGTTTGACTAGTATGTATTTACGCTTATTTTCAACCATTTTTTTCATTGAAAAGAGCGTGCACCGCAGGCCCAAATGTAGTGAGATAGAAGCATGAAACTAGCTACCCTCCGCCTAGCCAGCGAACCAGGCCACACCACCGCCGCCGTCATCGAAGATGGCCGGGTCTACTACCTGGAAAATCTGGATTCGGTTCAACGGTTTTTACGTCTCAGCGATGAGCTCCAACAAGAGGTGATCGCAAGGGCCTTGGTTGGAGATTCCATCGCGGAGGGTGAAGCAAACTACGCTCCGGTCACCCCCAATCCCAGCAAGGTGTACTGCATTGGACTGAATTACAGGGCGCACGCGGCCGAGGTAGGCCAGGAACCGCCGCAGTATCCGTCGGTCTTCGCAAAATTCGCCTCCACCTTGTGCGGCGCAAACGACAACATTGAGGTTCCACCGGAAGACCACCGCTTGGACTACGAAGCGGAATTGGCGATTATCATCGGCAAACCCGGTCGACGCATCTCAGTTGATGAAGCAGAAAACCACATTGCCGGCTACGCGGTCAGCAGCGACGTGTCACTGCGCGGCTACCAGGGCCGCACCTCGGAATGGCTCCAGGGCAAGGTGTGGGACCACACGACCCCGCTGGGCCCATGGCTGGTCACCGCGGATGAACTGAAGCCCAATGCGCGGATCACCAGTGTTGTCAACGGGGAAACCGTGCAGGACAGCACCATCGACGACCTGATTTTCTCCGCAAAAGAATTAGTCTCCTATCTCTCCGCCATGAACGAGCTGCAGCCTGGGGATGTCATTCTTACCGGAACCCCCGCCGGAGTCGCCCTGGGCCGGCGCAACGACAAGGGCCGCCACCCATGGCTCAAGGACGGAGACGTCCTGGAAACCAGCATTGAAGGCCTAGGCACCTCGCGCGTGATTGTGCGAAACCCCAGCGCGTAAGGATTCCGCATGCCCGCTTGGTTCCACCAACAGGTGGACCCAAGCGGGTTTTTCATACCTGGAATACATTCTTGCTAATGAGAATCATTCGCATGTAAAGTCTGTGGTGTGAACCTTGTAATCCTTACCTCGCTCGAAGCCTCCTGCCGTGATGCCGGACTGCGCCACCTGCAAAAACATCACGCCGAGGCGATTGTCATCTGTTATGACTACCTGGAAGGCCACCGCATCCTGCGCCACGTCGGCGGTACGGCCGCCGCTGAACGCGCCGAGTCGACACTTGAGCATGGCTGCCTCGGGTGCGCCACCAAGTTCGAGATCCTCCCGACGGTTTTGCGCTTGGCTCCGCGGGACACCGAGCGCACCGTCCTGCTTGCCTTGCCTCCAACCTGGCACAGCAATACGGTTCTGGACATCATGATTCCGCACCTGGCCAGCGCCGGCCACCAGGTATCCAGCGTTGCGCTGGCATTCGACCCGGCGAGCTTGGAAGACCAGATGTGGGACCGGCACACCCTCTGGGAGTCCGGTTTCAATGCAATCGAGGAGGACGCCAGAACTCCAGGCGAGTTCCTCCATTTCGAGGCATCACTGGTTGACACCTTGATCCCGGTCGAAGGCTTGAGTGCATCCCTGCTTGGCGAACAGGCAGTTGAACTGAGCCAAGGTTCACCGCAATACCTGCGCGGTGTGGAACTCTCAGGACAGATGGCACCCCACGCCACCTTGTGCGCCCACGACGGCGGAATGGGAACCTATCAGGTCCAAGCTTCCAAACATCGCGCGACTCCAGGTTATGTTCCCCAGCAAAGTAGCTTGTCAAAGCCTATATATGCACCTAAGCCCATATCTTTGAGTTTCAACCGGCCATTTCACGCACAGCGTTTCCGTGAGGCACTTCCGGAACTTGCGCAGTCCTGCACATACCTTCGGGGACGTTTATGGGTTGCCAGCGCCCCAGGGCACCAAATCGCGCTCAGCGGTGCCGGGCCACGTGTCTGGTTGGAATCGGCGGGGCGTTGGGAAAGCCGAACCGCCCAGACGTTGATCGTGGCGGTCGGCTCCGAGCACCAGCACGACGAGCTCAACGAGCTGCTGGCAAGCTGCCAACTATCTGACGCGGAGCTGCTGGGTTCGGTCGCTCCGGGCAACGACTTCTTCTCAGATATCGCCGAAGAAGGAGGTGAAAGGTGAAAGTACGTAATTCCTTACGCGCACTGAAGAAAATGCCAGGCGCCCAAGTGGTCCGTCGACGCGGGAAGGTTTTTGTCATCAACAAAAAGAACCCGCGGATGAAGGCTCGCCAAGGTTGATCCCCGAGCTGCGGTAGGTGCGTGGGCCGATTTCCTTGGAGCGCGCCTACCGTGCGGGCCACAGTTCACCCCGTCGAGCTGGCCAAACGCCGGGAATCATGAACTGGCTACTGCCCCGGTCGCGGCCACCGCTGCATCCGCTGGCTCAGTGTTCCCATGATGATTCCCGGCATCAGCCGCAATGCCGTATTTCGCAGTCCGACGGCCAGGGGATTGGACGCCTGCGCGAGGCGTCCGGCAGTCCGCGAACGGCGCATCAGCTCACTGGTCCGGCGTTGGCGCAGGGACTCATAACGAGCCAGCACACCGGGCACTTCCTTGGCGCCATTGCCCCGCAACAGCAGTACCAAGGTTGCGGCATCTTCCAGCGCCTGCCCTGCCCCCTGGCCCAAATTAGGGGTCATGGCATGAGCAGCATCCCCCAGCAGCACGGTGCGGCCGCGCGTCAGGGAGCTGACGGGTTTGGCGAGATCATAAATGTCATGGCGGAGCACCGCCTGCGCATCGGTGGCCTGCAGGCATTCCTGGATCGGATCATGCCACCCGGTAAATTCGCGGCATACCTGCTCGTGCTCATTTGCGGCGGTGATTCCCGGCGCGGTGCTGAGCGTGCCAAACCAATACACCCGGTCATCCGGTAGCGGGACAATGCCGAAAAGCTGTCCGTGTCCCCATGTCTCCCCGGCTTCGCCCCGAAGATCCACCGGGCGGTTGGTGACCCCACGCCAGGCGGTGTATCCGGCATAGTGAAGCCCCGGATCCAACCCGAGCAGGGTGCGGTTGCGGCTTCGAATGCCGTCAGCCACGATCACCAGATCAAAATCACTCATCGTTTCATCCACGCTCACACGCGGGGAACCATCCTGGGCAATCAGTGCCGACGCACCGAAGTGCAAAGATCCAGGGGCCAGGTGCGCGAGCAGCGTCTGGTGAAGCTCAACGCGGTGTACGCTGCGCAGGCCGGTCATCGACCCTTGCGGCACGGTGAGCAACCACTTGCCTGAGGGGTCTTGTTGCCCGGAGCGCATGGAGGCGATGGCGCCGCTGGAAATGCTTCTGACCGCTTCGCCAAGCCCCAGGACGTCCAGAGCGTCAAATGCGTTGCCAAAGAGTGTCAGCCCGGCGCCAATGGCACTGGGACTGGACTGCCGTTCAAAAACCGTCACCTCGTGGGCGTCGGCCTGCAGCCCGACCGCCACGGCCAGGCCGCCGATTCCGGCGCCAATCACGGCAATACGCATCTTGCGGCTCCTCATTCGCAGCCCTGAAGGGCGGACTGACGGTGCTAGCCCTGCCTGTTGCCCGCAAGGTCATTTTCCTCGCGGGCAACAGCCTGACAAGTCAGATTATGCGTTCCACAGCCCGTAGGAGTCGGCCAGGTCGGCGATCTTCTGTGCACGAGCCAAACGCGGAAGGTAGGAACCGTCGCCCACCGATGCCCCGGCAGCATGCGCTTCCAGCAGCTCCATGGCCCAGGACAGCTCATCTTCGCTCGGTGCCAGGCCGGCGTTGATGCCATCCACGTGATCGGGCGATAGCGAAAGCTTCCCGGTCATACCCATGGACGCAGTCACCAGGGTCTCCTCGGTCACCTTGGCTCCATCGGCACCAGCCGGAGGCGGGCCGTCAATGGCGCCGGGCAGTTTGCCCACGCGGGAAGCGACCACCAGCTTGCCACGGGCGTACGCCAGGGCCAACGGATCATCGGAGACACCGGTGTCCTTGCGGAAGTCGTTCACGCCGAAGGCCAGGCGGAAGGTTCCCGGAGCGGAGGCGATAGCCGTCGCGTTCTCGATGCCGACCGCGGATTCAATCAGCGCCAGCACCGGGGTACCTGCGCGCAAGCGCATCGCGGTGTAGGTGACCTGTTCCGGTTTTTCGGTCATGGCCAGCATGACACCACGCAGGCCCGGTGTTGCGGAGAGGGCGGCCAGGTCCTCACTCCAGTAGTCGGTGTCGATCCCATTCACACGTACCCAGGCGGTCATGCCGTTGGACAGTGCATGGACAACCTTGTCACGTGCTTCTGCCTTTTTGTCATCAGGCACTGCAGCTTCCATGTCGAAGATGACCGAGTCCGCTTCTGACGCTAGCGCCGGAGCGAAGTCTTCATCCTTGGCCGCATTGACCAAGAGCCACGAACGGGACAGTTTTGCCGGAAGAGCCGCTGCTCGACGATTTCGAAATGCCATATCTCTAGACTACTCATGTACACGCTTGTGCTTCCACCGGCGTGAACAGTATTAACGCCAATGTGAGAGAGGACTTTCACAGGGCTGTGACAGCAATTACATATTCATTTGCCAGTTACGGTAATGTCTCTAACTGGGCCGTCATGGCTCGCACCAGAGTCTGATCCTTTCCGTTGGGGAAGCACCGTATGAAAGGGGCAAAAAGTGGCACAAGAGTCCACTGAAGTCTCAAATAGTGGAGAACCGGAGCTCAAACGAGCCCTCTCCAATCGACATATCCAGTTGCTTGCCATCGGTGGCGCGATCGGCACCGGCCTATTCATGGGTTCAGGCAAAACCATTTCCGTCGCCGGCCCGTCGGTCATCCTGGTCTACATGGTCATCGGCTTCATGTTGTACTTCGTGATGCGCGCCATGGGCGAGCTGCTGCTCAGCCGCACCAATTACCGCAACTTCTCCGACTTTGCCGGAGATATCCTGGGCCCGTGGGCCGCCTTCTTCACCGGGTGGACCTACTGGTTCTGCTGGATCGTCACCGGCGTTGCCGACGTGATCGTGATTGCCTCGGTCTACGTCACCTACTGGCTGCCGCTGATCCCGGTCTGGATTCCAGCCCTGATCGTGATCATTGCACTGATCGCTCTGAACCTGCCGTCTGTGCGCGGTTTCGGTGAAACCGAGTTCTGGTTCGCACTGATCAAGATCGTTGCCATTGTGGTCCTGATTGTTGTCGGTCTGGTCTTGATCTTCACCGGGTTCGAACACGACGGTGCCAAGGCATCGTTCCTGAACCTGTTCAACGTGGGTACCGGCTTCTTCGGCGGCGGTGTGATGGGCTTCATCATGGGCTTCCAGATCGCCGTGTTCGCCTTTGTCGGCATCGAGTTGGTTGGTACCGCTGCCGCGGAGACCAAGAACCCGGAGCACAACCTTCCCAAGGCCGTCAACGCGATCCCGGTTCGTGTGCTGCTCTTCTACGTCGGCTCGCTGATCGTGCTGATGTCCGTGATTCCTTGGGACCGTTTCAGCCCAGATGAGTCGCCATTCGTGATGCTGTTCTCGCTGGCCGGTTTGGGCGCCGCGGCGCACCTGGTCAACGCGGTGGTGCTGACCTCCGCCATGTCCTCGGCCAACTCGGGCATCTACTCGACCTCCCGCATGGTCTTCGGCCTGGCTACGGACGGCAACGCTCCGCGTGCTTTCGCCCGTCTCACCGGCCGCCAGGTTCCGCGCAACGCGTTGTTCCTCACCGGTGTGGTGCTGCTCAGCTCGATTGTGCTGCTGGTCTTCGGCCTGGACAAGTCCACCGGCTTCTCGATTGTGACCACCATTTCCTCGCTGTGCTTCATGTTCGTCTGGACGATCATCCTGGTCAGCTACCTGGTCTACCGCAAGCGCCGTCCGCAGGCTCACGACAAGTCGATCTTCAAGATGCCAGGCGGCCTGGTCATGCCATGGATTGTGATGGCATTCTTCGCCTTCCTGCTGTGGGCCTTCACCCAAGATGCGGACACCCGCGCCGGGTTGATCGCGACCCCGATCTGGTTCATCCTGGTTGGCATTGGCTACCTTCTGCTTCGCAAGAACCCGCAGCACGTGAAGCTGCGCAAGGAACACGAAGCAATGGTTGCCCGTGAAAAGCAAGAGGCAACCGAGTACCTGGCAAACAAGTCCCGCGCCTAGTACTCACCGCAAAACCTGAAAGGTCCGCTGCAGCCATGCAGCGGACCTTTCAGGTTTTAATCCTCCGCCAAGCAATTGGCTTTGGTTTGGAGCAGGTGATCCGGGGCTTGCCCTGAGAACTCCCTGATTCGCAAAGCTACGAGCGCTCAAGATTCACGGAGAACTCAATCACTCCCTGATCTTCGACTTTGACGAAACCAAGGTCCGGAGCGTCGATGCCGAAGTCTGCAAAGGTCACCGGAATCTGGCCAACCGCTTGACCGCTCTCCCCGTCGATGACGGCTTCCAGTTCCAGAGTCACCGGCTGGGTAGTTCCGGCCAGGGTGAGTTCACCTTCCACGGGAACCGTGGTGTTGGCCCCTGATTCGCTGAGTGCCGCGATGTCCACCGAATCACCCAGGGTGAACGTGGCCGTGGGAAACTCACCCACGCTCATGGTGGTGTTGTGGAAGTAGTCATCCCGGCGACTTGAGTCGGTGGAGATTGATGCCACGTCCACCGTGATCTCTGCGTCGGTGAGGTTTTCATCCTCGATCGACAGCGTTCCGGAGACCTCTTCGGTGCGGCCGACAACGGTCACATCGGTCCCGTTGAGCACCTCGTCAACTCGGTAGCCGGCAAAGGAGCCGGAGCCGATGTCCCACTGCCCGTCAAGGTCAGCATCCGTTGCGCTCGAGGTTGCGCTGCTGGAAGGTTTTGTTTCAAGTGTTGGAGCCTGCTCGGCTTCCCCGACAATCAGGTCGCGGTAGATGACCGGACCGGCCGTGGCGGCGACGGCGCCAAGGACGATTACGCCAGCGAGTGACGAGCCGATAATGATCTTGGATTTCTTTTTCATGCTGCACTCCCTTGAAACTTCAACTTTCCGTTACCGAGACTAGAGAGCCGAAATTTGTATCAGCTGAGTCGATCCTAGTAGCACTTTGTTAGGTTATTGCTGGAAGGTCTTTTAATCTCTACACAAGTCTGTTAATTTTGGGTCATGAACGATGAACAGATCGAGGC